>CAYPHO010000236.1:396-5334 GCA_964410245.1 uncultured Treponemataceae bacterium | reverse complement strand
CCGACGAGCTCGCCGTCGAGCCTCGCCTCGGCCGAGTGGGCCAGGCCCAGGCGGTGGAGCTCGATATAGGCCTCGATCATGCCCTCCGTGATCCAGGTGCCCCTCTGGCCCGGGCGCTTGGCCGAGGAGCAGGCGCGGATGACGGCGGGGAAGTCGCGATCGATCGACAGCCGGTAGCGGCCTTTCCGGAGCAGCCTCAGCATGGTGCGGGAGGCGTGGAGCTCATCGGGGAAGAGGACGAAGCGGGGGTCGGGGCTCCACCAGAGTATAGGCTCGTCCTCGGAGAACCAGGGGAATATCCCGCGGCGGTACGCTGACAGGAGCATGCCGGGCGAGAGATTGCCCCCCGCGCAGACGATGCCGCGCTCGTCGGCCCCCGAGGGCTCGGGGAAGGGGAAGTCCTGGTCCTCGTCGAGGTAGGGGAAGCGCGCCGTCCTGGATCCTCCGGGGAGCATGCCGTAACTATAGTCCGGCGTCCCCTTCCTGTCATCTTCCGCGGGAGGGGCCGGCCCCGGCGCCCGCGGCCATGCGCCCGCCTAGGCGGCCGCGCGTCCCTCGCTCCGCTCGCCGGGCGGCCCGACCCGGGCGGCGAGCTTGAGGGCGACGGGATAGAGGCGCGAGGCTATCGGCACGGCGAGGGCGGCGTAGGCCAGGCCGCCGAGGATGTCCACGAAGTAGTGCGCGTAGATGTAAACCGTCGAGGCCAGGATGAAGAACGAGGCGACGAGGTAGGGCGCGAGGAGGCGCCGATCGATCTTGCAGGCGATATAGGCCGTGACCGCCGTCATGGCGACGTGGGTCGAGGGGAAGGCGGCGCCGGAGAGCACGGCCGTCGAGAAGAGCCCCTGGAAGAAGGCGACGAATATCCCGCCCGGGATGCCGTCGTACCAGGCGTCGTGGAGGTCCGCGAACCAGTACTTGGGGCCTTGGACCCTGAAGAAGATATAGAAGGTCGAGAGCGTGACCATGGCGACGACCGAGACGAAGAGGAAGCGCTTGGCCTCCTCCCGCCTTCCCAGGAGCCAGGCCAGCCAGGGCGTGACGATGAGGAGGACGAAATAGAAGAAGTAGGCGCCGTACATGAGCTCGTTGACGAAGGCGCTGGACTCGAAGAGCTTATGGAATTCCCTGGCCGGCTGGAAGCCGAAGATCCATTGGTCGGCGGCCGCGAAGGCCGCGTCGTGGGATACTCCCCCGAAGACCAGGGACGAGAGGAGTATGCTCTCGGTGAAGAAGAGTACCAGGAAGGCCTGGGGATAGAAGAGCCTGAGGAAGGAGAGGAATTTCGGCCGGTTCGAGGGCGGGAGGAGTCCCGCGAGGAGGGATGCGGCGGCGAAGAGGACGAAGACCGCTCCCATGACGTAGCCTCGCGGCGTCGGCGTCCCGAGTACGGGCAGGACGCCCGTATTGGGAAAGGCGAAGGACATGAATGCGAAAACGGATGACGATGCCGCGATGACCAGGTCGTGGGGCTCGGGGGAGTAGGCGCGTTGCATGACGGCGGTTCTGCTCAATATTCGCTCCTGACTGTAGATGCCGGTATACAATACGAATTTAACACGAGTTGGGAAAGTAACCGCTACGCTGGAAGTTACATGTTTGACGGGTAGTGTCAAGCTATCGGGAATAGACGCGCTCGCCCGCGCTATGGTTGCGCGCCTCTTCCGCCAGGCGCGCCTAGGCGCCGGGAATTTCCTCGCGGAATTCCCGCGGGGGGCGTCCCGCCTTCAAGTGCGCCGCCAGCCTCTCGAGGACGGGGCGGGCGTGCGCGAGGAAGCGCGAGTACGCGGGGCAGAGATAGCTGATCATGCCGTCTCCGTCGGGAGCGGCGACGAATCGGTCCTTGGGGCAGCCGCCGTTGCACCCCGCCAGGTGCTCGCAGTCCAGGCACGCGGCGGGGAGGGAGGAGCGCTTCGCCTCTCCGAAGGCCGCGAGCGCTGGGTCCTTGGCGATTTCCCCGAGGCTGCGCTCGCGTATGCTTCCTATGCGGCGAGCGTCGTCGACGAAGTGGTCGCAGGCGTAGACGCTGCCGTCGCGCTCCAGCGCCAGGACGTCGCCGCAGGTCTCGCGATGGACGCAGAGGGCGTGCGGCATCCCGAGGATCGGCCTCAGGGCCTCGTCGAAGTTCTGCACGACGATCCTGCCGACGTCGTAGCCGATCCACATGTCGAAGGCGCGGCATAGGAAATCGCCGATCTCCGCGGGTTCGGCCGCAGCCGGATGCGGCCTGCCGTTCCTCGCCGGCGCGGCGAGGGGCAGGAATTGCAGGTAGCGGCCGCCGATGCCGCGGAAGAAGCCGTAGACCTCGTCGGGGAAGCCCGCGCCGGCCTTCGTCAGGACGCAGAGCAGGTTAACGAAGGCGCCGCGCCGGGCCAGGTTCTCGTAGGAGCGCATAACGCGGCCATGCGTGGGGCCCCCCTCGGCCGTCCTGCGGTACGCGTCGTGGATCTTTGCCGGGCCGTCGAGGCTCAGGCCGACCGACCATCCCTCCGCGGCCAGGAAGTCGGCCCAGGCCCCGTTCAGGCCGAGGCCGTTGGTCTGCAGGCCGTTCGTGACCTCGATCCCGGGAGGGGCCAGGCGCCGCTCGATGCGGGCGATCGCCTTGAAGTAGTCCAGGCCGAGCAGGGTGGGCTCGCCTCCGTGCCACTCGAAGTGGACGGCCGCCGGGCTGGCGGGCGCCGCGGCTGCCTCGAAGCGTTGCGCGATATAGAGCTCGAGGAGCTCCTCGCTCATGCGGCCCGGCGGCTTGGGGCGGCGGGCCCCGGCCGCGCTCCCGCCTCCCGGGGCCGCTTCCGGGTCGGTGCCTGGCGCGGCCGCGCCGGGCCCTCGAAGGGCCGTCTCGTTGTCGACGTAGTAGCAATAGGCGCAGCGCATGTCGCAGCGCGGCCCGGCCGGCTTGGCCATGACCAGGAAGTCGCCCCTCGATCCCGCTTCCATGCCAGCGACGCCCCGCCTCTGCCCGCGGCCCGGCCTAGTCGCTCAAGCGCCCGGCGAAGAAGCCCAGGAGCCTGGCGAAGGAGTCGCGGGAGGCCTCGGCGTCGTAGCCGGGGGAGTCGTCGTTGAAGAAGCCGTGGTTGGCGCCTTCGTAGATCCTATACTCGAAGTCCTTGCCGGCCGCCTTCATCGCCTTCTCGAAATCCGGGATGCCGGCGTTGATCCGCTGGTCGAGCGCGCCGTAGAAGCCGAGGACCGGGCAGGCGATGCCCGCTATCTTCTCGGCCGCCGGGGCGGTCCCGTAATAGACCGCCGCCGCCGAGAGCTCGGGCTCCTCGCAGGCGAGGAGGGCGGACAGGCCCCCTCCCATGCAGAAGCCGACGCAGCCGACCCTGCGGCCCGCGCTCCGGGGATTCCGGCTCCGCAGATAGTCGACCGCGCGGCGGAGCGGGGGAACGAACTCCGGGACCCGGTTGATCATCGAGAAGATCGTCGTGAAGCTCTCGAGGATGCGGGCCCGCTTGTCCGCCGGAAGGACGGCCATGGAGGCGTCGCGCGCCGCGGGATCGAAGCGGGCCTGGGGCGGCATGGTCTGCATGAAGGCCATGGCCTCGTCCACGCGCTCGCGGCGCAGGGCCTCGGGGCGCTCCCCTCCCACGGCGTAGATATCCGGGGCCAGCGCCGCGTAGCCCGCCGCCGCGATCCTGCGCGTCGCGTCCTCGATCTGGGCGTTGATTCCCATCACTTCCGAGACGACGACGACTCCCGGGACCGGGGCCTTCGCCCGCTCGGGAACGGCGAAGTAGCCGATGTCGCCGCCGTACTCGATCCATTCAGCCTTGACCGCCATAGCTCCTCCTTCGAAGTTCGCTAGCGCCTCGCCGCGATCCCGTCCAGTACCAGGCCGACCGCGAAGAGAATGCGCTCGAGCAGTCCGTCTATGTCGACCTCGCCGCCGCCTTCCTGGTAGGCCAACTGCTTGATCGAGACGGCGATGGTGAAGATGGTCCGGGCGACCTTGACCGAGTCGCAGGACCTCGCCTCGCCTGCGGCTATCCCCTCCTCGATAAAGGCCGAGAGCGCCGCCGAGCTCGTTTCGAGGGCCCGCGCGCGGTACTCGCGCAGGAAGGGCCGCAGGGCCGATAAAGATTCGGCCGAGACGGTCCTGAGGAGGCCGCTTTCCTGGCTGTAGCGGAAGCTCCTCGAGATCCAGGTCTCTATCCGCGAGCGAAAGCCAGAGGCCGCCTTGGCCTCGGCCAGGCTTCGCTCATCATAGAGCCTCGCCTCGCGAGCCAGAGCTGTTTTAAAAAGTATTTCTTTGCCGTTAAAGTAATAATAGAGAGAGACCTTGTTCATGCCGACAAGTTTTCCGATGTCGTCCATGGTGGTCTTGTCGTAGCCGTAGCGCGCGAAGCAGCTCGTCGCGGCGTCGAGGATCTCTTCTTTTTTATCTACTGCGGGCACTTCTCGTCTCCAGACTAATATTCTAACAATCTATAATAAAGTTAGAATTTGTCAATGGAGATATCCGGCTCTTTAGCTCGATCGGGGCATTCGAGTCGCTCGATTAGGAGACGCTTATCGAGACCTCTCCGTCGACCAGGTCCGCTACGGCCTTGCCTCCCTCGGCCAAGCGCCCGAAGAGGACCTCGTCCACGAAGAAGGTCTTGATCTTGTCCTCGACCAGCCTGCCGATGTTGCGGGCGCCGAACTCCTTGGAATAGCCCTTCTCGGCCAGGTGCTTGACCAGGGCCGGAGTGGCCTCGAGCTCGACCTTCTTCTCGGCCAGCTGGACGCGGAAGTCGTCGATGGCCTTGAGGACTATGCGCTCGATGACCTCGGGCGGCAGGTTGTCGAAGCGGACGACCGCGTCGAGCCTGTTGCGGAACTCCGGGGTGAAGGCCCGCTCGACCGCGTCGTTCAGGGCCGAGTCGGTTAGGGCCCGCTCGCCGAAGCCGATCAGGCTCTTTCCGATGTCGCGCGCCCCCGCGTTGCTGGTCATGA
>CAYPHO010000236.1:0-386 GCA_964410245.1 uncultured Treponemataceae bacterium | reverse complement strand
GATGATTTCCTGATCGAGCGCCTTGAAACTGATGATCGAGTCGAGACGATTGCGGAATTCTGGCGTGAACAGCCGCTTGATCTCGACCATCTCGTCGCCGGCCTCGCGGCTGTCGGAGAAGCCGATGCTGCGGCGCTGCAGGTCGGCCGCGCCCGCGTTCGTGGTCATGATGAGGATGACGTTGCGGAAGTCGGCCTTGCGCCCTTGGTTGTCGGTCAAGGTCGCGTAGTCCATGATCTGCAGGAGGATGTTGTAGACGTCCGGATGCGCCTTCTCGATCTCGTCGAGGAGTACCACGGCGTGCGGGGTCTTGCGGATCGCGTCGGTCAGGAGGCCCCCCTCCTCGTAGCCGACGTAGCCGGGCGGCGAGCCGATCAGCCTCGATA
>CAYPHO010000235.1:1906-5421 GCA_964410245.1 uncultured Treponemataceae bacterium | reverse complement strand
GGGCTTCGGCGCGGACGGCTGGAGGCTCGACGTGGCCGCCGACCTCGGCCACTCGCCCAAATACAACCATTATTTCTGGGCCGAGTTCCGCGACGCGGTGAAGTCCGCGAATCCCCAGGCGGTCATCTTGGCCGAGGTCTACGGCGACTCCTCCTCCTGGCTCCGGGGCGATCAGTGGGACACGGTGATGAACTACGACGCCTTCTTCGAGCCGGTCGGCTGGTTCCTCACGGGACTGGAGAAGCATAGCTACTACTACCGCGAGAAGCTCCACAACGATTCGGCGACCTTCGCCGCCGATCTCGCGGACAAGATGGCCAAGCTGCCCTGGAACTCGCTCGAGATCGCGATGAACGAGCTCGATAACCACGACCACTCGCGATTCATCACGCGCACGAGCGGCTACGTCGACGACAAGCGCAGTACGAACGACTTCTCGCCCCAGGATAAGGCCGACGACGGCATCAACAAGGGCATCATGAAGGAAGCCGTCATCCTCCAGATGACCATGCCGGGCGCGCCGACCCTCTATTACGGCAACGAGGCGGGCCTAGCCGGCTTCACCGATCCCGACGACCGCAGGACCTATCCCTGGGGAAGCGAGGATCAGGAGCTCCTCGGCTTCTACCGCGACGTCATCGCCGTCCACAAGGAGTACTCGGCCCTGCGCTCGGGCTCCTTCGCGACCCTGTACTCGCGCGATAAGGGCGTTTACGCCCTGGGAAGGTGGGATGCCGGATCGAGGGTCGTCGCCGCGGTCAACAACAACGACCGACCAATCGAGCTCGAGATCCCCGTCGGGCGCGCAGGCCTGGCCGACGGGGACCGGATGGAGCTGGTCCTGACCGCCGACCGCGGCTCGCACGGGCGCCCGGGCGGATCGGCCGTCGTCGCCGGCGGCATGCTCAAGGTCTCGCTGCCCGCCTTCGGCGGCGTCATTCTGGCGTCGAAGGAGGGCGCGCGGGAGCCGGGTGCCGGTATCATCGAAGGATCGCGCCCGGAAATTAAGAAAATATCGCTCGAGCGCGGCTCCCGCGGAGCGCCATCGCAGGCCGTGACGATCCTCTTCTCCGAGCCCATGGAGCAGCGGATATCCGCTGACGCCGTCGTCCTTCGCTCGCTTTCCGATCCCTCGGCGCCGAAGCTCGAGGGTTCCCTGGTCTGGAACGGAGAGAAGCTGAGCTTCGTGGCGGATTCCCCCCTGGCCCCGGGCGCGTACCGAGTATCGGTGTCCGAAGAGATCCGCGCGCTGCGCGGCGGGCTCTACCTCGCCGAGGGCGCGGACTGGAGCTTCAGCGTCGCCAAGTAGCCGGCGCTCGGGGCGGGTCGCGGCGGCGAGACGGGGCCGCCCGCCGCGGCCGCCTTAGCCCAACAGGTCTATCCGCGCCAAGAGGTAGTCCAGGCGGGCCGAGCCGAGGACCGCGCGGCGGTAGCCCGTGCCGGGCAGCGGCTTCGAGCGCGCCGCCTCGCCGGCCAGGTAGCGCTTGACCCGGCCCTCCTCGAACCAGTAGGCCAGCTGTATGCGGCCGTCCTCGATCTCGATGGCCGTTATTCCCTTCTTGCCGACCGCGCTGCCCGAGTTGAAGAGGCAGGGCAGGAGGATGTCGTTGCCGTAGAGGCTCATGCTGCGGCTGCGCCGCCTATCGCGCCGCCTTAGGCGCTGGAACTCGTCGCGGTAGACGGCGATGCGCTCGGCTATCTCGCGGCGGGATTCCTCGCTCGAGGGCGCGTACTCGGCGCAGAGGCGCTCGATCTCGAAGCGCAGCCAATCGTATTTGGATAGGGACTCGAAGAGGGGCCGATGCGTGTGCCCGATAATCGAGACGATGCGGCAGGCGCGCGAGAACTCGTAGATCTTCCGCTCCACGCCGAACTTGCGCCTGGAGTCCTTGGACACGCTGGGGCTTGGGATTCGCAGGGTCCCGACGAGGTAGCGCACCAATGCGCCGGCCAAGGCGTTGTGCTCGACGTACCAGTCCGAGGCCTGGTGGCCGTGGAAGGCGTACATCAGCCGGTCGCCCCAGCGCAGGGACAGGCCCTCGAGGAGCGGATACCGGCGATGAGGCTCGTCCAGGAAGGACTCGTCATGGTTGCCGACGATCTTGAAGAAGCCCGGTCCCGCGGCGAAGCGGTCGAAGAGGCCGTAGAGCCCGGGCCAGGCCGAGCGCACCCGATCGAGGGAGAATTTCTGCAGCTCTTCTATGTCGCCGTTCAAGACCAGGACCGAGCCGCGCTCGAGGTACCAGCGTTCGAGTACGGCCGACAGGAGCTCGCCGTTGTGCCTGAGGGCGTCGCGTCCGCCTCCGTCGCCCATATGGAAGTCGCTCATCACGACGACGCGGGGATGCTCTTCCAGCGAGAGCTCCGGAGAGCCGGCCATCTTGGCGAGCATGCCGTCCCTGAACTGAATGTCGGTCATCGCGCTCCGCCTCGAGTAGAAACTCTTGCTTAGTATAAAGCATCGGCTGCCGGTCTTGGGCGAGGGCAATAATACATACGTATATTTACATAAGCAAATATTACCTCCCGTCATTGACACGAAGGCCGGTCTCGGCCGAGTATAGAAGCGGATGCATTGGGCTCGCATAGAACAAAATACAATTCGAGAATCGCGTACCCTGATAAGAATTGTCCTCGCGACGGCGATGCTGGCTCTTTGCGCCTCCTTCGGGGCGGCGCAGAACCTGATCTGCCAGCGTTTCGAGGCCGCGGAGCCTGACGCGGAGCTCGAGTCGTTGCTTTACCTGTCGGTAGGCGTGGCCCTGAGCGATCTGGGCTGGTCGAGCACGAAGGCGGAGAAAGGCGCCGACTACATCCTGACGATCTGGTACGAGACGCGATCGCCGCGGGGGACAGAGCTCGGATTGCGGCTCTCGCTGGCCGAGGCGAAGGGAGGGCGCGGCATCCTGGCCCAGTCCGAGGCCCTCGCGCGGCTGGACCGCTCCTTGGACGAAGAGCTGTCCGCGGCGCTGGGCCGCCTCCTCTCGGAGGCCGATTTCGAGGAGCCGGGGAAGCAAGGAGCGGCCGCTATCCAGGGTCTCTTCAGCTCGGAGCTCGTGCCCGTCGAGGAGACGCTCCGCACGAACAAGCGCCTGAGGGTCGAGGCCCTGGCGCATGCGGGCGCTGTCGCCTTTATCGGCGATTTTGCCGAGTACGCCGCCTTCGGGGCCAGCGCTTCCCTCGAGGCGGGAGCATTGTTCATACGGAAAAGCTGGAGCCTGTCGGCCGGTCTACGCGCCGCGGCGACGAAGGTCTTTATCAACGAGGGAGTCGCCGGCGGCGGGCTTTATATAAGCCGCCTCGGACTCGATATGGGCTTCGGACTCGGCGCGGCCCAGAAACAGCGCCTCTCCGGCGGTTTGTCCGGAGGCGCGGCTTTCTTGACGGTGGACGGCGCCGAGGGGACTTTGACCAAGACGGTGCCCTTCGCCGAGGCGGGATTTCATGCCGGCTTCCCCCTGGGCAAGGATTTCTTCCTGGGCGGCGAGCTTCGCTTCGCGGCGATCTTCGACGCC
>CAYPHO010000235.1:0-1896 GCA_964410245.1 uncultured Treponemataceae bacterium | reverse complement strand
GCCGTCACGGACTGGACCTGCCGATCGAGTACTTCGACGCCGATATCCTGATCCTGGGCCTCGAGCCCTCGATCACGCTGTGCAAGGAGTTCTGAGAGGATGAAGGCTATCTCGAGATCGGCGAGGTTCCCGGCGCTCGCCCTGCTCGCCGTCATCGCGGCCGCCGGCTGCGACTCCTATTCCCTGCTCGATGCGTTCTCGCTTCCGTATCGGATCGCCGAGGGCGGGCCGCTGGAGCTGAGCTATGAAGGCTCAGGCGTCGTCGTCGGCCGCGATGCGAGCGTCGCGCTGATTCCTCGAGGGGGCGTCCCGCCGTATAGCTATGAGGTACAAGCGGGCGCTGTATCCCCGCTGACGCTCGGATGGGATCTCGGATCGGTTTCGAATAACGTATATAGCGCAGGGGATGCGATCGGGCAGGTGATGGTCATCCTGACCGACTCCGAGTTGCGGACCGATACCGTCGTCGTAACTGTCCTGCCCTTCGCGCCTTCGTTCTCTTCTATCACTCGTAACGGAGTCAGCGGCAATGCAACCATCAATTATAACCACGGGTATGTCGATGCAATCGATCAATTCGTGGTCGAGCGCAAGGCCGAAGACGAGTCGGTTTTTTCGTCCGTCTATTCAGGGCCATTGCTATCGTGCGGCGATTCTGGCCTGAGCGATGTCAAGCAATACACATATCGAGTAAAGGCCGTCTCAGGTGTATATTCATCGCCATGGACGGTGAGCGAGCCGATCTGATACCGCTCCTCATCCCCCCGCCGCCTCGATGGCCCGGATGACCTCGTCGTAGGCCTCGCGCCTTCCCTTCAGGTACTCCTCCGTCCCTATCAGCTTTAGGTAGCGGTCCAGGGACTCGAGGAGCTCCGGATACTCGGCGCGGATCGCGGGAATCCGCACGATGGCCCGCAGGAGGGTCCCGGTTTTCAGGTCCGAGAGACCGATCACGTTCTTGGGATCCTCGATCGAGTCGCGCTCCTGCTCGAGGGCGGCGATTATAGAGGCGATCTCGATATCGCTCGCATCCCGAGCCTTAGGCGCCGCGATCATTGCCGGGGCGGGCTCGGCGGCCGCCGTCGCAGGAGCCGCGCTCTTCTTTGACTCCTCAGCTTTCTCTCGCCTAAGCTCATCCAATGCCAGCCCGAGGGCCGTGGCCGCCTGGCGGCTTTCCTTCAAATCCGCCTCCAGCCCTGAGACGCGGCGGCCAAGGAGCTCGATGAGGGGGGAAGGACGCGCCGTCGACGCGGGATTCGCGGCCGGAGCGGCGGCCCGGGCCGGCATGGCGGCCGGAGATGACCCTATTGCCGGCTCTGCCCCTGCGGCAGGCGCTTCCTTCGCCGCGTTGATGCGGTTGGCCAGGATCTGGCCGCGCTCGGCTTCCAAGCGCCTCATTTCCACTTCGATGGAGGCAAGCAGCTCGGTCGAGGAGCCCGCGCTTTTTAGGCTTTGGTATTGCTTCCTCAGCGTCTCGATCTCGCGGTCCTTCTCGCCGAGCATGCGGTCGGTGTCGGCCTTCAATTCCCTGAGCAGGCGCCATTCCGTCGTGAGGAAGCCGTTATCGCTCAGGTTCAGCTCCCGGACTTCCTCGCGCGCGCGTCCCAGGAAGAAGAGGATCATCAAGATCACTCCGGCGAGGACGGCCAGGTTGAGCGCGATGATCGGGACATATGCGTTCCCGCTGGGCCGTAAGCTGCCGAATCTCCCAATTTCGCCCTTTTCTTGCATGTCCACCTGTTCCCGTAATGTTTACTATACTATAAATAACAGCGATGAGAAGCCTGCGCCTGAAGACCCACCTCGTAGTACTTCCGATAATCGTCGCGGCCGTCGCCTCGAGCGGTTACCTGACCTTCCTCGAATCGCGCTCGGCATTGACTCGCCTAGCCAATC
>CAYPHO010000234.1:0-5485 GCA_964410245.1 uncultured Treponemataceae bacterium | reverse complement strand
GGTCAGGGGCGAGGAAGTCCATCTCGCGGCCAGGGGCAAGGGCACGGACTGCTATCCCAAGAAGTCCGTCGACACATGGATCTCGAAGGACGGCGTCAACGAGATCACCATGGTGAATCCGCGCAACGCGTACCAGAACTATCCGGCCGCGTGCAACTCGACCGAGAGGATCCTATACACCTACATGGGCAGCCTCCTGCCCCACTTCGGCAACGTCAACTACTCGACCTCGGGCGAGCTTTCGCCCCTCCTTAACGACCCGCACCTGCGCTCCATCGGGATAGGGACGAGGGTCTTCCTGGGCGGCGCCCAGGGCTTCGTGTCCTGGAGGGGCACGCAGTTCAACACCGAGAAGCCGCGCTCGGCCGGCGGCGTCCCCGAGGGCAACGCGGCGACCCTCATGCTGACCGCGGACGTTAAGGAAATGTCGCCCGACTTCCTGCGCGCCGCGTACTTCGAGAAGTACGGCGTCACCATCTACCTCGGCGTGGGCATACCCATCCCGATCCTCGACGAGGAGATGGCGGCGGCCGCCTCGGTCCGCAACCGCGACATACCGGTCCTCGTCTGCGACTACGGGCTCGACGGCCATCCCCCGATCCTGCGCACGAACTACGAGGAGCTGCGCTCGGGCTTCGTCGAGATCGAGGGGAAGAAGGTCCGGGCGGCCCCGCTCTCCAGCCTGTCCAGGGCCAGGGCGATCGCCGCCCTGCTCAAGGTCCGCGTGGCCTCGGGGGCCTTCCCGATCGCCCCGCCCGTCCAGGCCCTGCCGGCGCGCTCCTCGGTGTCGCCGCTCTTCGAGAGGGGGAGGACGCGATGAAGCACCGCTACATCCTCGAGTATTCGAGCTCCATGGTGGACGAGCCCATCATCTACACGCTGATCAAGGACTTCGACGTCAAGGTGAACATCCTCAGGGCCGAGGTCTCGCCAGGCCACGAGGGCAGCATGCTCGTCGAGCTCGAGGGCGAGGCCGAGGACATCTCGCGGGGCATGGACTACCTCTCCGGGCGCGATATCCGCCTCATGACCATCGCCCAGTCCCTGTCCTTCCGCGAGGAGCTCTGCGTCGACTGCGGCGCCTGCACGGGCGTCTGCTTCTCGGGCTGCCTGACCATGGACGCCGCGAAGTGGGAGCTCGCCGTGGACCGTGAGAAGTGCATCGCCTGCGGGCTCTGCGTCAAGGCCTGCCCCTTCGGACTCTTCAGCCTGAAGTTCGGCGATTAGGGACCGGCGTCCGCGCGATGGGCCGCGAAGCGTACGTTGCGCGATACTATCGCAGCCTCCTGGGCCCGCGCTTCCGCGGCTTCCTGGCCTCGTACAAGGATACCGATCTCTGGGTAGGCGTCGATCCCGGCTCCTACGATCCGCGCATGGAGGACTTCGCCGCCTCGAGGGCCCGGCATTACCGGCTCGAGCTGGAAGCCTACGCCGCCCGCAGGCCCGAATTCATCCCGAGCCTCGCCCCGATCGCCCCCGACGCCTCGGCCCCGCCGGTCGCGCGGGCCATGATCGCCGCGGGCCGGGCGGCCGGAGTCGGGCCGATGGCCGCCGTCGCCGGGGCCGTCGCCGAGTTCGTGGGCCGCGACCTCGCGGCCGAGTTCGGCTGCCGGGAGATCGCGGTGGAGAACGGCGGCGACCTGTGGCTCAAGTTCGAGGACGCGATCGAGGCCTCGGTTTTCGCGGGGGACTCGCCGCTCTCGGGCAAAGTGGGCGTGTCGATCCCGCCCGCGCTTTCCCCGATAGGCCTGTGCACCTCGAGCGGCAGCGTGGGACCCTCGCTGAGCCTGGGAAGGGCGGACGCGGCCATGGTCGCCTGCCGAGCGCCGCGAGCGGCCGCGCCCTGCGCCGGCGCCCTCGCCGACGCCTGGGCGACCGCCCTCGGCAACGCCGTCGCGGAAGAGGGCGGCATCGAGGCGGCCCTCGGGCTCGCCCTGGGAATCGAGGGCCTGGTATCGGCTATCGTGGTCGTGGGCGGCCGCATGGGCATCCGCGGCGAGCTGCCCTTGAAGCTTTTCGCGGCCGCGTCGGAGGGCTAGCCCGAAGCGCGAAGGGCCGCTTGGCCTCGGCTAAGGCCCCGGAAAGGCGGGCGGGGAGGGCCTGAGGACGCGGTCCCGGAGAGTAAGCCTCTCGCCGTAGAGCTCGATCCCGATCTCGGGCCCGGAAAGGAGCTCGACCGAGGCCTCGACCCGCCCGCCCTCGGCCCGGCTCGCCTCGACGCGCATCGTCGACCCGCGGAAGCGGATCGTGAAGCGCAGGCCGCTCCAGCGCTCCGGGAGGATCGGGGCCAGGGAGGGGACGGCGCCCGGGAAGGACAATCCCCCGAAGCCCATGGCCAGGGCGAGCCAGGCGCCTCCGGCGCTCGCGAGGTGCACGCCGTCCTTCGCGTTGCCCTGGATGTCGTCGAGGTCGAGCCGCGCGGCCTTCTCGAAGTAGCCAAGGGCCTTCTCGGCATCGCCCAGGCGGGCGGCCATCGCCGCGAAGATCGCGTAGGACAGCGATGAGTCGTGCGTCGTCCGCCGCTCGTAGTAGTCGTAGCTCGCGCGCGCGGCGGCCTCGCCCGAGATGCCCGGCAGGAGGAAGTGCGCCAGCACTACGTCGGCCTGCTTGCAGACCTGGCGGCGGCGCAGGCTCAGGTGGTGCCGCGTGAGCAGGAGGGGGTAGTCCGAGGCCGGGGTCGAGCCGAAGTCCCACTCGCCCCGGCTCAGGAAGCCGTCGTCCTGGCAGCAGACGCCGAGAGCCTCGTCGTAGGGCAGGCGCATGAGCCGGGCGGCCTCCTCCCATGCCCGCGTCTCCTCGGCCTCCATGCCGATCCTGTTTTCGATCGAGGCGAGGGTATCCGGCGAGCGCGCTGCGAGGATCGCCCTCGCCTCGAGGGCCCTTTTCAGGTTGAAGCGCGCCATGGCGTTGGTGTAATAGCTGTTGTCGACGACGCAGGCGTACTCGTCGGGGCCCGTCACCGCGTCGATGCGGAACTCGCCGCCGCGGAAGTGCCCGGCCTCGATCCAGGCGCGCGCCGTCTCGACGAGGATCTCGGCCCCGTAGCGTTCCAGGAAATCGAGGTCGCCTGTCGCCTCCCAGTAATGCCAGCAGGCGTAGGCGATGTCGGCGTTGATGTGGAACTGCGCGCTTCCCGAAGGATAATAGGCGGAGCATTCCCTCCCGGCGATCGTCCGCCAGGGGAAGAGGGCTCCCCGCCGAAGGCCCATGACCCGCGCGTGCTCCCGCGCGCCCTCCAGCATCCTGCCGCGGCAGGAGAGCATGCGGCGGGCGGCGGCGGGATTCGTATAGGTATAGAAGGGGGCCATGTAAATCTCGGCGTCCCAGAAATAGTGGCCCTCGTAGCCCTCGCCGGACAGGCCCTTGGCCGGCACGCTGGAAGCCTCGGCGGCGGGGGCGGACTGCAGGAGCTGGAAGACGCTGAATCGGAGCCCCTCGTCGCACTTCGGGTCTCCCCGGATCGAGGCCTCCGCCGCCGACCATCGTAGGGCCGCCTCGCGGGCCTGCTCGGCCTCCAGGGCCTCGAAGGAGACGCCCCCGAGGCCCGAGGCCAGGCCGAGCGCGGCGGCGGCCGCTCCCTCGGGGAAGCGGTCCGAGTCCGCGTAGACGTTCTTGCGCGATAGGCGGAAGGATTCGCCAGCGCCCAGTCGGAAGCCGAGGGACAGGGCGGCCGAGTGCGCGTCGGCGCTGGGCTCGACCTGCGGCCGCGGCCCCGCTTCCGACTCCACGAGCGACAGGACGGCCATCCCCGCGTCCCGGCCCATCGCCCTCGATTCGACCAGGATGATTCCTCCCGCCTGCGCCCCCGATGGCCCGGGCGGCCCCGAGGCGGGGAGGGGCCTCGCCTCGGCCCGGACCACGATGAGCCCCTTCAGCGCCGAACCTGCGAGTCGGGGATCGTTCCCTCCGCCTGAGTTCTCGACATCGCCCTCGACGCGCGGCTCGAGGACGATGCTCATCGCGCGGTCGAGGGCCTCGACGGCGAGCTCGACCGCGATGAGCTCCTTCCTGGCGAGCGAGGCGAGCCTGCGTATCGAGACGCGCAACCGGGCGCCGTCGCGGGAAAGCCAGGTGAAGGCGCGATGCGCGACGCCGCGATCGATGTCGAGGCCGCGCTCGTAGTCCGCGAAGCGGCCCGGGTCCAGTCGGACGCTCTCGCCGTCGGCGAGGATGCCGATCCCCAGGGCGTCCGCGACGGTCGGCATGCGCTCGCCGGTCTCGGGGAAGCCGTAGAGCTTCTCGGGATGGAGGATCGGATGCAGGTAGTAGAATCCGTTCACGTAGCTGCCGCCGGTCCCCGCGGCGCCCTCGGGATAGCCTTCCTCGAAGGAGGCCCTGGCGCCGACGTAGCCGTTCGCGCCGTGGTAGAGGCTTTCCTCCAGGGCCAGCCGGCCCGGTTCGAGATGCGTTATCCGCAGAATGCCCGGCATGCTTTCCTTCCCGCCCCCTCGGGGCTAGACCGGCCTCGAGCAGGACTCGCGGATCGACAGGCGGGTCGGCAGCACGATGCGCCTCGGGGGGGCGGCCTTGCCCTCGAGCATGTCGATGATCGTCGAGGCCGCCTTCTCGCCCAGGGCCGCCGCAGGCAGGCTCACCGTCGTCAGCGCGGGCTGGAGGAAGCGCGAGGGGAAGTCGTCGTCGAAGCCCATGATCGAGATATCGCCCGGAATGGAGAGCCCCGCGTCGAGGATGCACTGGAAGGCTCCGTAGGCGATCGCGTCGTTGCCCGCGAAGACAGCGTCGGGGGCGGGCCCGGGCTCGAGGAGGGAGCGCATTGCCGCGTAGCCCGAGGCCTCGGTGAAGTCGGCCGTCCGCACCAGCTTCTCGTCGAAGCCGGATCCCCGCGCCTCCAGCGCGGCCCTGTAGCCCCGCAGGCGCGCGGCCGCGGCCGAGTAGTCGACGCTCGCGTGGACGATCATCGCGACGCGCCGGCGTCCCAGGCCGATGAGGTATTCGCAAGCCTCGAAGGCGGCCTTCTCGTTGTCGATGTCGATCTGGGGCGCGTCGAGGCCCTCTACCGTGCCGACGACCAGGCAGGGCAGTCCCGAGCCGGCGAAGGAGCGGATGCCCTCGTCGCCGGAGCGCGCGTTCGTGATGATCGCGGCGTCGAGCTCGTGCTCGCGTACGATGTGCAGGTAGTCGGCCTTGCGCTGCCTGACGGGCACCAGGACCAGGGCCGCCCGGCGCTTGTTGAACACCGGGGCCATGCCCTCGATGAGCCTGAGGATGTACGCGTCCGAGTAGATCGAGTCGGAGTGGTTGACCACCAGGCCGACCGACCTGGTGGTGCGCTTCGCGACGAGGCGGGCCTCGGCGTCGGGCGAGTAGTCGAGGCTGCGCGCGGCCTCGAGCACGCGCTCGCGGGTCTGGGCGGGGATGTTCTTGCCCGGCGTCCCGTTGAGCACGAAGGACACCGTGGTCCTCGACACTCCCGAGAGCCGCGCGACGTCCGCCGAGGAAACCCTTGCCTTCTTCATTCCCGGTC
>CAYPHO010000233.1:0-5520 GCA_964410245.1 uncultured Treponemataceae bacterium | reverse complement strand
TGCAGTACTGCAAAGCCTGGAAGGCGCGCTTGGGCTCGGTGATGACCGGCGTCAACAGATGCGGGATATCGTTGTAGAGTTTGAGCTCGACGATCTTCGGATCGATGAGGAGGAGCCTGACCTCGTTCGGGGAGCGGCGATACAGGATCGAGAGGATGATCGAGTTGACGCAGACGGACTTGCCCGAGCCGGTAGCGCCGGCGATGAGGAGGTGCGGGGTCTGAGTCAGGTCGATGAACTGCGCCTCGCCCGCGATGTCCTTGCCCAGGATGATCGGCACTTCCATCTTCGCGTTCTTGAACAAGTCGTTCTCGACGATCTCGCGCAGGGACACGATGGAGCGCTTGTCGTTCGGGACCTCGATGCCCACCGCGTGCTTGCCGGGGATGGGCGCGACGATGCGCACGCTGGAGGCCGCGAGGCGAAGGGCGATGTTGTCCGAGAGATTGGCGATCTTCGAGAGCCTGACGCCGGGAGCGGGCAGGATCTCGAACATCGTGATGACCGGGCCCTTGCGGATGCCGGTCACCTCGGCCTCGATCTTGAACTCGGCGAGGGTCTCGCGCAGTACCTCGGCCGACCTCTTGGTCTTCTCGTCGACGATCCAGTACTGGCCGTCGGGATAGGCGGTAAGGATACCCTCCGAGGGGACCGAGTAGGGCTTGTCCTTGCGGCGCGAGCGGATTCGCTCGAGGGCGGCCTCGGCCTTCTCGGCAGTAGCCGAGCCGGCGTTAGCCGAGTCGCCCTTCGCTCCCCTCGCGGATCCGGCGCCCGCGGGCGGCACCGAAGTGAACTCGACGCGGCGCGAGCCGTCCAGCTCGACCGTCCCGCCCGAGTCGCGCAAGGTCGGCGCCGATCTCGCGGCGGAGGCCGGCCTGGCGCCCGGCCTCGGGGCGACGACGGGGAGCTCCTCGAGTAGCTCGTCGCCCTCGTCGGGCTCGGGCCTCCGCCTCGGCGCTGCGGCCGGCGCCGAGCCCGATTCCTCGACCGAGCGCAGCTTCGGCGCCGGGGGAAGCTCGGGCACCTTGAACTCGAAAGGTCTCTCCTCGTCCCTCGCCTCGGAGAAGAGGTTCGCGGATCGAGGCTCGGCTTCCCGCTCCACGCCCGGCTCGCGGCGAGCGGCGGCGGCCCGGGGCGCGCGCGGGACCGCGGGCGCGGCCCGGCTCGCCTCGCGCGCCGGATAGCGCCCGCGGTCCGCGGCCGAGAGGCGCAGCGCGAGGCGGGAGATGGCCGCCGAGAGGAAGGCGGCGAGCGCGATGGTGCCGATGCCGAGCGCGGGAAGGCCCGCGGCCTCGAGGAAGGGATTGGAGGCGAGGAAGGTCTCGGGCTCGACGGTGAGGCGCGCGAAGATCGCGATCGAGATGAAGGGCAGGATCGAGAGGCCGAGGGCGGCGACGGCGCCCGGCCGCCAGCCCGGGAGGAAGGCGAGGGCGGCGGCCCAGGCGAACCAGATCGGCACGAAGAGCGCCGCCCAGGCGAAGGCGCCGAAGAGGAACTCGCCCGCCGCCGACAGCCATCGCGGCGTCTCGCCCGAGAGCGCGGTCGATGCGAGGGCGGCGGCCGCGTAGGCGGCGAGGAGCGCCAGGAGCGAGCCGAGCGCGATCGCGGCGCGGGAGCTAGTCGTTTCTTCGGATCGGCTCATCGTTCTCCCCGGGTCTTCCACTGTACATATCGGCTTGGAGTAACGCCGAAATATAGCGCGAAATGCCGCCCGCGTCGCGCTACCGCTTTTCAACGGGGCTTCAATACTATACATTCTCAATCCCGGGCCGACGACCGGCCGGGCGCGGCGCTCCGCCGCGAATCCGCTCTCCGCTCGCGAGGAATGCACATGGTAATCGAAAAGGATCGCGTAGTCACGATCGACTACGAATTAAAGGGCGCCGACGGCGAAGTCCTCGACTCCTCGCGCGGCTCGGAGCCGCTCGTCTATATCCAGGGGGCCGAGAACATCATCTCCGGCCTCGAGCGCCGCCTGGCGGGCAAGAAGGCCGGCGACGAGCTGGCCTGCGTGATCCCCGCCGCCGAGGCTTACGGCGAGCGCGACGACAAGCTCGTGTTCGAGGTATCGCGATCCGACTTCGGGGATAACGCCGAGGTCGAGGCGGGCATGCAGTTCTACGCCCAGGGGCCTAGCGGGGCCCAGCTGGTGACCGTCCTCGCCCTCGAGGGCGATAAGGTCAAGCTCGACGCCAACCACCCCCTCGCCGGCGAGGAGCTCCACTTCGACGTCAAGGTAGTCGACGTCCGCGAGGCGACGGCCGAGGAGCTCGAGCACGGCCATATCCATCAGGGATGCGGCTGCGGCTGCGAGGGCGGCGACGACTGCTCGGACGAGGGCTGCGGCTGCGAGGGCGGCGACTGCGGCTGCGGGCATTAAGGCCGGGACCGGCGCTGGGCCCGCGTGCGGATTAGGCCGCTCGACGCGATAATCGTCGCCGCGGGAATCGCCCTGGTCGCGGCATCCGCGGCCCGGGCCTACTCCCCCGGCTCGGGTACGCCCCTAGCCGTCATCGACGCCCCGGGCGGCCGATGGGTCTATCCGCTCGACCGGGAGCGCGAGCTCAGCGTGCCCGGCCCCCTCGGCGACACGATAATCCGGATCGAGGGCGGCGCGGCGCGCATCGCGGCCTCGCCCTGCCCGAACGAGACCTGCGTCGCGGCGGGCCCATTGTCCCGGCCGGGACAATGGTCGGCCTGCCTCCCGAACAAGGTCATGCTCCGCATCGAGGGCGGAACGGGCGATGAGCTCGTCGATGCGACGGCCTACTGAGCTCGGCGGCGGCAGCGCGGCGGCCGACCGCGCGGCCATCGTGGCCTTCCTCGGCGCCTTCTGCTTCTTCCTCTCGGCGATCGAGTACATGATCCCCAAGCCCCTGCCCTTCATGCGGCTGGGGATCGCGAACCTTCCCATACTGATCGGGGCTTCATTCCTCCCCCTGCCGAGCGTCCTGGCCCTCGCGCTAGTCAAGGTCATCGGCATGAGCCTCATATCGGGAACGCTCTTCTCCTACGTTGCGCTCTTCTCGCTCGCGGGTACCGCGGCGGCCGCGCTCGCGATGAGCGCCGCGCTCAAGGCCCCGCGCGGCGCCCTGTCCTCGATCGGCGCCTCGGTCCTCGGGGCCCTCGCCTCCGGCGCGGCGCAGCTCCTCCTCGCGGGCGCCTTCGCGTTCCGCGAGGCGGCCCGCCTCGTCGCCCCTCCCTTCCTGGCAGCCGGGCTCGTCACGGGCCTCCTCCTCGGCGTCTTCGCCGAGCTCTTCGCGGAGAAGTCCGAGTGGCTCGCGGCGGTCGCGGGCCGGGCGCCGCCCGTCCCGAGTCCCCGGCGCGCGGATCGCGGAGCGGCCCTCGAGGGCGGCCCGGGCGCGGCCCGGGCTGAGCGGGCCGGCGACGCGATGCGCCGCGCCAGGCGGGAGAAGTGGGAAGCCGCCATCCCGCCGGGGACCTCGGCGATAGTCGGCGCCGCCGCCTCGCTCGCCTTCCTCCTGCCCGTTCCCCTCGCCGTCCGCGCGGCCCTCTTCGCCCTCTTCGCCGCCGCGGCTTGGCTCGCCGGCAAGCGCGTGTCGTGGATCGCCGCGCTGCTGACCTCGGCGGGCATCGTCGCCGCTAACCTGCTTGTACCCGTCGGCAAGGTCGTCGCGAGCCTCGGGCCCCTCAAGGTGACGGAGGCCGCGCTCCAAGACGGGATCGACAAGGCCCTGGTCTTCGAAGGCCTCATCTTCGCGTCGAAGGCCTTCATCAGGCCGGGGCTGCGACTTCGCGGGAGGCTGGGCTCGACGCTCGCCTCCGCCTTCGAGACATTCGACCTCATCGTCGAGCATCGCGGGAGGCTCCGGCCCTCGACCTTGATCGAGGACGCGGACGAGCTCGCGCTGAGGGCCTGGCGAAACCGGCCCGAGCGCCGGGCGCCGCTCTAGGCCGCTTCCGCGCTCAGCCCTTCACGACGATATTGACCAGCTTGTCCTTGACGACGATCACCTTCGCGACCTCCTTGCCCTCGGTCCATTCCTTGACCTTCGGCAGGGAAAAGGCGGTCTTCTCGAGCTCGGCCTGATCGGTCCCGGCGGGGGCGCTGAAGCGCTCGCGGATCTTGCCGTTGACCTGGACCACGATCTCCTTGGTGTCGTCGGCGCAGAGCGCCTCGTCGTAGCTCGGGTACTCCTCGCGCGAGAGCGAGGCCCTATGGTCCGCCTCCTCCCAGAGCTCCTCGGCGAGGTGGGGCGCGTAGGGGGCGAGCATGAGGATCATGGCTTCCCAAGCGGCGCGCGGAAGCTCCTCGAGCTTCGCGAGCTCGGCGCTGTAGACCATCATCTGCGCGATCGCGGTGTTGTAGTTCAAGGTCGAGGTATCGTGCCCGACCTTCTTGATCGTCCGGTGCATGAGGCGCTTCAGCTCCGGGGCGGGATCGGCGTCGACGATGTCCTTCTGCCCGATCGCCCAGCAGCGCTCCAGGAAGCGCTCGACGCCGACGAGGCCCGCGGTCGACCAGGGCTTCTCGGCCTCGATGGGACCCATGAACATGATGAAGACGCGCAGGGCGTCGGCCCCGTTCTCGGCGATGTAGTCGTCGGGATTGACCGTGTTGCCGCGCGACTTGGACATGCGCACGCCGTCGGCGCCCAGGATCTGCCCCTGGTTGATGAGGCGCGTAAAGGGCTCGTCGGAATTAACCAGGCCGAGGTCGAAGAGGACCTTGTGCCAGAAGCGCGAGTACAGGAGGTGGAGCACCGCGTGCTCGGCGCCGCCGACGTAGAGGTCGACGGGCATCCAGTAATCCTGCGTCGCCTTCGAGGCGAAGCTCTTCCCGTCCTTCGAGTCGATAAAGCGCAGGTAGTACCAGCAGGAGCCCGCCCACTGCGGCATGGTGTTCGTCTCGCGCTTGGCCGGCCCGCCGCACTTCGGGCAGCTCGTGTCGACCCAGGAGTCGATCTTCGCCAAGGGACTCTCGCCCGTGCCGGAGGGCTCGTAGCTGTCCACCTCGGGCAGGACGAGGGGCAGGTCCTTCTCGGGGAGGGGGACGATGCCGCACTTAGGGCAATGGACGAGGGGGATGGGCTCGCCCCAGTAGCGCTGCCGGCTGAAGAGCCAGTCGCGCAGCTTGTAGTTGACGGCCTTCTTGCCGATCTTCTCGCGCTCGACCTTCTCGATGATGGCCTTCTTGGCCTGCTCGGTCGGCATGCCGGTGAACTCGCCGGAGTTGACCGAGTAGCCGTCCTCGATGTCGCACTCGGCCGGCTCCTTCGAGTAGTCGTGCCCGCCCTCGTACTCCTTCTTCGAGGCGACGACCTGGATGATGGGGAGGCCGAACTTCTTCGCGAAGTCCCAGTCGCGCTCGTCGTGGGCGGGGACGGCCATGATGGCGCCCGTGCCGTAGGATATGAGGACGTAGTCCGAGATCCAGATCGGGATGCGCGCGCCGTTCATCGGATTGACCGCGTAGGCTCCCGTGAAGACGCCCGACTTGTCCTTGGCCAGCTCGGTGCGCTCGAGGTCGCTCTTGCGCGCGGCGGCCTCGACGTAGGC
>CAYPHO010000232.1:0-5546 GCA_964410245.1 uncultured Treponemataceae bacterium | reverse complement strand
TTTTGCGGGCTACGACATGCCCATCTCGTATCCGGCCGGCGCCGTCGAGGAGCACCTCGCCTGCCGCCGCTCGGTCGGGCTCTTCGATATCGCGCACATGGGAAGGCTGGAGGTCTCGGGCCCCGGCGCGGAAGCCTTCCTCTCCGGCCTGCTCAGCTCCTCGATCCTCGGCATGAAGACGGGCGACGCGCGTTATGCGCTCTTGTTAAGCGAGGAAGGGGGAGTCCTGGACGACCTCTTCGTCTACCGCCTCGCCTCTTCCTACCTCGTCGTCGCAAACGCCTCGAACCGCGAGGTCGACATCGAATGGATGCGCTCGCGCGCCGGGACGGGCGCCTCGATCGCCGACCGATCGGAGGAGAGCGGCATGATCGCGGTCCAGGGGCCCGCCGCGATCTCCCTCGTCGACCGCCTGTGCGGGGGCGCCGCCGGGGCCGTCCCGCGCTTCTCGTCGGCCGAGCTTCGGCTGGGCGGCGAGCGGGTCCTCTTCGGCCGCACCGGCTACACGGGCGAGGACGGCGGCGAGCTCTTCTTCGCCGCCGAGCGCGCCCTGGAGCTCTGGGAGCTCCTCCTGGCCGAGGGAAGGGCCGCGGGCATCGAGACTCTTCCGGTCGGCCTCGCGGCGCGCGACTCGCTGCGCTTCGAGGCGGGCATGCCGCTCCACGGCCACGAGATATCGGCCGCGATCAATCCCCTCGAGGCCGGCCTTAAGTGGGCTTGCGACTTCTCGAAGGACTTCGTCGGCAAGGCCGCCCTCGAGCGGGCGGCCGCCGAGGGCCTCAAGCGCAAGCTCGCCTGCCTCGACGTGACCGGCGGCGTGCCCCGCGAGGGCTACGAGGTCGTCGCCCCGGACGGCGCCGCCGAGGCCGCCGCCTCATTGCCGCGCGTCGGCGCCTGCGTCTCGGGCATGTACTGCCCGACGGTCGCCAAGTACGCGGCCAACGCCTTCGTCGAGCCCGCCTACGCCGCGGTCGGGACCGAGCTCGGCGTCATGATCCGCGAGAAGGCGCGGCCCGCCGTCGTGGTCAAGCGGCCGCTCTACGTACCCGCATACCGCCGCTAAAGGAGGAGAGCATGAAGATCGACGCCGCCTGCAGGTACCGCAGCAGCCACGAGTACGCCCGCAAGGACGGCTCGGAGATCGTGGTCGGCATATCCGACCACGCCCAGGCATCGCTGGGGGACATCGTCTTCGTGGAGATCCTCGAGGTCGGCAAGGAAGTGAGGCAGGGCGATCCGATCGGCGTCGTCGAGTCGGTGAAGGCGGCGAGCGACCTCTACGCCCCGATGTCCGGGAAGATCGTCGCGGTCAACGCGGCCCTCCAGGGCGATCCCGCACTCGTCAACAAGGACTGCTACGGCTCGGGCTGGATCGCGCGCATCGCGCCCTCGGCTCCCGCGGAGTGGGACGGCCTGCTCGACGCCGCCGCCTACGAGAAGGAAGCGGGCAAGGACTAGGCCATGCCCTTCATACCCGCGACCGACCGCGACCGCGCGGCGATGCTCGAGCGGATCGGCCTCGGGAGCGTCGAGGAGCTCTTCTCCGACTTGCCGGAAGGCGCGCGCTTCCCGGACCTCGACCTGCCTCCCGCCCTCTCCGAGCTGGAGATAATGGCCGAGATGGAGGAGCTGGCCTCGAGGAACGCCCCTGCCTCCTCGACCTCCTCCTTCCTCGGCGCCGGCGCGTATTATCATTTCATACCGGCCGTCGTGGGCGCGATCGCCTCGCGCGGGGAGTTCCTGACCGCGTATACCCCGTACCAGCCCGAGGTCTCGCAGGGCACCCTGCAAGTCATCTACGAATACCAGAGCATGGCCGCGTCGCTCCTGGGGGTCGAGGTCGTCAACGCCTCGCACTACGACGGGGCGACCGCCCTGGCGGAGGCCGTCCTCATGGCGAGGGCCGCCGCGGCCCCGGGTCCCGACGGAAGGCCCCGCGACCGCCTGGTCATGTCGGCGGACCTGCATCCCGAGTACAAGTACGTGGTACGGACCTATCTCGGCGCCTTCCCCGTAAGGATAGACGAGGTCGACGGCCTCCCGGAGGATGCGGGCCGCGCGGCCGATCCCTCGACCTTCTGCGTCGCGGTCCCCTATCCGGGATTCTCAGGGACGGTGGGCGACATAGGCGCGGCGGCGCGCGCCGCCCGCGATGCGGGAGCCCTCCTGGCTGTCCACGCCGATCCGATCATGTGCGCCCTGTACAAGAGCCCCGGCGAGCTGGGAGCGGACATCGTCGCCGCCGAGGGCCAGGGACTCGGCATCCCCCTGAGCTTCGGCGGGCCCTACCTGGGCATGCTGGGCACCTCGTCGCGGCTCGTGCGACGGCTGCCCGGGCGCCTCGCGGGAGTGGCCCGCGACTCCTCGGGGCGGCGCGGCTTCGTCCTGACGCTGACCGCCCGCGAGCAGCATATCCGCCGGGAGAAGGCCGTGTCGAACATCTGCTCGAACCAGGGGCTCGCCATGCTCCGCGCCTGCGTCTACCTCGCCGCTATGGGCCCGGCCGGGCTGCGGGAAGCGGCGCGCCTGTGCCGGGACAAGGCGCACTACGCGGCGTCGCGCATCGCGTCCATCCCGGGCTGGTCGGTCGCCCCCGGCGAGTTCTACATGGAGTTCGTCGCCCGCTCGCCCCTTCCCGCCGAGGAGGTCTACGCGAGGCTCTCGGCGCGCGGCGTCATCCCGGGCCTGCCCTTATCGCGCTACTATCCCGGCCGCGAGCGGGAGCTGCTCGTGTGCGCGACCGAGATGAGCGCGCGCAAGGATATCGACGCCCTGGTCGAGGCCCTCGGGGAGGCGACGCGATGAGCGACGCTGAAATGAGGGGCGGCTTCGGAGGGCCGACGGGCGGCCTCGGCGACGCGGGCGGGCGCGGGGCCGCGGCCGGCGCCGGGGCCGCGCCCGGAATCGACGGCCCCGGCGGGCCCGCGCCCGGCGTCGTCGAGCCCCTGGCCTTCGAGCTCTCCTCGCCGGGGCGGCGCTGCGCAACGCTGCCGGTATCCGACCTGCCTTCCTTTCCCATGCCGGCGGGAGCGGAGCGCGGGGACTTGAGCCTTCCCGAGCTCGACGAGCTGACCCTGGTTCGGCACTTCACCCGCCTCTCGCGGCTCAACTACTCGATCGATACGAACTTCTACCCGCTGGGATCCTGCACGATGAAGTACAATCCCAAGGTCAACGAGGAGGCGGCCGCCCTCCCGGGGATAAGGAACCTGCATCCCCTCGTGGGCGACGAGCTGTCGCAGGGCGCCCTCGAGCTGCTCTACCGGCTTCAGCGCGCGTTATGCGAAGTTGGAGGCTTTTCCGCGGGAAGCCTCCAGCCGGCGGCCGGGGCCCAGGGCGAGCTGGCGGGGGCCCTCGTCATCAGGGCCTACCACCGATCGCGGGGCGACGAGGGACGGACGGTCGTTCTCGTGCCCGATTCCGCCCACGGCACCAATCCCGCGACCTGCACTATGGCAGGCTTCTCGACGAGGACCCTGAAGTCGGACGCGGAGGGCGGGGTCGACATGGCCGCCCTCGAGGAGGAGCTTTCCGGCGATCGGGGCCGGCGGGTAGCCGGCATAATGATAACGAACCCGAACACCCTGGGAATCTTCGACCGGAACATAGAGCGCATATCGCGGCTGATCCACGAGGCGGGCGGCCTCGTCTACGGCGACGGGGCGAACATGAACGCCCTCGCCGGCATCCTGAGGCCCGGCGAGGTCGGCATCGACGTCATGCACTACAACCTGCACAAGACCTTCTCGACGCCGCACGGCGGGGGAGGGCCGGGAGCCGGCTTCGTCGGCGCCCGAGCCGAGCTCGCCGACTTCCTGCCGGGGCCGATCGCCGTACTGGACGAGGCGGCGGCCGCGTCAGGAGCCGCCGGCGCGCGCGGGGCCGCCGTCGCGAAGGGCATGGCCGCCCCGACTGCCGCCGCCTACGCGCTCAGGATGCCCCCGCGATCCATCGGCCGCATGAAGGCCTTCTACGGCAACTTCGGCGTCCTCGCGCGCGCCTACGCCTACGTCCGCATGCTGGGCGCCGCCGGGCTGCGCCGCATGTCCGAGGCCGCCGTCCTCAACGCGAACTACCTCAAGGCCCTCGTCGAGGGCGCCTACGAGGTCCCCTACAAGCGGCGCTGCATGCACGAGTTCGTCGCTCGCGGCGACCTCGCCGATGGCGTCCGTACCCTCGACGTGGCCAAGCGCCTCATCGACCTGGGCTTCCACCCCCCGACGATCTACTTTCCCCTCATCGTGCCGGAGGCCCTGATGATCGAGCCGACCGAAACCGAGTCGAAGGAGACCCTGGACGCCTTCGCCGCCGCCCTCCTCAGGATCGCAGGCGAGGCGAGGGCCGAGCCCGGGCTGCTCAAGGAAGCCCCGAGGACCACGCCCGTCGGCCGCCTGGACGAGGCCTCGGCCGCCCGGAACCCGAATCTCTGCTACAGGGGATGAGCTCCGGGCCGGCTCGGGGCCCGGGCGCGAAGCGGGCGGATCGGGAGGATGATTGCGGCGAAGCTAGCCGGTGTCGGTTAATTCCAGTCTTGCAAAATAGATAAATTGGTGTAAATTAGTAAGTCATGAACAGGGGAAGGCGATTCGCGCTAACTCTTCGGATCAGCTTGGCCGTGGGCCTCATGCTCACGGCGGTACAGATCGCCGTGATGCTCGTCATCGGCGTGAACCAGAAGCTGGTGATCGAGAAGCTCATCGAGGAAGAGAGCTTGCAGATTTGCCAGGCCAGGGCGTCGCAGCTGGGCGTGATCATCGACAAGCTGTACTTGCAGCTCTTGACCTTCGCGTCCTCTGATAAGCTCCTCTCGAATGACAGGGCCGAGGTTGGCGCCTTCATACAAGGCTTGACTCCCTACCTGGCTATGGAGCTCTCGGGCATCTTCTTCGCCTGGCCCGACGGGCAGTCCATCACCTCCTACAGCGCGAGCGCCGACGTCTCCGACCAGGACTATTTCAAGGCGATCATGGTCGACGAGTCGAACTACGCGGTCGGGAGCCCCTCGATGTCGAAGACGATGAGCCTCCCGGTGGTCGTGCTCGCGCAGGGCATCAACGACCGAAACGGCAATAGGCTCGGCATCCTGGCCCTGGAGGTCAAGCTCGACGCGCTCTCCGACGTGGCCTCGTCCATCAAGGTCGGCGCTTCCGGCTACGGCTGGATCGCCGACCAGGCCGGCCTGACTATCGCCCATAAGGACCCCGGGAAGGTCATGTCCCTCAACATGCTCGAATCGGCCAAGGACGGCTACCGAGGCATGGCCGAGATGGGGAGGAAGATGCTCGAGACCGAGGAGGCCGGCTCGGGCTCGTGGCGCTCGCCCGAGGGGGTGGAGTACCGCACCTATTACGCTCCCGTTCCCAATACCCCGGGCTGGATGCTCGGCATCGATCAGCCGAGCTCCGAGGCCATGGCGCCCGTCCTCGCGATGCAGCGGCTCCTCCTCGTCATCCTCGTGGTCGGGCTCCTGCTCACGCTGCCCATTTCCATCCAGATCGCGCGCTCGCTCGCCAAGCCCATCAAGCGGGCGGGCTCGGCCTTCCGCG
>CAYPHO010000231.1:0-5591 GCA_964410245.1 uncultured Treponemataceae bacterium | reverse complement strand
AGACGACGCAGGCGCCGAAGGCCGACGGGGAGATCTACGACGCGGGCAAGCGCTAGGGCGCGTCCCGCGAGGACGGGCGGGGCGGGGCGGGCGGCGCTTCGCGCCGCCTTGGCGGCCGCCGCGCTCGCGGCGGCCCTGCTCGCCTGCGCGCCGAAGGAAGGCGCGGGGCTCGCGGCTACCTCCGCGGCGGGAGCCGGCCCGGTCGGCGCGGCTAGGATAGCGGCGGCCTTCGCCCCCGCGGTGAAGGGCGGGATCGGGAGCTCGGCCTACGAGGGACTGCGCCTCCTCGCCGAGGAGCGCGGGGGGACGATAGCCGGCGGCGGGCTCGAGTCCGCCTACGGCCCCGCGTTCAGGATCGAGTGCCTCTGGTCCCGCCTCGGCGTCGAGGATTACGAGCAGATACTGAGATTCCTCGCCGGGAAGGCGCAGGACCTCGTGCTCTGCGCGGGCGGCGACTTCCTTCCCGCGGCCGGTAAGGTAGCCTCGGACTTCCCCGATACGGCCTTCGTCGTCCTGGACGCGCCCGATCGGGAAGCGGCGCGAGGCGGTCCGCCTAACCTGACTGCCGCTTCTTTCGACGGGGGGGAGGGCGCCTTCCTGGCCGGGGCCTTCGCGGCTCAGGCCGCCGCCCTGAAAGGCGGCTACCTGATCGGCTTCGTGGGCGGCGCCGATCGCCCCGAGCTGCGATCTTACCTGGAGTCGTATCGGGCGGGCGCCGCCTACGCGGGAGCCGCCTTCCGCAGGCCGGGATCCGTGACGGCGCGGTTCTGCGGCCGGTCGGACTCGGGCTTCTCGGATCCGGCGGCGGCGAGGTCGATCGCCGCCGCGATGTTCGCCTCCGGCGCCTCGGTCGTCTTCCACCTGGCCGGGGAATCGGGCCGCGGCGTCTTCGAGGCCGCGCTCGACGCGGGCGCGCTCGCCGTCGGCTCGGACTACGACCAGGCGGCCCGCTATCGATCCTCGCGCTCGGCGCGCGATCGGGATCTCTCGTCGGCGATCGCCGGCTCCATGGCGAAGCGCGGCGACGTCGCCGCCCGGCTCTTCGTCCGCGAATTCCTCGCCGGGGGCTCCCTGCCAGGCGGCTATCGCCGGTTGGGCGTCGCCCAGGGCTGCGTCGACATCGTCGAGGGCGGCGGGGCGATGGGCCCGGGCGCCGAGCTGGCGGCGATCAGGGCCGACCTGGCCTCGGGAAGGATCGCCCTTCCCGGCTCCGAGGCCGCCGTTCCCGGGCCCGCCCGTCCCAGGAAATAGCCGCTAGCCTCCGATCTGCCATATCGTCTCCCCCGGCCTCCTTACCCTTCGTAATATCGCGGAGGCGAATCCTAATATCCTTGATTGACGGCTCGGGTATGCGGCCCCAGGATGGCCCGACTTCACCATCCTATTAGGAGGAAGCATGAAAACGACTCGTCTCTTCAAGGTACTCGCCCTCGCCTCCGCCTCGCTGCTGGCGGTCGCCGCCGTCGGCGCCCAGGCCAAGATCGCCGTGACCTTCGCCGGCACCGAGGCCGCCACCACGACGCAGAGCCGAATGATGCAGGACGTCGCCGACGTCCTCAACGCGGACGGCCGCTTCGACGCCAAGGTCCTCGTGGCCGGCGCGCTCTCGGGCGATACCAACGCCCTCGTCACCCAGGCCAAGCTGGGCATCCCCCTCGTCGTCCCCTCGGACCCCGGGCGCCTGGCCAGCCAGTTCGCCATCCCGGACCTCAACATCCTCATGGCGCCCTACATCCTGACCGATCCCGCCGTCCTCAAGAAGCTCCCCGATACCGAGCTCTTCCAGACCTGGTCGAAGCAGCTCGAGGCCCAGGGCATCGTCCTCATCGCCGACATGTACAACGGCTTCCGCAACTTCTACACCACCACCCCCGTCAAGACCGTTGCCGACCTCAAGGGCCTCCGCATCCGCGGCTTCGGCAACGACATCGGCAACGGCCTGGCTAAGTACCTCGGCTTCGCCAACATCGCCATCTCCTTCGGCGAGGTCTTCCCCGCCATCCAGCAGAAGACCTTGGACGGTACCGAGGTCCAGGTATCGGCCGCGGCAGGCAACGCCTTCTGGGACGTCACCAAGTACATCGCCATGACCAAGCACTACATGCTCCAGACGGCCTTCGTCTGCTCGACCCGCATGCTCAATAGCATGCCCGCCGACGCGCGGGCCTTCTTCCTGAAGACCATGCGCGAGAAGGCGCTCGAGTACGGCACGATCGCCGAGAAGGACGAGGCCGGCTACTACAAGCAGATGACGGACCACGGAGTGAGGATCGCCAACGTCAACCTCAAGGACTTCCAGGCCGCCATCGCCCCGCTGTACGCGAACAACGACCTCAAGTTCTCCGCCGGGCTCAAGGAGAAGCTCTTCAAGCAGCTCGGCATGTAGCTCCTCGTCGATTCTCGCGATCGGGGGCGGGCCGGGCGCCGGCCCGCCCCTTTCGATGTACGCATCCGTTTTGGAGCCGATATGAGAAAGGTATATAGATTCCTGTGCAAGGCCGAGGAAGTGGCCTGCGGAGCGGGACTGGTGTCCCTGGTGGCGCTGATCCTGCTTTCCGCCATAGGCCGCTGGCTAAAGATCTCCCAGTCTTGGAACATCGACCTGGCCTTGCTGTTCCTGGCCTGGACCTCGTTCCTGGGCGCCGACGTCGCCTGGCGGCACGGCCAGATCCTCGGCGTCGATATCCTGGTACGCAGGCTGCCGTCGCCGATCCGCTACGCGATCGAGCTCGTCGTACTGGCCATCATCCTGGCGACGCTGGTCATCATCGTTATCTTCGGCATCAGGCTCGCCTGGGTCGATCGCCTGGCGAAATTCCAATCCATGCCGATTCCCTATTCCCTGGTGACCTACAGCCTCGTCGTGGCGACTTTCTCGATGTTCTTCACGACGCTGAATAAGATACGGAAGCTGATCCTGGTAATGACCGGCAAGGCTCCCGCGCCCGTCGCCAAGGGGGCCGCCGAATGACACTCCTCCTAATCTGCTTCGTCGTCTTCATATTCATGGGCATGCCGATCGCCTTCGTCATCGGCATAGCGGGCTTCGCGTACTTCTTCTCCCAGCCCACGCTGCCCTTCGAGACGGCCGTCCAGATGACCATCCTGCAAAGCCAGTCCTTCGCCTTCCTGGCGGTGCCCTTCTTCATCTTCGCCGGCAACCTCATGAACGTGTCGGGCATCACCTCGAGGCTCCTCGGGCTCGCGAGGCTCCTGACGCGGCGCATGTACGGCGGCACGGCGCAGATCTCCGTCGTCATGTCGACGCTGATGGGCGGCGTCTCGGGCTCGGCCACGGCCGACGCCATGATGGAGACGCGGATCCTGGGCCCGGAGATGATGCGGATCGGCTACAAGAAGGGCTATGTCGTCGCGGTCAACTGCACGACCGCCCTGATCACGGCGACCATCCCGCCCAGCCTTGGGCTGATCATCTTCGGCTTCGTCGGCGAGGTATCGATCGGCCGGCTCTTCGCGGGCGGCATCATTCCGGGCATCCTGATGATGGCCTTCCTGATGGCGACCACCTCGATCACGAGCCGCGTGAAGCGCTACGATCCCCCGCGGCCGGACGCGCCGAAAGTGACGTGGCGGGACCTCCTGCTCAACTTGAAGGACTCGATCTGGGCCCTCCTCTTCCCGGTCCTCCTAATCGTGGGGATCCGCTTCGGGGTCTTCACTCCCTCGGAGTCCGGCGCCTTCGCCGTCATCTACGCCATCCTGGTCGGTAAGTTCGTCTACAAGGAACTGACCTGGGCGAGGTTCAAGGAGTCGGTGAGGACGACCTTCAGGGACAACGGCGCGATCATGCTGATCATCGCCATGTCGGGCGCCTTCAGCTTCGCCCTGACCTGGGTCCAGCTGCCCGTCGCGATGAGCAATCTCATCTTCGGCATCACGTCCAACCCCCAGCTCCTCGTGATGATCATGATCGGCTTCCTCTTCATCACCGGCATGTTCGTGGACTCGAACGTGAACTTCCTCCTCCTGACGCCCATCTTCCTGCCCATGGTGAAGAGCCTGGGCTTCGATCCCGTGCACTTCGGCGTCATCATGGCCACCGTCGTCACGCTCGGCGTCATGACGCCCCCGATCGGCGCGGCCATGTACTCGGTCTGCGGCGCCATCGACTGCCCGCCGGAGGAGTATACGAAGGCGGTCCTCCCCTTCTTCGGGGCCATACTCCTCGAGCTCTGCATGCTGGTATTCTTCCCGCCGCTCGTTACCTGGATACCGAACATGATCTTCGGTACGTAGATTATGCGGAATCGCCGCCCGGGCATCCTGCCCGGGCGGCCTTTTTCATTCCGGGCGCTTGGCGGCGGAGCCGCGGTATTCCTTGGCCGTCGTTCCGGTCAGCTTCTTGAAGGTGCTGGAGAAGTAGTTCGAGTTGTTGAAGCCGACCTCGAAGGCGATCTCGGCGATGCTCTTCTCGGTCGTCGCCAGGAGCTGCTTGGCGCGGCTCACGCGCAGCTCGGTCAGGTAGTCGACGAAGGTCAGGCCGGTCTCGCCCTTGAAGAGCGAGAGGAAGTACGAGGGGCTGACCGAGACCTCCTTGGCGACGTCCTTGTAGCCGAGGTCGCGGGCGGAATTCTCGTCGATGTACTTGATCGCGTCGCGGATTATCGATTTCGAGCGCTTCTCGAAGACCCGGGCGACGGTCGAGGCGATCTGGGCGACCGCCCCGGCGAGCCATTTCTCGGCGATTCCCGGGTCCTTCACGTGATCGATGTCCTCGTAGTAGCCCTCGGCGAGCTCGTCCAGCCTGCCCTGGTCGCCCCCTCCCAGCGCGGCCGCGTCGATCAGGGACCCGACCAGCTCGTAGAGCCTGACGCGCAGGACCTCGGGCTTCTCCGAGATAAAGGGCTTGAAGCGCGACATGAACTCGGCGAAGGCGAGGCGGGCGTTGCCTGCGTCGCCGACCTTGACCAGGGATAGGAGCTTCTCCTTCTCCCTGGCGGGGAAGCGGCTGGGGCTCCGGTCCTGCCCCCGGATGTTGTCCACGTGGACGATGAGGGCTCCTTCCTGGCTCTCGGCGTATTCCTGGGCGCTCAGGGCCTCGCGGTAGGAGACGCGCAGGTCTTCGATCTGGCCGTAGCTCCTGCCTAGGCCGACGGCGAGCTCGCGGCGCAGCCCCTTCTCGACCTCGGCCTTGATGTCCTCGAGGGCGTCCCATATCGCCGCGCTCTTCCTTCCCTCGTCGCCCGGGGGAAGCTTGACCGCGATGCCGATCCTTCCGTTTGAGAGGACGAGGGGCAGGAAGCTCTCCTCGTCGAAGGCCGCGCCCAGGCGGCGCGAAGCGATCTTGAGCGCCTCGTCCATGAGCGAGAGGTCGCGCAGTATCTCGGCCTTGGCGTCCTTGAGCTTCATGACGACCATGGTGTTCAAGTTTCCCTTGCCCAGGCACCTGAGCATCTCGGTCAAGCGGCTCGAGGACAGCTCGCTCAGGGCTACGTTGTCGATGATGTCTTCTTTTATGAAGGGCACGAGCTTCTCGTAGTAGCCGTGCACCTCCTTGGCGTCGATGAGGACGGAGCCGCCGAAGAGCAGGGCGCTGACGACCGATGCCGCGTAGTAGATGCCCCACTGCT
>CAYPHO010000230.1:0-5612 GCA_964410245.1 uncultured Treponemataceae bacterium | reverse complement strand
CAATCGAGCGGCATAGGCCAGATCGGCAAGGCCCTCGTCCAGCTCGACCAGGTCATACAGCAGAACGCGGCCGCGAGCGAGGAGCTTGCTGGGATGGCGAGGTCGCTCTCGGACGAATCGGACTCGCTGCTAGAGTCCATTTCATTCTTCAGCTTCGATGAAGCCGCGAGCGAGGCAGACGCCGGCGTGGGACGCGGCGTACCGCCCCTCCTCCTATCGGGCCGATCGAAAGGTTGATTCGGCGAGGCCGCGGTCATTCCGCGCGCCTCGCCTCTTTCAGAACTCCAGCTTCGTCCTCAAGGAAATCTCCATCGCCCCGTTTCCGGCCGCGCTGGTAAACTCCTTGCCGTCGCCGCCGCTCGAGTAGGCGAAGGTCAGGGCGAAGGGCGGGATTCCCTTGACGTCTATGTCCTGGACGAGTCGCGCTTGATACGACAGGTCGCTCAGGTTCGCTGTCGCCGACAGGGTCGCGTCGTGGCCCGAGAACAGGAGATCCTGGGCCTTGAGCGCGAGGTAGGCGTACCACATACCGACGTAGAGGGGCTTGAACGAGCCGGATATATAGCCCGCGTTCAGCTCGGCCGCGTTATATTCGTCGCCGGTCGAATTGAAGAAGCCCTCGCCCGAAAGCGTCCACTTCTTAAGGTCGCCCAAGGCGCGCGAGAAGCCTATCGATCCCTGGACAAAAGCCTCGTACTCCGAGTACCCGGGCGCGGCGGCTATCTCGCCGTACAGGGTGGTCCCGAAAAGGTAGCCCGAGAGATCGAGGCCTCCCTTGAGCTGGGAAGATGCGCCCCAGGAACCGGAGAGGCCCCACTCGAAGCCGCCTAAGGCGGCGTCGGCTCGGGCCGAATAGACGAGGGCGTCGGCCGGATTGCGGGCGAGGGCCTCCCCTTCCTCGATGAGTCCCGACAGATCGACGAAGGCTACGAGGCCGGCCCGTCCCAAAGGCAGCGTCGCCTTCAGCCCGGACTTGCCGGCGCGCGTGTCCACTGCCGCGAAGGCGTCGGCCCTCTCGGCGTTCACGAAATCGACCGGCGTCCATACGAAGGAAGGCCCCCAGGCTAGCAGCTGCTTGCCCAGGCGGAAGAAGACTACCTTCCCCAGGTCGAAGCTGTAGTGCAATTCCGAAAGTCCCAAGGTCGGCTCGTCGAGGCTCTCGGCCCTGCCGAAATTCACGGGTCCGTCGCCGGCGAGAGCCTTGGCGAAGGCCTGCCTGACCGAGTACGAGGCGAAGAGGGCGCCGCGATCGGGTACGCTGACCTTCGCGAAGAGCTTGCCCGAGGCGGCGGCCGAGGCCGCATAGCCGTCGAAACCGGGCGCGACATAGGCCGAGCCCGATACCGCGAAGCTTCCGCCGACGAGGTACTCGATCCTCGCCTCGTTCGTAGAAGCGCCGAAGCCCTCCGCATCACCTGCCCCGTCGGCCGCGCCCGGCTCGTCGGCGCCTTCGGAAGCGCCGATGCCCGCTCCGGCCTCGAAAGCACCTTCGGCGAAAGGATCATCCTCGATAAGACCGCCGTCGGCGAAAGGGTCATCCTGAGCGACAGCGCCCGCCGCGAAGCCGAAGGCGATCAGCGCGATCGCGAGGCAGAGCGCGGCCGCCCTCATCTGGACTTCTCCTCGAGAAAGGCCTTCGAGAAGGTATAGTTGGCGATCTTCTCGGTTGAGATGCCCTCATTCGTCAGGAAGGTCTTCTGTCCCTTCTCCAGGGCGTCGGTCGCCAGGAGCTTCGTGAAGATGTACTTGCCGCCGGGCAAGGCCTTGTAGTCGACGTAGAAGGTCGTTCGCAGGAGAGTCTCTCCCGCGCTGAAGCTCTCCAGCTTGACCGGAAGCCCGTCGGTCTTGCGGAAGTACATCTTCTGCACGGGATAGGCGACATCGAGCTTCTTGGCGTCGAGCCTGACCACGTCGGTGTCCCAGCTCGATACCTTTTCGGTCCCGGCCAGGGTAGCCCAATACTGGGCCAGGGTGTTCGGCTTGCCGAAGAGGTCGGCCCTGATGTCGGAGCCGCCGACGTCGTCCTTGCGGTTGCGGTAGACGAACTCGCGGGTCGAGGGCAGGTAGAGGTAGAGGTCGTCCTTGCTGCGCCAGTAGCCCTTGCCCTTCTCGCTGTCGGGATACTGGAAGAGCAGGGTGAAGGTGTCGGCCGCGTCGCGGCGGAAGATCTGGATGCGGAGGACGCGGTCCGCCTCGCCCTCCTTCTTCTGCACCAGGGTGAAGGTCGAGGTCACGTCGAGCCCGGCGAGGTCGGTCTTGGCCTCGAAGGCCTCGACGAGGGCGGCGGCCTTGGGATCCGTCGCCTTCGCCGCCTGCGCGGCGAGGGGGGCCGCAGCGGCATTCGCCGCGGCGAGGGCCGCGGCGAATGCCGCGCGGATGATGCGGGATGCCTTGACTGTCATATCTTCTCTCCTTTCTCAGAAGGTCGCGTTCAGGGCCTCGACGGGCCGTATGCGCCCGCCCCTGCGGGCGGGGAAGAACGAGAAGGCCGCGGCGATGAGGCCGATCAGGAGCACCAGGAGGAGCATGTCCCCCAGGTTCGGCGCCAGGGCCAGGCGGCCCGAATCCAGGAAGATGGCCAGGTTGCCCCCGGCGGGAATCGGGATCGCATAGCGCACGACGAGGCACAGGATGGCGGCGGCGGCCGATCCTGCGGCCGCGGCCATGACGGCCAGGGCCGAGCCCTCCATGACGAAGAGCCCCGTCACCGTCGGGGCCTCGACGCCCATCGCCCGCATGCTGCCGATCTCGCGCAGCCGCTCGTTGATGGTCATGCGCAGGTTTATGAAGACCGACACGGCGATGACGAAGAGCATGATGGCCGCGACCAGGGCCCCCAGGCCCTGCACGGCCGCGACGATGCTGCGCACTATCCCGAGGACCTCGTCGATCGTGGACAGCTTGGGCATGACGCGGTCGCGGTTCTGCTCGTCGTCCTCGTACTTCTGGCTGGCCGCGGATACCGCGGATATGGCCTCGGCGTCGCTCTTCGGCCGCGAGACCTCGAAGCCGGCGCGCTCGAGCGCGGAAGCGAAGGCGTCGCGCTTGGCGCCCAGGCCCGCCGTCGAATCCAGGTAGATGTAGATCGTCGTCGAGGCGTCCGCCTCGGCGAGGTCCAGGTTCCGCAGGAAGTCGAAGTGGACCAGCGTAAGCTCGCCCATGAAGAAGTTGTCCGTGTCGTAGATGCCCGAAACCTTCAGGATGCCCGTATTGAAGGCGCCGAAGCGCGTACGGGCCGAGACGACGAGCTCGTCGCCCGCCGCCAGGCCGAAGTACCCCGCCACGGCGGTCGGCAGGACGACGCCGTTCGGGTCGGCCGCCCACTCTTCCCAGCTTCCCGAGGAGAAGCGCATTTGTCCCTCGAAGCCGGTGTCCTCCTCGGAATAGATCCCCGTGAAGGACAGGCGCTTGGACAGGCCGTTGAAGTAGACGGCGGACTTGACCAGGTAGCGCTTGAGCACCGTCGCGTCCCTCCCCAGGCTCTCCCTGGCGATCCGCTCGATGTCCGCGGTCCTAAGGAGGCCGTTGTAGACCCGGCCGCCGGTCGCGTACTGGCCCGAGACCGTGATGTGCCCGGCCGTGGCGCGCACGATGCTGGAGGAGACGTTCTCCTGCGCCCCCCGGGTGAAGGCCGCCAGCGCGGTCAGGATGAAGGCGACGATCGCGTAGTTGATCCCCAGGGTCAGGCTGCGCTTGCCGTTTCGGAAGACGTTCTTGAAGGCCAAGGCGATGAAGTCGGTCATGGCGTTCCTCCCTACTTGTCGCTCATCGCCTTGAGCGGCGTGATCTTGGTGGCGACGCTGACCGGATAGAGCGTCGCGAGCACGGATACCGCGGCGACCGCCAGGACGCCGAGGACGAAGGGCCAGGCCGCGGCCTCGATCGGTATGGGACCGCCCCCGACCAGGAACTGCGAGATCAGGTCCGGGAGGAGTATCCCGCCGCGGGAGAAGGCCGCGAGGGCGATGCCCGAGGCGGCGAGCCCGACCAGGGCAGCCGAGAGGTTCAGGGCCAGGGCCTCGGCGACGAAGACGGCGCGCACGAAGGAGCGCTCGGCCCCGATGGCGCGCATCGTGCCGATCTCGGCCGTGCGCTCGGTCACGTTAATGATGAGGGTGTTCATGAAGATCAGGGCCACCACGAGGAACACCAGGGCCGTCGCGAAGTAGATGAAGGCCTGGAGGCCAGCCGAGATCTGGGCGTAGAAGCCCGAGGCCGCCTTCCAGTCCGCGACCTTGATCCCCAGGCCCTCGTCGGCCGCGAGGCGGGCGATGACGTCCTTCGCCGTCCCCGAGTCCTTCAGCCTCACCGCGATCATCGTGGCTCCCGAGAGCTCCTCGGCGACGAGGGAATCGACGTCGATGGACAGCGCCGCGGTATCGTCGGCCAGGGCGAAGATGGCGTCCTCGTCGAATTCCGCGGCGGCCAGGCTGGCGTCGAGCGCTTCCGGCAGGGCGGCGACGCCCGCGTAGTTGTACACGGCCGCGTAGGTCTCGGAGTCCATGAAGTTGATGTAGTTGAAGACGCTCGAGTAGCGCTCGGGCTCGAAGATAGCGGCTATCCTGGACGGCACCGAGTTGACGCCGCCCTCGGTAACGCCGAGTATCCTGGCGCTCTCGCCGGCCTTGACCCGGACGCCGAAGTTCTTCTCGTACTCGGCGTTCTGGAAGGCCGAGATCATTACCCCGCCGTCCGCGCTCCCCGAGCCGAGGTAGCGGCCCTCCAGGGGCTTCACCTCGCCGAAGACCTCGGCGTAGCTGGCCGGATCGATGGCGTAATAGATGATGGGCAGGTCGACCGTGCGCCCCTCGCGCTCGACCTGGACGATGCCGTAGTTCTGGGCGTAGGGCGCGTAGGCCTCGACCTCGGGCATGGCCGCCAGGGCCGCCTCGACCCGCCCTATGTCGCGGATCTTCGGCAAGGGGGTCTGGAAGGCAAAGGGCGAGGGAAGCTCCTTCGAGGCCGCCGAGTACACGATGAAATCGCCCGTGAACTTCTCGATGATCGCCGCCTTCGACGCCCTCGATGTCGAGTTCGCGAAGATGGTCCCGAAGACGATGAGGAAGGTGCCGAAGGCTACCAGGGCGCCGATCAGCGCCATCCTGCCCTTGCGCCTCGCGATGGTGCGCAGGGCGAGCTTGAGGGTAAGCGGCATGGCTATTCCCCCTTCGCCCTGGCTATCCCCGCGTCGACGACGCGGCCGTCGAGGATCTTCACCAGCCTCCGCGCCTCGCTCATGATGTGGGCGTCGTGGGTGGAGAAGATGAAGGTGGTCTTCTCGATCTCGTTGATCTGCCGCATCAGCTCGACGATCTTCGTGCCCGTCTCGGAATCGAGATTGGCGGTCGGCTCGTCCGCCAGGATGATCAGCGGGTTGGTGACCAGGGCTCGGGCTATCGCCACCCTCTGGCGCTGGCCGCCGGACAGCTCGGTGGGCTTGTTGCGCAGGCGGTCCGAGAGGCCCACCTCCTCGACGAAGCGCATGACGATCCTCTCGCGCTCCTTCTTCGAGAGGCTCTTCTTCAATAGAAGCGGAAATTCGATGTTCTCGTACACGTCGAGGACGGGCACCAGGTTGAAGGACTGGAAGATGAAGCCGATCTTCTCGCGGC
>CAYPHO010000229.1:0-5664 GCA_964410245.1 uncultured Treponemataceae bacterium | reverse complement strand
AGGCGCGCATGTCGTTCATCGTCGCGGCCAGGGCCTCGATCTCGCGGACGCCCTTCACGGATACCGAGGACTCGAGGTCGCCCGCCGCGATGCGGACCGCCGCGCGCTCAAGCCTCAGGACCGAGCGCCCGAGCCCCGCCGCGACGAGGACGCCCATCGCGAAGGCCAGCCCGACGAGCGAGGTGACGACGACGAGCCAGGCCGAGGACCGGCGGACCCTCGCCGGATCGAAGACATCGGCGAACCACGCGTAGTACCTGCCCAGGCGCTTCGGTCCCCGCTCGATGGTCTCGGCGAAGAAATTGACCTCGACCGTATCGCGGGAGACCGCCTCGGAAATCGCCTCTATCGAGACCGCGTCGCCGGCCGAGAAGGCCGGCGAGCTGGACAGGATCACCCTGTCGTCCGCTCCGGCGACGACCAGGCGGAGCCCCGCGGTCGGGACGAAGCGGCGCCTGGGCGCCAGGCTCCCGCCGCGGTCGACCTTGATCGCCCGGACCAGGTCCTGGGCGACGAACTCGAGCTTCATCATCGGCTCGGCGGGGACGTTGCGCGATACCGCATAGCTGTAGCCGAGGAGGAGGGCGAGGGGCAGCACGACGACGGCCGCGCCGATGCCCCCCAGCACGAGCTTGAGGCCGATCGGCCCGCGCGCGCGCGGCCTCACGGGCGGCCTCCGCCGGGGCCGCCGGCCCCGGCGCCCCGGTCCCCCACGAAGCGGTAGCCGGCCCCGCTCACGGTGACGATCCAGCGAGGCTCGCCGGGCCCCTCGATCTTCCTCCTAATTCGCCTAACGTGAACGGCGACGGTGGAAAGGTCGCCGTGCTCGAGGCCCCAGACCTCGGAATAGAGCTCCTGGGGAGAGAAGGTCCTGCCCCCGCTCGAGGCCAGGAAGGCGAGGAGCTCGTACTCGCGGCGCGAGAGGCCCACGACCCTCCCGCCGCGCTCGAGCACCTTGCCCTCGAAGTCCAGGACGAAGGGCCCGAAGGCGAGTCGCCGGCCGGCGCGGCCCGGCCCCTCCCCGCGCGGGAGGCCCCCGCGGCCGTAGTCCGCGTCGCGGCGGAGCTGGGCGCGCACCCGGGCCATGAGCACCTTGGGCGAGAAGGGCTTGGTGACGAAGTCGTCCGCCCCGAGCCCGAGGCCCGCGATCTTGTCCTCGTCGGACTCCCGGGCCGAGACGATGACGACCGGGACCGTGGACGAGGCGCGGATGCGGCGCAGGAGCTCGAGGCCGTCCGCGCCGGGCAGGCCCAGGTCCAGGATGACGAGGTCGGGCGCCCGGGCGGCCAGGTCGATGGCCGCTTCCTCGGCCGAGCGGAGGATGGTCGGCCGCATGCGCTCGCGCTCGAGGTATACGGCGATCAGCTCGGCGATCTCGGAGTCGTCCTCCACGATGAGTATCCGCGCCCCGTCATGCTCGCCCACCTCGCCAGTATACGCGCCCGGAGGGGCCCCGGTCAGGCCCGAGCCGATGAACGGCCGATGAATTCCGGCCGCAATCTCCGCATAGGGCCGTTTATTCCTTGAATATCCCGCGCCAACCTCACTATCTTAACCGCGAAGAAACCAAAAACGCCCGCCAAGGCCCCGATAGGGCCTGGGCCGACGGCGGACGGCGCTTCCTTCGAGAGGCCGCGCCGCCGATGCGCCGGGAGCGGGCCGAGTCTAAGGAGTGCGTATGGTCATCGTAGAGCTCCAGGACGTCCGCAAGGTCTATCCCCTAGGCAAAGTCGAGGTCGAGGCCGTGAAGGGCGTATCCTTCTCCATAGAGAAGGGCGACTTCATCTCCATCGCCGGTCCCTCGGGTTCCGGCAAGACGACCATCCTCAACATGCTCGGCTGCGTGGACCGCCCGACCTCGGGCACGGTCCTCATCGACGGGAAGCCGACCAAGGACCTCTCCGACAAGCAGCTGACGACGCTGAGGCACGACACCCTCGGCTTCATCTTCCAATCCTTCAACCTCATCCCCGTCCTCTCGGTCTACGAGAACATCGAGTTCCCCCTCCTCCTTGGCAAGACCGGTCCCAAGGGCAAAGAGAAGGCCGAGTGGATCGACTACCTCATCCGCGAAGTCGGCCTGGAGCAGTGGCGCACGCACAAGCCCAACGAGCTATCGGGCGGCCAGCGCCAGAGGGTCGCCATCGCCCGCGCCCTGGTCACCAAGCCCCAGATCGTCCTGGCCGACGAGCCCACGGCCAACCTCGATTCCGCGACGGGCGAGCAGATCCTCGACCTCATGAAGAAGATCAATCGCGAGATGGAGACGACCTTCATCTTCTCCACGCACGACGCCCGGATCGTCAACATCGCCGACCACGTCATCCGCCTGCGGGACGGCCTGGTCAGCGAGAACTTCCGCCGAGAGGAGGCCGGGGCCGGCGCCTCCGCCGCCGAGAAGGCCGAGGCGGGACTGGGCGGGAGGAGCTAGGCGATGCCCGTCATCTGGAGGATCGCCTTCCGGAATATCTGGGAACACAAGGCGAAAAGCTTCATTATAGGAACGCTCATCGCGCTCGGCGTCGTCATCATCGTGCTCGGGAACGCCCTCATCGACTCGGCGGAAGCGGGCCTGCGCAAGCAGTACATCGAGAGCTTCACCGGCGACGCGATGATCCACGGCCCCTCGGACAACGTCGTATCGGTCTTCGGCCTCGAGTCCATGGACGGGGAGATGGAAGTCCCGACCATCCCCGACTTCGAGAGGACATTGGAGCTGGTCAAGGCCGATCCGGGCGTCGCGAAGTACTCGAGCATGTCCATCGCCTACGGAAGCCTCGCCCTGGACGCGGATGAGCTGCCCGACGCGGACGGCTCCGAGAACAACATGTCCGGATTCGCCCTCGTCTACGGCGTGGATCCGGCCACATACTTCGACATGTTCTCGACGATCAAGCTGGTCGAGGGCGGCTTCCTGAAGCCCGGCGCCCAGGGCGCCATGGTGAACAGGCAGCAGCTCGACCGCCTCGAGAAGCGCTACGGCAAGAAGGTAGGCGTCGGCGACAAGATCCTCATCAACGGCTTCGGCACGGAGGGCATGAAGATCCGCGAGGTCGAGATCGTCGGCGTGTACTCCATGGGCGAGCAGAAGGGCGCGTCCGTCACCATCGGCTCGGACGGGGCCTCCGCCGAGACCGAGCAGGGCCCGCCGACGGTATATACCGACGTCGACACGGCCCGGGTCCTCGGCGGCCTCACGCTCGGCGCGGACATCGCGACCGAGCTCAAGCCCGAGGAGACCGCGCTCCTCGCGAGCGAGGATCTCGACTCCCTCTTCGGGGAGGACCTCGTGGATTCGTCGGCCCCCGTCAAGGCGGTCGACCTCGAGGGCCTGGCCAAGTCGCTCGGCGATACGTCCAAGCGCGAGGAGCTGAACAAGGCCGATACGGGCGCCTGGAACTTCATCTTCGTCCGCCTTAAGAACTCGGACGCGGCGCCCGCCTTCATCGCCGCGACGACGGCCAAGCTCGCGGACGCGGGCATCGACGCCAGGGTAACCAACTGGCAGGGCGCCGCCGGATCGGCGGGGAAGTTCGCCTACTACATACGCGCGATCTTCATCATAGCGATCATCATCGTTTCCATCGTCGCGGTCATCATCATGATGAACACCCTCGTCGTCTCGGTCATCGAGCGGACCGGGGAGATCGGCACGATGCGCGCATTGGGGGCGCAGCGGGGCTACATCCGCAAGATGTTCCTCGCCGAGACCCTGGCCTTGACGATCTTCTTCGGCCTGGTCGGATCGGCCCTGGCGATGGCGTCGGCGTGGATCCTCAACGCTCTCGGCATCCAGGCCGGCAACAGCATCGTCGAGCTCCTGTTCGGCGGCGAGGTCCTCCACCTGGTGCCCCGCGTCGGATCTTTCGTCTCGACCATAATCATGGTCTTCTTCGTGGGCTACCTGGCCCACCTCTACCCCGTCTCGGTCGCGCTTAAGATTGAGCCCGTCCGGGCGATGCAGACCGAGTAGGAGAGCGACGTGAACACGCTCATCAAGATAGCCTTCAAGAACCTGAACCGCCAGAAGAAGCGGAGCTTCCTGCTCGGCGGGGCCATCGCCTTCGGCATCATGATCGTCACGGTCATCAACGGCTTCGCCGGCGCCTTCATCGGCAACCTGGCGGGCAACATGGCGGACCTCTTCGCGGGCCACGTCTTCGTCGAGGGAGTGGAGAAATCCGAGAGCAAGAAGGTCCTCGAGATCATCCGCGACGACAAGGCCGTCAACGAGGCCCTCGCGGCCTCCGGGATCGACTCGCGCCTCGTGCAGAGGCGGTCGGCCGCGGATACGACGGTCGTATTCGAGGGCAAGAAGTCGAACCAGGCCGTGTACGGCGCCGACTTCGCCGGCGAGACCTACCTCCGCAAGCGCCTGGTCCTGAAGGAGGGCAGCTACGAGGACCTCTTGCAGCCCAAGTCCCTCGTCCTCTCCGAGAAGGTGGCCAAGAAGATCAAGGCCCAGGTCGGGGACAAGGTGCTCCTGCAGCTCAAGACCGTGGCCGGGCAGAACAACGTCGGCGAGTTTACCCTGCGCGGATTGACCTTCGACATGGGCATCTTCTCCAACATGATCGCCTACGCGAGCCAGGACTACTTCAACGAGCTGCTCGCCCTTGGGCCGAACGAGTACCAGCTATACGGCATCATGCTCGACGACCTGACCAAGGCCGAGAGCGCCAAGGACGCGCTCGTGGCCGCCCTTAAGCCGCGGGCCCAGGTCTTCGAGCTGCCCGCCGACGAGGCCGCGGCCTCGTCGGGCTCCGGCGCCGCCGCGATGATGCAATCCCGCTACATGAAGCTCAACAAGCTGGCGAAGAAGGAGACCTGGGAGGGGACCAAGTACCGCGTCTTCACCATCAACGACATGATCTCGCAGGTCGAGCAGGTGTCGGGCGTGATCAATACGGCGAGCGTCGTCATCCTGGCGGTCCTCTTCCTCATCATCATGGTGGGCATCTCCAACACCTTCCGCATGGTGATGTACGAGCGGATCAAGGAAATCGGCACGATGCGTTCGCTGGGGATGCAGCGGCCGAGCGTTAAGCGCCTCTTCCTCTTCGAGGCCGGCTTCCTCGCGGCCGGAGGCACCATCGCGGGGCTGGCCTTCTCGGCTCTCGTCATGGCCGTCCTCTCGCTGTTCGACTTCGGGACCGCGACCTTCTTCTCGCTCTTCCTTCGCTCGGGCCACCTGACCTTCTCGGTCGGCGTCGGGCAGACGGTCCTAGACTTCGCCATAGTCCTCGTCCTGACCTTGCTGGCGGCATTCCTTCCCGCGAGGAAGGCCTCGAGGCTCGAGCCCGCCGTCGCCCTCAGGACGAGCAAGTAAGCCCCCAAGGAGACACACGATGAAGCGCATAGCGTATATGGCCGTCATCGCGGCCGCGGCGATCGCGGCCGCGCCGACCGCCCTGGCCGCCCAGCCCGACTTCAGGGCCATGGTCCTCGAGCTCGACAGGATCGAGGACTTCTCCGGCATGGACTTCTCCGGCGTCTTCACCATCGCCAGCGAGAAGCCCGGCGAGAAGCAGTCCGTCTCGCAGATCCGCATGTTCCGGCGCGACGACAAGAAGCAGTTCCTCATCCTGGTACAGCTTCCCGAGGCCTCGAAGGGCCAGGGCTACCTGAAGGAGGACGACAACGTCTGGTTCTATGACCCGACCA
>CAYPHO010000228.1:0-5739 GCA_964410245.1 uncultured Treponemataceae bacterium | reverse complement strand
TCGATCGAGGCCGCGCACGCCGGCGAGGCCGGGAAGGGCTTTTCCGTCGTCGCCGACGAGATCCGCAAGCTGTCGGAATCGACCGGCGAGAATTCCGCGGTCATCAGCAAGAACATCGCCGACGCCGTATCGAAGATCGGACAGACCATCGAGGCCGAGTCCGCGCTCAGCTCCTCTTTCGAGATGATCAGCCGCGAGGTGAGCGATTTTACCGATACCTTCGACCGTATCGCCCGGGCGATGAGCGAGCTTTCGGAGGGCAGCGGGCAAATACTGGAATCGACCGCCCAGTTGTCCGATATCTCGCGCGACGTAAGCGGGGGCAACTCCGAGATGGCGGAGATGCTCGGCGGCTTCGCGCGGACCGTAGCCCTGATCCGCGATATCTCGGCGAGCGTGACGAGCGGCTTGGGAGAGCTCTCCTCCGGAATCGACGAGATCCGCTCGGCGAGCGAGGAGCTGAATAGGCTAGGCCAAAGGAATAACGAGTCCACCAAGCGGATCGGCGAGCGCATCCGGGATTTCAAGGTCGGCGGCGCCGAGTGATCGGTCCCTTCCTCGCGAAAGGGTTCTCGCGACGAGGCCTTGTCCGATGACGGCGATTCGCCGCCCTCCCCGTTAGCGACTGTCGGAGAGCGCCCGGCGGACGGCCTCGACCAGCATCTCAGGGGATCGGCCCTTCGGCACGAAGTCGGCGCCGAGCTCGCGCGCGCGCCGCGCGTAATCGGGCTCCTCGAGAGCGCTCATCACGATGAAGGCCTGGCAGGGCAGGCGATGTCGGGCGACCTCGATCATCGCGAGCCCGTCCATGCCCGGCATCGATATGTCCACGACCGCGAGGTCGAAGCTCTTCTCGTCGAGGAGGGCGAGGGCCTCGAGGCCCGTCGCCGCCTCCTCGACTTCGGAAAAGCCGCATTCCTCCAGGAGGATCTCGCGCGCGAAGCGGCGCGCGAGCCGATGATCGTCCACGACGAGGGCGCGCATCGCGTCATTCCTCCGCGGAAGGATTAAGCTTCCACGGCCTCGGCCGCGAGGCACAGGCCGAGATCCTCGCCGTCGAAGACGCGGTCGAGCTCGAGGATGAGTACGAACTCCCCGTTCTTGACGCGAGAGACGCCCGAGAGGAAGGCTGCCGCCGGCCCGACGCCGAAGCGCGGCGCCGGCTCGATCTCGGCCGGGGCGATCTCGAGGACCTCGTGCACGGCGTCGGCGATGAGGCCGATCATCGCGACTCCATCCTCACCCGCGAGCTCGACGACGACGATCGCGGTATCGTCGGTCTCCGCGGCTTCCGGCATCCCGAAGCGCAGCCTCATGTCCAGGACGGGTATGCCCCGGCCGCGGAGGTCTATGAGGCCTTTCATGTAGGCCGCGGTCCGGGGCAGCTTGGTGATCCGCGAGCGCTCGAGCACCTCGAGGACGCGGGCTACGGGAAGCGCGTAGAGCGAATTATCCAGCGTTACGGTCAGGTACTGTTGCGCGAGTATCTCCGACATGGCTTCCTCCCGATTAAAACTCTTCGAACTCGCCGTCGTCGGCGCCCTTGCGGTCGGCCGGTACGATGGAGGTCTTGGAAGCGCTCGCCGCTGGCGCTTGAACCGCGCGGCGCCGCTCGGACTGAGATCCCGCGGCGCGCGCGACATGGGAATTCCGCTTGGAAACGGCCGATGCGGCGAGCGTGCCCTCCATCTTGAAGAAGGACATGGTCTCGGTCAGCTGGACGGCCTGGCTGGAGAGCTCCTCGGCCATAGAGGCCATCTCCTCGCTCGCCGACGCGTTCTGCTGTATCACCGTGTCGAGCTGGACCATCGCCTGGCTGACCTGGTCGGTACCGACGGATTGCTCCTTGGACGCGGACGCGATCTCCTGGACCAGGTCGGCGGTCTTCTTGATGTCGGGGACGATGCGCCCGATGACCTCGCCGGCGCGAGCGGAGTTCCGGACCGTCTGGGCGGACAGCTCGGTGATCTCCCCGGCCGCCTTCTGCGAGCGCTCGGCGAGCTTGCGCACCTCGCTCGCGACGACGGCGAAGCCCTTGCCCGCCTCGCCCGCGCGAGCCGCCTCTATCGCCGCGTTGAGCGCGAGGAGGTTGGTCTGCCTGGCTATCTCGTTGATGATGTCTACTTTGTCCGCGATGACCTTCATCGCATCGACGGCTTCGTTCACCGCCTGGCCGCCCTCGGTCGCGTCCACCGCGGCCTTCTTGGAGATCTGCTCCGTCGTCGTGGAGTTGTCGGTGTTCTGCTTGATAGTGGCCGCCATCTCCTCGATCGAGGAAGAGACCTCCTCGGCGCTCGCGGCCTGCTCGGTGGCTCCCTGGCTCATCTGCTGCGCGGTCGAGCTGATCTGCTCGCTGCCCGCGGCCACCTGGCCTACGGCGGACTGCACGGATCCGACGATCTCCCGGAGCTTCCCTCCCATCTCGACGAGTGACTTGTTGATGCCGGAGAGCTTCTTGCCCGCATCCGCTCCTGTCTCGAGATCGCCCGCGGCGATGCGCTCCGCCATGGCGGCGATGGCGCCGGGCTCTCCGCCGACGGACTTTGTAATAGAACGGGTGATGAGCAGGGCGAGGATCACGCCCGCGGCCGTACCGACGGCGATGAGGAAGGCCATCAAGATGTTAATGCCGCGCACAGCGACATCGCCGGCCGCGTTGGCTTTGTCCGCGTAGTCGACATTGAGAGCGATGAGCCCGGCGATGGTCTCGCTCAATGCGTTGAACGACGGCCTGAGCGTCTTGGCCATGAAGGCGTTCGCCTCGGAGTTCCGATTCGCCAGGGTCATGGCCTCGAGCGTCTCGTATTTGCCGAGGTAATCCGACAGCTGCGACTGGAGCTTCGTGAAAAGCTCCTTCTCCTCGTCGCTGGACAACGCCTTCTGGTAAAGATCGAGCTGTTTTTGGGCCTCGGCGACGTACTTATCGCCGTCCGCCAGGATGGCCTGCATGGATTGGGCGTCCGTCTCGATTATGAGCCGATATGCGCCTCGATTGTGGAACAGCGCCTGCTCGTTCGCCTCCGTGATCTGCTGGATCGGCAGCAGGTTCGTGGTGTACAGCGAAGTGAGGAATCCATTCACCCTCGAGATGTTGGCGATGCCGAATGCGCCGATGGCGACGGCTACGGCGACGACCGCCGAGAAGCTGATTAAAAGCTTCGCCGCGAGCTTCATTTCCCTTCGTTCCGACATATGTCCCTCCTTGCGAGAGGCGCGGCTCCGTTGATCCGCCGTCTCCGCGAGATAGAATCTTTCTCAAGCCTATGCCCATTCCATCCCGAGGACGGTAGGAAGGGGCGCCGAGGCAAGGAAGGATCTGTCCGATTCGCTTGTAGGAAGTTTCTTACGGATGGGCGGATCAGCCGAGGCCGCGTTCGAGGGCGTAGGCGATGAGCTCGGCGTTGGTCCCCAGCCCCAGCTTCTCCATGGCGCGGCTCTTGTACGTGCTCACGGTCTTGACGGATAGATTCAGCTCCCGCCCTATCTCCGTGAGGGCCTTCCCGGAGGCGATGAGGCGCAGCACCGCGAGCTCGCGGTCCGTTAGGCTGTCCTCGGGACTCTCGTCGCCGGATCCCCGGCCCTCGCGCCGCACCAGGAGCTCCGCGTACTCGGGGCTCACGTAGGTTCCTCCGCCGAGGACGCGCCTCACCGCCTCGATGAACTGACCGGGCGGGCTCGACTTGGCGAGGTAGCCCCTGGCTCCCGCGCGGTAGGCGCGCTGAGCGAACTCGCGCTCCGAATACACGCTCATGACGATGAAGGGAAGGCCCGGGCGGAGAGCGAGGGCTTCCTTGACGAGCTCGAGCCCGTCCTTGCCCGGCATCGAGATGTCCACGATCGCGAGGTCGAATGGCCGGGTCGTCAGCAGCTCGTACGCGGACAGGCCGTCCTCGGCTTCCGTTATCTCGAGAATGCCGAGGGACTCGCCGAGGGTCTCCCTGATGCCCTTCCGGATGAAAGGGTGGTCGTCTGCGATCAGTACTCGCATCCGCTCTCCTTTGCGGCGAATGGGAAGACCGCCCGGACGAGCGTGCCTTTCCCCGGGGACGAGGCTATGGAGAGCGATCCGCCCATGGCCCTGCATCGCTCTCTCATGCCGAGGATGCCGAATGAGCGTCGCCCGGCGCCCGCTCCGGCGGGGTTGCCCGCGGACGGATCGAATCCCGAGCCCTCGTCCTCCACCTCGAGGACGAGCTCCTCCGCCCCCGCGCGCAGGCGGAGGCGGACGACCGGGCTTCCCGAGTGGCGCAGCGCGTTCGATAGTGCCTCCTGGGCTACGCGATAGGCCGTCGAAATAAGCTCGTCGCCGAGGACGAGCCCCTCGCTCAGCGCGCAATCGCTCTCGAAGCGCGCGCCCGCGCGCTCCGTTCCCTCCGCGGCGAGCCGGGCGAGCGCCTCCGGCAGGCCCAAGCGGTCGAGGACGCTCGGACGGAGGTCGGCGATGAGGCGCCGCATGCTCTCGGATAATCCGTCGAGCAGCTCGCGCATCTGCGCGATCTTCTCCGCCGCCTTGCCGTCCGCGGCGCCGATGTGGCGCTCGACGAGGTACAGCGCCATGCCGAGGGCGGTGATGCCCTGCCCGAGCTCGTCGTGGAGCTCTCGCGCCACGCGCTTACGCTCCGCCTCGCGCTCGCCCTCGACCTTCGCGAGCAGGAGCCGTACTTCCTCCGATCTACGCTCGAGCTCCTCGGTCCGCGTCGCGACTGCCGACTCGAGCCCGTCGCGCGACGCCTGCAGCTCAGAGAAGAGCGAGCGCAGCCTCGCCGCGGCATCCTCGAACTCTCCCGAGAGGGCGGCGAGCTCCTCCACGTCTGAATGGGGGATGTCAATCGGTTCCCCGCGCTCGATCCTCGCGGGAAGCCTCTTCGCGGCCTCGACTAGCCGGCGAGTTCGGCGGGCGAGGGCGCGGGCGGTCAGGTACGCGATCGCGTAGGAGCCGTAGATGAGGCCGAGGCAGAGTCCCAGCGCGATCGCGTAGATCCGATAGACGGTCAGGAATGTCGGTTCGAAGGAGACGACGAAGCGGACCGCCGCGCCCTCCCGCCCTGTCTCGCCGAAGATCTCCGAGTACCGCCATACGTCGGTGGGATGGGGCCCCTTCGCCGGCTTGCTCCGGAAGAGTCCGTCGATCCAGGGCTCGACGATTCGCTCCCCCGATGGGTTCCCCGGACGGACGAGCTCGTAGCGGCCGTCGGGATCGAAGGTCCGGGCCTCCAGCGCGGCCGCGATCTCGGCCGGGGCTCAGCCTGGGGCCGATCGCTCGAGCTCGTAGCGCGCCGCTTCGAGGCCGATCGCCGCGCGGAAAGCCAGGGTCTTCTCCGCTTGGCGCCAGAAAGCGCTCACCGTACCGAAAAGCCCGAGGAAGGCCAGGGGAAGCAGGAGGACGCTGAGCCGGTTCATGATGAAGCGGCCCGTGTCGACTCGCTCGCGCCTCGGCTCGCCCAGTATCCGGTCCGCGATTCGCGACTCGGCGCAAAGGCCGGCGACGTAGGCGTTGAATAGTCCCGCCAGCCAGACTTTCAAGAGAGTCATGACGACGGTTTCCAGCGAGACACCGAGGATGCATCGGTAGGCTATGGCGAAGATAGGGAGGCCGATCAGCGGCCAGAAGACGGCATCGATTACGACGATGTGCGTCCTCGGGCGGCGCCGCCGGGCGAGCGCAACCGCGATCGCCTCGAGGCCGTAAGGAAGCAGGTAGACGAGGTTGCCCAGCCTCTCCATGGCGCCGCTCTTGGC
>CAYPHO010000227.1:0-5744 GCA_964410245.1 uncultured Treponemataceae bacterium | reverse complement strand
CGAGGGCATGACGGTGCTCTTCGTCTCGCACAAGCTCGAGGACGTCGAGGCCCTCTGCGACCGGGCGGCCGTGCTCCGGCAGGGAAGGCTCGAGGGAATCGCCTCGAAGCCCTTCGACGCCGAGCTCCTGATCGGCATGATGTTCGGCAAGGAGCTGCCGAAGCCCTCCCGCCTCCGCGCCGAGGCCGGCTCCGCGGTACTGTCGGCGAGGGGCCTCTGCCTCGATTCGATCCGCCTGCAGATCAAGGGGCTCGACCTCTCGGTATGCGCCGGCGAGACCATCGGGCTCGCGGGCATGGAGGGCTCGGGCCAATCCCTCTTCCTCTCCTCCTGCGCGGGGCTCGAGCGGCCCGTCGCGGGCGCGATCTGCCTGGGCGGGACGGAGCTGACCGGCCGCTCCCACCACGAGTACAAGCGCCGGGGGGTCGGCTACCTGCCCGCCGCTCGGCTGGAGGAGGGCCTGGTGCCGGGCCTGACTATTTCCGATCACTACGTCCTCGCCGAGCTCTCGCGGGGAGGCGCGAGGGACGCGCGCGGGGGCTTCTTCATCGACCGGAAGGCCGCCCGCGAGCGGGCGCGAGAGCGAATCGAGGCATTCAACATCAAAGGCGTGCCCGACAGCCCCGTCGAGGCCCTGTCGGGCGGGAATCAGCAGCGCGCCCTCCTCTCGCTCCTCCGCGACGACCTGCGGCTCGTCCTGGTGGAGCACCCGACGCGGGGCCTCGACATCGAGTCGACGGCCTACGTCTGGTCGAAGCTCAAGGAGAGGTGCGCGGGAGGAACGGCTATCGTGTTCATCTCTTCCGACCTCGACGAGATACTCCAGTACTCCGACAGGGTGGTCGTCTTCTTCGCGGGCCGGGTCTCCCCTCCCCTCGAGGCCGATGAGCTCGGCGTCGAGGAGCTGGGCGCATTGATCGGCGGGAAGGGATGGGAGCGCTGGAGCGGCGCCTTCCCCCGGTCCGCGCGAGCGGAGGCCGCCGGTGCGTAATCCGCTCTCGATAAAGCCCCTCGCCCGGGCGGCGGCGGTGATCGCCGCCCTCGGCATCACCACCGTTGTCCTGGCGGCCACCGGCGCCCCGCCCTTCGCCGCCTACGCCAGCATCGCCCGCGGCGCGGCGGGAACCTGGACCATGGCGGCGGACGTCGTCGTCGCATGGGTGCCGCTGCTCCTGGTCACCTCGGGCCTCCTCATGACCTTCACGGTCGGGCTGTGGAACATCGGCATCGAGGGGCAGATAACGCTGGGAGCCGTCTTCGCGACCTGGGCCCTGCGATCCTGCCAGGGAACCGAGCTCTCGCCCGCGCTGGCGATCGCCTTCGCCTTCGCCGCGGGCATGGCGGGCGGCGCCCTTTGGGCCATGCTGGTGGGCGCCCTGAAGACCTTCGGCGGCGTCAACGAGATCTTCGGCGGCCTGGGCCTCAACTACGTCGCGACGGCGATCAACATCTGGCTGATCTTCGGGCCTTGGAAGCGGCCCGGCGTCGCTTCGATGTCCGGGACCCTGCCCTTCGATAAGAAACTGTGGCTGCCGACCCTGAGCGAGCAGTCGCGGCTCGCGCCCATCGCCGTCGCCCTGGCGATAGCCGCGATCGTCCTGGTCTTCGTCCTCCTGCGGGGCACGCGCTTCGGCCTCAGGCTGAAGGCCACGGGCAAGAACGCGCGCGCGGCCTTCCTCCTGGGCGTGCCGACCTGGCAGTACATGATGGCCTCCTTCGCGATCTGCGGGGCCCTGGCGGGCATCGCCGGGGCGGTCCAGGTGACCGCGGTCTACCACCGCCTCATACCCTCGATATCCTCGGGCTACGGCTACCTCGGCCTTATGGTCGGTATGCTCGTGAACTTCAGCGCGGCGCTGGCCGCGCCCGTCGCCCTCTTCTTCGCGGCCCTCAACGTCGGCTCGATCCAGCTGCCCATCGTGCTCAAGCTCGATTCGGCGCTCTCGGGAGTCCTGCAGGGCACCATCGTGCTCTTCGTCATCCTGGGCGAGGGACTGCGCTCCCGGCTGGCCTCGATGCGCCGAAGGAGGACGCCATGAGCTTCGAGCTCATAGTCATCGGGCTCGCGGGCGTACTGGCCTCGGCCGGCCCCGTGGTCTTCGCGTCGATCGGCGAGACGATATCGGAGCGGGCGGGGGTCACGAACCTGTCGATGAACGGGATGATCCTCCTGTCCGCGATGGGAAGCTTCGCGGTCGCCCTGGCGACCAAGAGCATGGTCCTGGGCTTCCTGGCGGGCGCGGCTATCGGCGCGGCGGTGTCGGCTATCGTCGCCCTGTCGAGCATCACGCTTAAGCAGTCCCAGGTCGCCGTGGGCTTCGTCCTCGCCCTCCTGTGCCGCGACCTCTCCTACTTCCTGGGCAATCCGATAATGGGACTCCCCGGGCCGCGGCTCACGACGGCGCCGATCCCGGCGCTGAAGGACATCCCCGTCCTCGGCCAGCTCCTCTTCAACCAGGATCCCATGACATACTTGAGCTTCGCCCTGATAATCCTGTCCTGGCTCTACGTCAACAAGACGAGGCCCGGCCTCGTCCTGCGCGGCCTAGGCGAGCGGCCCGCCGCGGCCCACGCCCGCGGGGCGAACGTCGCGGGACTGCGCTACCTGTACACGATAGCCGGCGGCGCGATAGCAGGTCTCGCCGGGCCCATGTACTCGCTGTCGATCAAGGCCGGCTGGAAGGGCACGATCACGGGATTGGACGGCATCGGCTGGATAGCCCTGGCCATCACCATATTCGGCGGCTGGAGCCCGATCCGCGTCGCCCTGGGCGCCTACCTCTTCGCCCTCCTCCAGTGGCTGGGGCTGGTGCTCCAGCCGAGCCTGCCGGGCATCCCCTCCCAGGTCCTCCAGGTCGCGCCCTTCCCCCTCATGATCCTGACCCTGCTCTTCGTGAACCTGGGCAACGCGGAATGGGTCGAGAGCCTCCTGTCGCGCCTGCCCGAGCGCCCTCGCCGAGCGGTCGCCCGGATACTCCGGGCCATGAACGCGAAACCTCCGGCGGCCTTGGGGACGCACTTCGAGAAGGATTGAGGACGGCCCCGGGGCGGCCGGCGGCTCTCGCCCGGAGCGCGGGTACCAGACGAGGGCGGCATTATTGCCGCATTAGGGACGCGCTTCGAGAAGGATTGAGGGCGGCCGGCGACTTTGGCCTTGACTCGGCCTCGCGGAATGCCGATACGCAAAAGGAGGCCGAATCCCCGGCGGGGGACGGTCCCGTGGAGGGTATTCGCCGATGTCCGAGGAACGCAAGAAGCTGCTTTGGATCTCCGTCTCGGCCTGCGTCTTCGGCCTCGTCCTCATCGGGGCGGGCTTCTTCCTCTTCGCCCCGCGCTCGGGCGGCGCCGCCGCGCCCGCCACGATCGGCAATGTCGCCGCGCCCAAGGCCCTTTATCCCCAGGACTACCTTTCCGCGCCCCTGAACCTCCCCCTCGAGGACATGACGACCACGACGGTCGGCCCCGACGGCACCTCCTATGTCGTCTACGGCGCCCCCCTGTCCCCCGCCGCGGAAGGCGCCCTTCCGGCCGCGCCCGCCCAGGCGGCGTCCGAGAATACCGTCGCCCAGCAGGCTCCCGCTTCGAAGCCCGAGGCGGGCAAGGCACCCGCTAAAGCGCCCGCGCCTAAGGCCCCGGCCGCTAAAGCGCCCGTTGCGAAGAAGGCTCCCGCGGCGAAGAAGGCTCCCGCCCTCGCCAAGGTACAGAGCCCGGCAAAGGCCGCGCCGAAGATCAAGGCCGATTATTGGATCCAGGCCGCCAGCTTCACCAGCCGCGGCAGGGCCGACGACCTCAAAGAGACTCTGTCCGAGAAGGGCATCGCCACCCATATCAGCGTGAAGGACCTCGTCGGCAAGAGCTGGTACCGAGTCCGGGTCGGGCCCTACGCGACCAAGGCCGAGGCCGAGGGATGGCTGGGCCGCCTCAAGGCCATGCCCCAGTGCGCCGAGGCCTACGTCTCCAAGGGCAACTAACCCGGACTTCTCGATATTCGCTCATTGCCGCGGGCGCCGCGGCGGACTAGAATTGTCCGCATGACGCGCGAGGCGAGGCAATCATGACCACGAACAAGGACCTCATCGACGCCGCGCGAGGCGCGGTCAGCTGCGACCTGAATCTAGTGAACTGCTCGCTGGTCGACCTCCTGCGCGGCGAGATACGGCGCGGGGCCACGGTCTCGGTCTACCGGGGCTGCGTGGTCGGGATCGACGACGGGCTCCGGGCCGAGAAGACCCGCGACCTCAAGGGCATGTACCTCGCGCCCGGCCTCGTCGATTCCCATGTCCATATCGAGTCCTCGATGCTTACCCCGCCGCAGTACGCGCGTCTGGTCTCGCCCCGCGGCACTACGGCCATCGTCGCCGACCCCCACGAGATCGCCAACGTCATGGGCTACGAGGGCATGCGCTACATGCTCTCGGCGAGCGAGGGCCTGAGCGTCGACGTGTACCTCATGGTGCCCTCCTGCGTGCCCGCGACCGAGTTCGACACCTCGGGCGCCTCGCTGTACGCCTCGGACATGTACCCCTTCCTCCGCGAGCCGCGCGTCCTCGGCCTGGGCGAAGTCATGAACTACCCCGGCGTCCTGTACAAGGACCAGAGGCTCCTCGACAAGATCGCGATCTTCCGGGACGCCGCGCGGCCCGTCGACGGCCACGCGCCCGGCCTCTCCGGCGGGGACTTGTCGGCCTACATCGCGGCGGGGATCGGCTCGGACCACGAGTGCACTAGTCCGGGCGAGGCCCTGGAGAAGATCTCGAAGGGCATGTACGTCATGCTGCGCGAGGGCTCGACGGCCCGCGACCTGCGCAGCCTCCTGCCGGCGGTCACCCCGGCGACGGCCTCGCGCTTCCTCATCTGCTCGGACGACCGGCACCCGAACGACCTGGTCGACGAGGGGCACATGGATCACGCCCTCCGGCTCCTCCTGGAGGGCGGCGTCGATCCCGTCGACGCCTTCCGCATCGCGTCCCTGAACCCCGCCCGATGGTTCGGCCTGCGCGGCTCGGGCGCGGTAGCCCCCGGCTGCAAGGCCGACTTCGTCGTCTTCGACTCCTTCGCCGACTTCAGGGCCAGGTCGGTCTACAAGGACGGAGTCCTCGTGGCCGAGGAGGGACAGAGCCTCGCCGAGACGCCCGAAAGGTCGAGCCCGACCCGCGACTCGGTCAACATCAAGTGGCTGACCGAGGAGGATTTCCGCATTCCCTATCCCGAGGGCGCCGCCGAGGGATCGAAGGCGCCGCCCGCGGTCCGCGTCATCGCCGCCCGGCCCGACTCGATCGTCACCGACTCGATCGCGGCCCCGCCCAAGCTGGACGAGGGGCTCTGCGTCTCGGACGTCGAGCGCGACATCCTCAAGATCTTCGTCATCGAGCGCCACACGGGATCGGGGAACATCGGCAAGGGCTTCATCTCGGGATTGGGGCTCAAGCGGGGCGCCCTGGGACTCACGGTCTCGCACGACTCGCACAACATGATCGTCGCCGGCGTCGACGACCGGTCCATCTTCAAGGCGGCGCGCCACCTCAATAAGATGAAGGGCGGCCTGGTCTACGCCGTCGGGGACGAGGTCCTCCTGGACCTGCCCCTGCCCGTCGCCGGCCTTATGAGCGACCGCGGGGCTGACTTCGTAGTCGAGCGCCTGCGCGCCTTCGAGAGGCTCTTCGAGGCCGAGGGCCTGTCGAACCGAACGCCCCTCATGACCCTGTCCTTCATGGCCCTTCCCGTCATACCCAAGCTCAAGATCA
>CAYPHO010000226.1:0-5793 GCA_964410245.1 uncultured Treponemataceae bacterium | reverse complement strand
ATGATCATCGACGCGATGGACCTCCTCTACACCGAGAACCTCGACGGCTTCTGCGTCGTCTCCAGCGACTCGGACTTCACGCGCATCGCGATGCGCCTGCGCGAGGACGGCAAGCTCGTCCTGGGCTTCGGCCAGCGCAAGACGCCAAAGCCCTTCGTCGCCGCCTGCGACAAGTTCATCTATACCGAGATCCTGCGCGAGAGCGAGGAAGAGCGCGAGGCCGCGGGCGGGCGCGAGAGGCCCAAGCCGGCCGCCGACATCAAGCTGGACCGCAAGGCCGCGAACCTCATGCGCGCGGCGGTGGAGGACGCGGCCGACGAGTTCGGCTACGCCTACCTGGGCTCGGTCGGCACATACATCATGAACCGCCAGCCCGAGTTCGACCCGCGCAACTACGGCTTCCGTAAGCTCGGCGACCTGATCAAGGCCTCGGGCATCTTCGACATCGACGAGCGCGCCAGCCCGACCGACCAGGGCAAGCAGATCTACATCAGGACCAAGGCCAAGGGGCGCTGATTGGGCGCGATCAGGCGCGCCGGACCCGGCGACCTGGGCGCGATCGTCGAGATGCGGATCGAGTTCGAGCGCATAACGCGCGATTCCGGCTCCGCGGACGAGGCCGAGCGCGCCGCCGAGTTGGCGGAGCTGCTCGGGCCCGACCTCGAGTCGGGCGCCCTCGTCGCCTGGATCGCGGAAGAGGAGGGGAGGGCGGTCGGGCAGGCCGCCCTCCGCCTGGCGGCGGCCGGCGCGGGCGGCCCCTCCCGCGCCGGCGTTCCCGAAGGCGGCGAGGCCGCCCGCGAGGCCGAGCTGATGAACGTCTACGTCCGGCCTGCCTTCCGGCGCCGCGGCCTCGGGGCGTCCCTCGTGGCCGCGGCGCTCGCGGAGGCCCGCGAGCTCGGCCTATGTCGGATAACGCTCCAGCCCACCGAGGACTCCCGCAGGATCTACGAGCGCTCGGGCTTCCGGCCCGAGCGCGGCCGCATGGCCCTCGACCTGAGAAACCGGCCGCGTAGGTCTTTTCGTCCTAAGTTATAGACCAGGACGCAGTCGCGCCGGGCATGGGGTAATTTAGGCTCGACTTTAGCCAGGAGGGCCCTGTGTCTCAGAAACGCTATACCGAAAGCGGCGGAATTCTCGGCCTCTTCTCGCTCGCGATACTCGTCATATCACTCGGCTCCTGCTCGGGCGGTTCCGGCGGCCCGGCGGATGCGCCCCCGACGGCGGGCAAGGTCTGGAACGCGGCGACGCTTCCCGCGGAACGCTACTGGCAGACCGCGCTTTTCGGCGATGGCTCCTTCGTCGCGATCGCCCGTCAATCGGAAGGCGGCGGTTCTCAGGAAGCGGCCCATTCTTCGGACGGCGGCCGGACATGGGGCGCCGCGACACTGCCTTCCGCGGATTATTGGCAGGCTGCCGCATACGGCGACGGGCGCTTTGTCGCCGCAGCCTGGGGCATGAGCGGCGAAGGCTCGACCAAGGCCGCCTATTCCGTCGACGGGGGGATTAATTGGATCGCCTCGACGCTGCCATCGCAGGACAAATGGATATCGCTGGCCTATGGAGACAGCGTTTTCGTCGCCCTTCCGAATAGCGGCGAAGGGAACGATTATACTGACGACGCGGCCTACTCCGAGGACGGCGGGGAAACATGGACAGCCTCGACTCTCCCATCGAGCGGGAATTGGATGGCCCTTGCCTACGGCGGCGGCGCCTTCGTGGCCCTCCCCGCTAATCAGAGCGCGGCCGCCGCCCGTTCGGTCGACGGCAAGAGCTGGTCTTCCGCGACCCTGCCCTCGGAAGGCCCATGGTCGTCGCTCGCTTACGGCGATGGTAACTTCGTGGCCCTTGCGATCGGCACGGATTTAGCGGCCTATTCCGCCGATGGCGGCGAGACATGGAGCGCCGCGACGCTCCCCTCGAGCGGGCTTTGGATCGAGACAGCCTGCGGCGGGGGCTCTTTCGTCGCCCTCTCCGACTGTTCGAGCAACGCTGCCTATTCGCTCGACGGCGGCGCGACCTGGAGTCCAGCCACGCTCCCCGAGAGCGGTAATTGGGAGGCTGTAGCCTACGGCGATGGCGTCTTCGTCGCCGCCTCGCGCGTGTATTCGGGCGTTAGCAGCGCGACGAGCGCGGCCTATTCCGCCGACGGCGGCAGGACATGGGAGGCCGTGACTCTTCCCTCGAGCGCCGATTGGAAGACGATCGCCTACGGGAACGGCGCCTTCGTCGCCGTTCCTTATGCGAGCTGGCCTAGCGGTAGTTATACGAACGCGGCGGCGGTCTCGTACTAACGGCGGCGGTACTCGCTCCCGCCGCCGCCCGTCCCCGCCCGGCGGCGGTACTCGGTCGGCGTGGTCCCCGTTTCATCCTTGAACAGCTTGTTGAAGGATGATTTGGAGCGGAACCCGCACTCGAGGGCGACGTCGATGATCGAAGCCTCGGGCGCATCGCGCAGGATACGCCGGACTTCGTCTACGCGATACCGGTTTATGTACGTCTTGAAGGTCGTGCCCATCTCGCGGTTGAGGATCTCCGAAAGCTGGTGAGGGCTAAGGTCGAACTTGGCCGCGAGCGTGGAGAGGGATAGGTCGTCCTGGAGATAGGGCCTGTCCTCTTCCATCGTCCGCGCCAGCCGCGCGATGGCCGATTCCACGTCGAGCCCCGACACCTTCGACCTGCCGTGCAGCCGTTCCGCCGCGTTGGCCGGCGGGCTCGGCGCGAGCAATTCGGGATGGCGCAGGTGGTAGAAGTAGAGCGCTATGATCAGGACGGTCGCCGTCAAAGCTAGGGCCGCGATGCCCCGCCCGCTTAGCTCAGAGAAGATGGACAGTACCGCCCAGGCGATCGCGCTTCTCGTGATCGCGATAAGGAAGCGCAGGCGCCTGGCTTCGACGGAAGGGGGCGTACTTCTCGCGATCCTGGCCGCCTTCGAGAGGAAGCGGGCGCAGCAGAAGATCACCCACAGTGTCGAGGCGCTCGATGCGTGGTATGCGAGCGAGCGTGATTCCTCGCTCGGCATCGCGAGCGCGAAGGGCGTCGCTAGTAGGAAGAGTACGACCGGCGCGAAGAGCCACTGCTCCTTCCAGCTGAAGCGGTATTCGGGATCGACCAGCCGGGAGAAGTAGAAGAAGAAGAGCGGCCCCGCTATGCCGACGATGGGGAAATCCATCCAGGTCAGGACGGGCGACAAGGAGAAGATCCCCGATCTGGCTGCGGCCAAATACATGAAGACTAGGGCCGAGTAGGTGAAGAAGGCGAAGCTCCAGTAATTGACAGCCCGCTTGCCCTTTATGAGCAGCTGCCCTATTCCGAAGGCGAGGAGCGCGAAGCCGTTGCCCGCTATAAGCAGAATGACCAAGTTGTCCCAACTCACTATGACTCCCCTCGATTATATACCGAATATCCGCTTCCGGTTCTCCCCTCCGACGCGAGCGAGCGCCTCGATCGTGCCCTCGCCAGGCCGCGCCTTCTTTCGGATCTCGATCGCGAACTGGTTCATCGAGAAGTGGTTGAAGGCCCAGGCCGAGGAGACGAGGGCTTCCGGGGCGCGGGACATGCGGCGCGCGAGCTCGTCGCGGTAGGGCTCGAAGAGGCCGCCGTTCTTGAGCTCGCCGAGGCCGGAGATCCAGAGGACCGGCCATAATGAGCCGCTACGCGACTCATTTCGCGAGCCGCTACGCGTATCGCTCGGGTCTCGGCGCAGGCCGACGGCCCCGCCGCGCAGCGCCTCGAAGAGCCTCCAGGCGAGATCGGCCATCGCGGCCTGCGATCCCGCCAGCAGGGCCTCGAGCCGCTCCCTCCTGATGCCCGCGCCCCTTACGAGAGCGCCGAGCTCGGCCGTCTTGGGAGTATGGACCGGCGTCTTGTTGAGGATGAGGACCTCGCGCCGGAAGTCGATGCCGAGCTCGCGCCTCATCCAGCCCTCGGCGAGCTTGCCCGATTGGCCGACGAGATAGCGTTGATTCGCCGCGAGCTGCTCGTTCTTCCCCGGATTGTCGGCGACGAGGATGATCTTGATATCGGAGTCCGGCCGGACGTCGTCGAGGGCCCGGTTGTAGACGATCGGCGTCTCGACGCGGTAGTCGTCGTAGCCCAGCGAGGCGCGGATCTTGTCCTGCAGCGCGAGGAGATAGGGGTGCTCGGAGGACCAGCCCGATACGAGGGACTTGAACTCGTCGCGGATCGAGGCGAGCGCGGCGTAGGCTTCCGTACGCATGGGAACCAGGATGGCGAAGGGACGCGGACGGCGCAAGGGGCGGCCGGGCCCCTTTATCCGCGGCGGCCGATCAGGTATCGTGGCCGCATGCGAGGCTCTTCGGCGATCTGCGCGCTCGCCTGCGCGGTAATTGTCCTCGGCTCGGCCGCGTGCAAGAAGGGCGGCGAGCCTTCCCGGCCGGCCCGGACCCCTCCCGCGAAGGAGGTCCCGGCGGTCGGCGCTCGCGTCCTCGAGGCCCTGGGCGCCGCCCTGCCCGCCGCCGCCGCCCTCGAGGCGCGGTCGCGGATCGAGGCCGCGCCGGAGCGCTTCGGCGAGCTCCTCGCCGCCGCCCTCGCCGACCGCGCCGCCGACCTCGATATGCTCGCCCCGCTCGACAAGGCGAGGGCCCTGCCCGAGGGCTACGCGCCGCGGGACCTCGTCGCGCTGGACGGTACGGGCCTCTCGCTATCGAGGGCCGGGCACCGCCTCGCCCGGCCGGCCTTCGAGGCCATGAAGGCCATGGACGAGGCCGCCCGCGCCGAGGGCGTGACGCTCCTCGTGTCCTCGGCCTATCGCTCCTACGAGTACCAGGTCGAGGTCTTTTCCCGCCACGTCCGCGAGATGGGGCGCGAGGCGGCCCTGATGGTATCGGCCGAGCCCGGGCATTCGCAGCACCAGCTGGGGACGGCGATCGACTTCGGCTCGATCTCCGACGCCTTCGCCGAGACCGCCGCCTCGCGCTGGCTCGAGGCCAACGCCGCCCGCTTCGGCTTCTCGCTGTCGTTTCCGAAGGGGATGACGGCCGTCACCGGCTACGACTGGGAGTCCTGGCATTATCGCTACGTGGGGAAGGCCGCCGCCGCGCTCCAGGCGGAGTATTTCGGCGGCATCCAGCTCTATACGCTGAAGTTCTTGGAGCGTGCATGAGGGACATTATCGACATATACGAGGAATCTAAATTCCCGGCCTTGCTGGAAGTGCTGTTTTTCATGGTGCTGGTCATCGACCTCTCGTTAGCGGTCTGGATGACATTCATGGCGCCCTTGCATGTTTCTAGGATGCCGTACTTGAAGATAGCGTATTTCGCGGTTATTCCCGTCGCGTATATCTTTCCTATAGTGGATGCGGTCTTCATACGGAAGGCGAAAAAACAACTCTTGCTGATAAACAATATTTACTTAAGCGTAAGGGTCGCGTATTTGGCCTTCGCCTTCACGAGCGAAATCTTGTATAGGATGGCGGAAGCTTCCGGGAATATCGATAAGGAAATAGCCTCGAGCATAATTCGCTCGGGCATCTTCAACATAGCATGTACCTTGCTGTTCAGCGCCGCGTGGATAGCCATGCTGAATCTATCGAAGAAGATTAAGTACCATATCGCGAATTAGGAAAGGCTCGCGATATAGAGCCGAGCGGCGCGCGGGCGCGCGCTGCGCAGGCCGCGGTTCCCCCGCGTCCGCTTACTCTTGGCCGGCGCGCGCCGGCGATCCCGGCCCGGCTTTATCGGCGGATGATCGAATCGCGCGCGATGCGGCTGGATTCCAGGCGGAAGCCCTCGGACATCTTGTCGACGACCGTCTTGAAGTGCTTCTCGCTGG
>CAYPHO010000225.1:0-5798 GCA_964410245.1 uncultured Treponemataceae bacterium | reverse complement strand
CAAGTCCTCTTCGCCGCAGAACCTAGAAGAGCCCGATCGAAAGATCGGGCTCTTCGTATTTAAGGCGGCGAAGAGGACTTGAACCGCGCTTCGCAGAAAGCGAGGACGTCCAACTCATTCCTTGAAATCTGCGCCGAAGGCGCAAAGCGGAGCGCTCGCCTAGCCCTTGACCGCCCCCTGCAGCAGCGCCGCGATGATCTGGCGCTGGAAGAGCACGAAGACCAGGAGAGTCGGCACGAGGATGAGCACGGTTCCCGCGCACAGGAGGGGCACGTTGGTCGCGTAGTGGCCTTGGAAGGCTCCCAGGGCGCCGGCCATGGTCCGGTTCAAGGGATCTTCGACGAGGACCAGGGCCAGTAGGAACTGGTTCCAGGTCCACACCGACATGAGTATCCCGAGGGACGCGACGGGCGCCCGCGCGAGGGGCAGGTGTATCTTCCAGAACAGGTCCCAGGTCGTCGCGCCGTCGAGGCGCGCGGCCTCGGATATCTCCGAGGACATGGTTATGAAATGCGCCCGCATCCAGAACACTGCGAAGGGCATGTACAGGCCGACGAGGGGCAGCGCGATCGCGAGGCGCGTATTGTAGATGCCCATCCAGCGCTCCAGGTAGTACAGGGGCACGATGATCCCCCCGAAGGGGAGGGTGAGCCCGAGCACGAAGAGCGCGAGCAGGAATTTCGAGCCCGGTATCCGCAGGAGGCCGATGGCGAAGGCCGCCATAGTCGAGATGATCAGGGCGATCGGCACGACGGCGATCACGATGAAGGAGCTCGAGGCGAGCAGCCGGGCCATGTTCGATACCTTGAAGGCCTCGACGAAGTTGCTCCACTGGGGATCGGAGGGCAGGGCGAGCCCGTTCGGGATGCTGCCCGAGGGATACAGCGCCGTGGTGAAGATGCTGATGAAGGGCAGTATGGTCAGCAGCATCAGGGCGAGCAGGAAGGTCCTCCCGGATACGATCTCTCCGCGTCCTATCTTCATCGGGCGGCCTCCCTGGAAAGCCGCTGGATCGGCAGGATGACTATGATGACCAGGATCATGAGCATGACGGCCAAGGCGGAGGCCGTGCCGATCCGCTGCTCGGTGAAGGCCAGTATGTAGATCTGGACTCCCGGCACGGCGGTCGAGTTGCCCGGCCCCCCCGCCGTAGAGACATAGACGATGTCGAAGGCGGAGAGGGCGGCGATCACGGTTACGGTCAGGCACACGCCGATCTCCTGCCTGAGCAAGGGAACGGTAATCGAGAAGAACTCCCTGAGCCATCCGGCGCCGTCGATCCGCGCCGACTCGTAGAGGGACGGATCGATCTTGGACATGCCGGTCTCGAGGAGCACCGTGCAGAATCCAAGGAGGACCCAGACCCCGATCATGCCGACGGCGGGGAGCGCCCAATCGAAGTCGCCGAGCCAGGCGCGGGCGGCCGCGCCCAGCCCTACCGAGCGCAGGAGCTCGTTTATAAGGCCGGGAAGGGCGAGGAGCCAGCCCCAGATAATCCCGGCCGCGACCAGCGGGATGATCTGGGGCAGGAAGAGGACGGTCCTGGCGACCGATCCCAGCGCGCCCGCGGCTACGCGGCGCATGACGCTCGCGACGATCAGCCCCAGGCCCACCGGGATCACGCTGAAGAATACGACGAGCTTGAACGCGTTGCCGATGCTGCCAAGGAGGTTCGGCACGCCGAGCACGGTCGCGTAGTTATGCAGTCCCGCCCAGGTCATGGCCCCGATCCCGTTCCATTTGAAGAGCGAGTACAGGACGCTCATCGCCATCGGCACGAGCTCGAAGACGGCGTACATGAGGAGGGCGGGAAGTACGAATAGCCATCCGACGAGGCCGTCGCGGCGCACCCCCCTTTGCAGGTAGGTGCGCCGCGGCCGCGAAGCCGCGCGGTCGTCCTTAGGAGTCGAGATATCGCTCACGGTCCACTTCTCTCCTTCGGCGTCGCCGCTCGGGCGCCGCGGCGGCGCCTTACTCGGCCAGCTGCCTCAAGTACTCGGCCTGAACGGCCTTCAGCAGTCCCGCGGCCGTCTGCCTGCCGCCGACCATCTTCTGGAGCTCGGGAGTCCAGCCCTGGGCGAAGATCGAGCTCGTCGAGTTGGCGATGAAGTCCATCGCGGTCCCGGCCTTGCCGACCACGACGCCGGCCGCGAGGGTCTCGTTCGTGACCGAGCCGGCCTTGACCTTCGGCACCGACGCGCTGGCCGGGCCGCCGGGGTTCGATCCGCCGATGTCGACGTTGATCTGGCGGGCTACCGGGTCGGAAGCCACCCAAGTGAAGAAGAAGGCGGCCGCGTCGGCGTTCTTGGCCTTCGCCGCGATGCCGTAGGTAAGGGGGGCCGACATGGCCGCGGGGCTGCCTCCCGCCTTCTCGGGCGGCATCAGGAAGAAGCCGACGTTACCGGGCATCGCCGCCTCGTAGGCGGGGTTCTGCCAGTCGCCGTTGAAGGTGAAGACGCCCTCGCCCTTGGTGAAGCGGTCGGCCGCGTCGGTGTACTCGATCGCGTTGATGTCGGGCGGGAAGTAGCCTTTCTTGATCCACGCCTCGAGGACCTTGGCCGCCTTCAAGTTACTGGGCGTGTTGATCGTCGCGCCCTTCTTCTGGAAGATCCAGTCGTTGATGGGCCCGACGGGCCCGACCGAGGCCATGATCGCCTGCAGGGGGAAGGCGAGGCCCATGCCGCTCTTCGCGCTGCCCCACTCCATGATGGGCAGGAGCTTCGCGGCCTTGGCCTTGGCCAGCAGCGACTCGAACTCGGCGAGGGTCTTGGGCGGGGCCTTCATCCCGATCTGGGCGGCGAGCTTCTTGTTGTAGAAGATACCGGTCAGGCTGTAATTGAGGCCCATGGCGTAGAGGGCTCCCGATCCCCGGGTTCCGTCCGCCGCGATCCTGTTCTGGTCCAGCTGGGGGACCGGCCACTTGGCCCAGCCCTCGGACTTCGCGTAGGCGTCCAGGTTCATCAAGAGCCCTTGCTTGGCGAAGGAGACCATGGTCGGCAGGCGGATGAGGTCGGGCGGGTTGTCGCCGGCGAGGAGCCGCGGAGCCACGTTGATGAGATTGGCGAACTGGTCCTGCTTGATGTCCCAAGTCACGTTCGGGTACTGCCGGGAGAATTCCTCCGCCAGCTTGAACGGGATGTCGAATCCCGTTTCGAAGTAGGCGTTGAGCACGATCGGTTCCTTGCCGAAGGGCGGCTTGAGCACCGTCCCCTGAGAGAGCGCGGCCGAAACGGCGAAAATCGCTAGGGCGGCTGTCAGAAGACCTTTTCTTGACATGCGCATATCCCCTCCTTGAAATGAAATAGCGTCGAGCTTGATCGATTCGACAGAATCATCCTAAATTAATTTATTATGTATGTCAAACGTTAAATATAAGCGACTGATTTGGTTATTCCGGGTGAGGAGCGCCGTCTTTAAATGTTTGTTATAAATATAATAAGATCTGGTTTTCAATTTGGGCGAGATCGACAACCAGAGAATTCGTTGTAAATCAAAGGTAAACGATTGACATTTTCGGCACAATAATCAGCCTGTGCGTGGGCTAAGCCAGGCCGCGGGCCTCGTTCGAAATTACGCGCTCTCTCTGTCGATGAGCTCTACGGGTAATACAGTCTCGAGCGAGTAGCTCTCGCCTCGAATCTGCTTGACCAGGGTCTCTATCGCGAGCTTGGCCATCGCTTCCTTCGGCTGGCGCACCGTGGTGAGCCGGGGCGTCAGGAGCGAGGCGATCTGCGTGTCGTCGTAGCCGACGATCTTGACGTCGCGGGGCACGTTCCTTCCCAAGCGGGCGCAGGCCTGCAGTACGTGGGCCGCCTTCACGTCGCTGGCGAAGACCCCGTCGACGTCCGGGTGCTCGGCGAAGAGCTCGTCGACCAGGGCCCCGTACTGGGCGTAGTCGAGGACGTCGAGGTTGGTCTGGATCACGATGTGCTCGACGCCGCGCGCCTCGGCCTCGGAGACGAAGGCGGTGCACCTCTGGTTGGCCAGCATATCGAGCTGGAGGCTGCCGGTGATCATGGCGAGCTTCCGGCAGCCGCGCGCTATAAGCCGCCGCGTGGCCAGGAGCCCTCCCTGGCGGTTGTCGGAGGAGACCGAGGGTATGCGGTCGTCGATCTTGCGGTCGATCGTCACGATGGGCATCGAGAGGCTCCGGTACTCGTGGACGTCGAGCGTGTGGCTTCCCATGATGATGCCGTCCACCTTGTGCCGCTTGAGCATGTCGATATACTCGCGCTCCTTGTCGCTGTCCAGGCGCGAGTTGCACTGGAGGATCTTGTAGCCCAGCTCGTAGGCGTAGTACTCGACGTGCGTGGCCAGCTCCCCGAAGAAGGGATGGCTGACGGCGGGAACGATGAGGCCGATGATGCTGGAGCGCTGCTTGAGCAGGGACCGGGCCATCTCGTTCGGCACGTAGTCCAGCTCCTTCATCGCGTCCCCGACCTTCTTGCGGGTCTGGTCGCTGATGTAGCCTTTGTTGTTGAGCACGCGGGACACGGTAGTGACGGTGACCCCGGCGAGCAGCGCTACGTCCTTTATAGTCGGCATCTGGGGCCCAACTCTACGCCCTGCGTCTCGCCGCTGTCAATCGGAGCCTCCTCGCGGCCGCGGGACGGCGGGCGCGGGATCGGGCTTCCTCGCGCCGGGGAAGACGAATCCCGTCGTCGTCGACGTATCCGCGAGGACCGAGCCCTCGGCGAAGGAGAAGCCGTGAGCGCGCTCGAAGCAAGTCTCGACCCATCGCGCGGCGAGCACGAAGCGATCTGGGGCCGCCCAGGATCCGCTTAGGTACAGCATGGTCTCGGGACCGCCCGCGGGCGGCAGGACGCTCAGCCTGCGCGTCCCGTCGAGGCCGACCTCCAGGCGCAGCGTCCGCCCTTCCTCCTCGATCTCGAGAACGCAGTTCCCGCCGGAGAAGTCGAAACAGAAGGCGCTGATCTTGGGAGCCGTCGCGCTCGGCGACATGAAGCTGCCCATGCGCAGCTCGAAGACTGCGCCCTCCGCTATCTCGTAGCGCTTCCCGGATACCCGCGCGGCCATGGGACTATAGGGCGCATAGACGGGGCGCGCGATAGCCAGGCGCTGGAGCCTATAGGCCAGGCGGCCGGTAGCCTCGTCGTCGCGGGGCAGCTCGCCCTCCGCCAGGGCGGGCAGGAGGGCGCCGTAGATCGCGTCGAGGCTCCGCTGGGCCCACCAGCCGTCCTTGGCCGTCTCGTTGACCGCGACGATGAGGTCCTGCTTGGGGAAGACGATGGAGAACTGGCCCATGGCGCCGTCGGCGCGGTAGGCTCCCTCGGGCTTGCACATCCACATCTGGAATCCGTATCCCAGGAAGTTGTCCTCGGCGGGAGGATTCACCGCCCGCTCGCTCGCGCTGTCGATGCGCTTGGTGGTCGCCAGCCTGACGTAGTCCTCGGCCAGTATGCGCTCGCCTTCACACAGGCCCCCGAGGGCGTAAAGCCGCATCAGGCGCAGGTTATCCTCGGTCGTCGAGAAGAGGCCGCCGCCCCCGACCTCGGTCCCGTTCGGCATGCGCAGCCAGCGCAGATTGTCCGCGTCGACGCCGATCTTGCCGAAGAGCCGCGACGCGAGCCAGTCGTGGAGCCCCATGCCGGTCTTGCGCTTGACGATCGCGCCCAGGAGGGTCGAGCCCGTGCTGTTATACATGAAGGCCGAGCCGGGTTCGTGAACGACGGGGACGGCCAGGAAATCGCGGATCCAGTCCGCGCTCGGGCGGGGCATCTCGTCCATGCCGCAGCCCATGCACAGGACGTCGCGGACGCGCAGGCGCCCGAGCTTGT
>CAYPHO010000224.1:4777-5826 GCA_964410245.1 uncultured Treponemataceae bacterium | reverse complement strand
TTCGATGCGTACCGAGGAGCCTAGCCGTGTTCTGGTTTTGCTAGTGCTTGGCGGTAGACAGAATGCACATTATGCGAAGTAATAGCCGTGAAAAAATGGGGCTTCCCCGCTAGCCGAGCGGGATCTCGACCACGTTCCCGGTCCCCTTCGGATAGCTGTGGACCTCCTTGAAGCCCGAGACTATGTCGAAGCCGTACGCGACGGCGAAGAAGACGAAATAGGCGGGATTCGGGCTAACGAGCGTCGACGACCCCGCGTAATCCTCGTCGTCGGGGTAGTATGTAGAATTGAATGATTGACTGGTCCAGCGCTTGATGTCGTCTTCGTCCGGAGCTACGTCGGCTATATCCCAGCCCGAGGCGCCGTAGAAGATAGCCAGCTTGTCGGCGATGAAGATCGAAGTCCTGAAGCGCGGGCGCTCGTCCGATCCGACCGCGTTCGTCATCCGTCGGAATTTCAAGGACTCGAGCTTGCTCATGCAGGAATCCGGCGTCGCGGAATCCTGGTCGATAGCCGCCTCGATCGCCTTGCGGTCGGTATCGGCGGCCTCGGAGCTGTCGTAGGCGCGGTAGTAGATCTCGTAGCCGAGGAAGCTGGGATCGCTCTCGTTCGCGGCGTCGTGGCTGAGCGTAAGCCGCCCCGCGTCGTCCGTGAAGCCCGGCGACTCGTAGATGACGACCGTCTCGAGCCCGCAGGACGCGAGGAGCGCAGCCGCCGCGAGCGCCGTCGCCAGCGAGAGCGCCTGGCGTCGGCCGGCCGACTCCTTGCCGAGCCGGCCGATCCTATCTCGAGGCACCCCTCCCCTTCCTCTTCTCGGCGCTCGGCGGCTTGATCCCGCCGAGCGAGTCGATCAGCTCGTAGATGCCCACGGGCTTGTTCTTGCCCTTCACGCGGATATTGTCCAGCTCGCGGAAGAGGAAACGCTCGTGGACGGCCCCGTAGGTCGCTTCCGATACGATGATCGAGGTGCCGTATTCCTTGTTGGTGCCCTCGAGCCTGGAGCCCAGGTTCACGTTGTCGCCCGCGAGCGTGTAGTTCATCCGCGTGGG
>CAYPHO010000224.1:0-4767 GCA_964410245.1 uncultured Treponemataceae bacterium | reverse complement strand
ATGCCCGAATTGATGCCGATGCCGATGCTGATCCTCAAGGGCTCGGGCCAGGTCGCGTTAAGCTCCTCGAGCCTCTCCATCTGCCTCAGGGCGCACATGCAGGCGCGCTCGGCATGGTCGTCCTGCCGCAGGGGAGCTCCCCAGAAGGCCATGATCGCGTCGCCGATGTACTTGTCCAGGGTCCCGCCGTACTCGAGGATGATGTCGGTCATCGCGGTCAGGTAGACGTTGAGGTGGTTTATGAGCTCCTGCGGGGTCATCCTCTCCGACAGGGAGGTGAAGCCGCGGATGTCCGAGAACATGACGGTCAATTCCTTGTCTACGCCTCCCAGCTCGGGCGGATCCTCGACGAGCTGGTCGACGACCTCGGGACTGACGTATTTCCCGAAGGTCGCGCGGATGAATTTCTTGTCCCGCTCCTCGGTCATCGCGCGGTAGACGACGATGGTCAGGAAGGTGAAGATCATGGCGAGCGCGGGGGCGCTGAAGTTGACCAGGGTGGATCCGTAGTCGAAGGCGAGGTTCGTCGCGAAGTATCCCCCCGCGAGGAGGACCAGCGTCGCGGCGAAGGAGATCGGCGTGGACAGCCTCGAGCTGGCGAAGGCGACGACGAGGGCGAGCGCGGCGAGGATCAGCATGTCCGCCCACCCGGGCAGGGGCCTGAGGAAATTGTCCATGATAATGGTGTTGAGCGCGTTCGCGTGTATCTCGATGCCGAACATGAGCCCCACCGGCGTCGTCTTCTGATCGGCGGCCATGCCGCTGGAGAAGGCGCCGACCATGAGGATCTTGTTTCCCGCGGCCTTCGTCCTGGGCCAGGTCTCCGGGTCGGCCGCCGGGGCCCTGTCGGCGTAGGCGGCGTAGGAGCGGACGGGGAAGGTCTGGATGCCCGAGGCCGCGTCGCTGGACGGCGTGCCCATGAAATTGACGAGCATGCAGCCGTTCGAGTCGATCGGGATGTCGATATTATCGACGGCCTTCCACGCTCCCTCGGATACGAGGTTGCCCTCCTCGTCGTATACGTCGGGGCGCGCCTGTATGGCGTAAGGGACGCGATCGCCCGTATCGGGATCGAGGATCGTCGGCGAGGGAATGCGTATCCGCTTGCCGAGCTCCACCTCGAGGTCCCCCAGGCCCTTGCCGAAATAGTTGGCGGCGAGGGCGAGGGTGATCGCGGGCACGAAGGTATCGCGATACTTCCGAACGATATGGAATTCCTCGGCCTCCGAGGCGCCGCCCTCCCCCGCTTCCATCTTAAGCGGCGCGTCGCGCTCCATCGAGCGCTTCAGGGCCGCGAGTCCCGCGGCCGTGACCGGCGTGTCTATGTCGTGGAAGGCGCCGGCCTTGTCCATCCAGGCCAGGCGCTCGAAGGCCTTGGCGTCGACCGCGTAACCCGGGGGGAGCGAGTCGAGCCTGAGCACCTCGACGAGCTCGCTGACGCGGGCGACGAGGGGTTGGCGCCTGAAGATCGTGTCGGCGTCGGGGACGAAATTCGCGTGGCCGTAGCCGGCGATCGCCTCGGCGTAGCCCGCCAGCGGGGGCTCCACGCTGTGGAAGCCCAGCATGCCCCGCCAGTCGCCCTTAATGTCGGTGATCGAGCCGAGACGCTCGATTATGAGCCGCTCCCTCGCGGCGAAATCCTCCGCCGCGGCCGTCTCGTTAGGCTCGGCCTTGAGCTCGGTCTCGAGGAAGACCCTCCCGGATCCCGAGATCGCCCGCGAGAGCTCCTCGTCGATCGAGGCGTCCTGATCGGGGTCCGAGAAGAGGATGTCGAGGAGCAGCGCGCTCTCCCGGCTCGACTGGTCCTTGATGCGGGAGAACGCGTTGACGAGGTCGGCGTGCCTCGTGCGCGGGAAGGGCCACTTGCCGTACTTCGCGAGGGAGGAGGAGTCGATGCCGATGATGAGGATGTCGGGCGAGATCTGGGGGTTCTGCTCGGAATAGACGGAGCCTTCCTGGACGGCGGTGCCCTGCTGATTGAGCTTCAGGCGGAAATGGCTATCGACGACCTTGCCCTCGATGGCGTCGATGATGGGAGTCGCCTGCCCGACCGCGAGGACGACGGCCACGACCGCGGCCGCGATGATGAAGCCGAAGATCCTCGTCTCGAAGAGCTTCGAGCGCCTCTTGGCCATGGCGTGCACCTCCTCGTGGAACGCGGGCGGGGCCCTCGACGCGACGCGGCCGGCGCGAGCGCCCGCCGCGTCAAAGCGGCGCTATTTCGCGAGGCCCCGCGACTTCAAGGCGATTATACGGTCCATGGAAAGCTTTGTCCAATCGCTGTCCGGCCAGGTCGAGACTATCCTCTGGTAGCTTTCCATGGCGCCGGCGTAGTCCTTGATTCCCTCGGAGAGCCTCGCGATCGAGAAATGCGCGTGCGGGAGGCCGATGGCCGTATCGCCGTACTTCTCGATAACGGCCTTGTAGTGCTCGATCGCGCGCTCGGCGGAACCCTGCTCCTCGGCGGCGGCCGCGGCGTTCTGGAGGGCGATGGGGGCGAGGTACGAGGTCGGGACGGCTTGGGCGGCGGCGAGCCACTCCCGCTCGGCCGATGCCCAGTCCTTCTTCGACTCGTATATGCGGGCCGAGATCGTCAGCGCCCGCTGGGCCGCGAACAGCCTGGGCCATTTCGCGGTTATCTCCTTGACCGAGGCGGCGATCGAGGCCTCGAGCTCGGCCTTCTTGGCCTCGTCGGTCTCCGAGATATAGGCCGAGTAGCCGTCGATGAGGGTCTCGGCCTTGCCCATTGAGGCCTCGGCCGCCTTGTCGTTGACGGCGGAGAAGATCGCGAGCGCGGCCGCGGCTACGATGAGGGCCGCGAAGGCGCCGATGACGGCTATCCTGTACTTGCGGAGGAAATCGGAAAAGGAGGCGTAGAAGCTCTTCGTCTCGGTGGCGCGTCCCTGCTGGCTGCGGCTGCTTGCGTCCATATCTGCTACTCCTTGGGGTTCGATATCTCGAGCTCTTTCACGAGGCGGGATAGGTAGGTCCTCTGGATGTCGAGGACCTTGGCCGTCTCGGTCTGATTCCATCTATTGTCTTCCAGGGCCTTCCGGATGAAATGGCGCTTGAAGATGGAGAGCGCCTCCTTGAGGCTCTTGCCCTTGTACTCGTCGGTGTCCGCCGCGCCGGAACCCAGGAGGAGGTCCCGGGCGCCGATCCTCGAGTCCTTCGCGATGACGACGGCGCGCTCGACCGCGTTCTCGAGCTCCCGCACGTTGCCGGGCCAGGAATACGAGAGCATAAGCTCCATCGCCGCCTCGGTGAAGCCGGAGAAGCGCTTGTTCGTCTCGCGCGACAGGCGCTTCAGGAAGGAGTCGGCTAGGGCGGGGATGTCCTCCTTGCGCTGCCTGAGGGGCGGCACGTGGAGCGGGAGGACGTTGAGGCGGTAATAGAGGTCCGAGCGGAACTCCCCGGATTCCACCAGGGCCTCGATGTCGCGGTTGGTCGCCGCGACGATCCTGACGTCGACCGTCACGGGATCGCTGGAGCCTACGCGCTCGAAGGTCCGCTGCTGCAGGACGCGCAGGAGCTTGGCCTGGAGCTTGAGCGGCAGGTCCCCGACCTCGTCGAGGAAGATGGTGCCGCCGTCCGCGAGCTCGAACCTTCCCTTCCGGTCCTGCACGGCGTCGGTGAAGGCGCCCTTGACGTGGCCGAAGAGCTCGCTCTCGAGGAGGCCCTCCGGGAGGGCCGCGCAATTGACGCGGACGAAGTTCTTGCCCGCTCGCGAGGACTTCAGGTGCACCTGCTCCGCGAAGAGCTCCTTGCCGACCCCCGACTCGCCGAGGATGAGCACCGAGGAGTCCGTCTTGGCGACGCGCTCGATCAGGTCGAGCTTCTCGAGTATGAGGGGGGATTCCGCGATGAGGTTGTGCCAGCCCTTGTCGGCCTGGACCTGCTCGCGCAGGAAGTGGATCTCGTCGCGGGCCCGCTCGAGGTAGCGGGCGTTGTCGATGGCTATGGCGGCCTGGACCGCGAAGATCTCGAGCCATCGAAGGTCGTCCTGCGTGAAGTACTTCTTCTGCCGCTTGTTGAGGATCTCTATCACGCCCACGGTCTCCTCGCGCACCCGCATGGGCACGGCGAGGATGGAGTAGGTCGGATACCCTATCGACTTGGAGATATCCGCGGAGAAGCGAGAGTCGGTGTCGGTGTCGTTGACGATGAGGGCGCGGCCGTGCATGGCGACCCAGCCCGCGATGCCCTCCCCGGGATTGAGGAGGAACTTCTTGACGTCCCGGCCCTTGGGGCCGAGGGCGATCTCGAAGCGGAGCTTGCCGATGTCGCGGTCGTGGATGATGAGGGATGAGGACTCCCCCTCGGTCAGCAGCATCGCGGACTCGAGTATCTGGGTGAGGAGCGAGGTCGCGTCGCCGTAGTTCGAGTTGATCAGCGCGCTGATCTCGATGAGAGTCCCGAATTTCGCCGGGTCGATGACGTCGAGCATTCCGCCGGCCGCCTGGACGGACGACTAGGGCGACGCCGCCCGGGGGCGGCGCCGGTCCCTAGCCGTTCTTCTTGTCGTCGTCCTTCTGCTTGAGAAGGTCGCCGAGCGTGAAGCCGTCGTTCCGGTCGTCCTGCATGAAGCGCGAGATCTCCTCGCGCTGCTGGCGGCGTACCAGATCGCGGATGGACAGCCCGAGCTTCTGGCGATCGGGATTGAGCTCGACGACCAGGGCCTTGACCTCCTGCCCAGCCTGGAAGCGCTTGAGCGCGTCGTCGTAGGGCTCGTCCTTGTTCTCGGAGAGGTCCTGCTTCTTGATCAGG
>CAYPHO010000223.1:3482-5891 GCA_964410245.1 uncultured Treponemataceae bacterium | reverse complement strand
GACTCGACGAAGGTCGCGCCCGCGGCGGTGCCGGTGAAGAAGACTTCCTTGGCCTCGGAGAGGACCTCGTCTATCGCTATCTTGCGCTCCGACACCTTGATGCCGGAAGCGCGCGCCAGCTCGATCACGCTCTTGCGCGTGATGCCCGGCAGGATGGTGTCGCCCAGCTCGGGCGTGACCAGCTCGCCCGACTTGAGGTAGAAGAAGGCGTTGCAGGAGGACCCTTCCTCGACGTACTTGCGCTCGACCGCGTCGAGGAAGAGGACTTCCATGTAGCCCGCCTCCTCGGCCTCCTTCTTGGCCAGGGCCGAGATGACGTAGTTCGAGTCCGCCTTGATCCAGCCGGTGCCGTTCGGGGTGGCGCGGATGCGCTTGGTGGTGACGGCCGACGACGAGCCCGGCTTGAAGTAGGAGCCGACGGGCGTGGCGACGACGAAGACCGAGGGCTTCTTCGAGATGCCGACGCCGATCCCGCCCTCGGCGTAGGAGAAGGGCCTGAGGTAAACGCCCTCGGCGCCGGCGAAATGGTCGGCCTCCCAGGCCGGATCGTAAGAAGGCTTGAAGCCGAGCGCGGCGTTGCGCGAGGCGACCTCGACGCAGGCGCGGACGAACAGCTCCTCGGGGAAGGCGGGCATGCCCATGCCCTTCATCGACCTGGCGAAGCGGCCGGCGTTCTCGTCGACGCGGAAAATGGCGAGGCCAGAGCCCGAGCCGGGCTTCTTTTGCGGGAAGGCCTTCAAGCCCTCGAAGCAGCCCATCCCGTACTGGGTCGTGTAATTGACGAGGGGCACGCCGGCGAAGCAGTTGCGGCGCTCGTAGGCCGCGTCGCGCTCGGCCTCCGGAAGGGCGGCCTCCTCGGCCGGGGTCCCGTGGGGCTGCTCGATGAATTCCTCGCGCCAGGACGTCCCGTCGAAGCGCGCTCGGTAGGCGATGGGGTACAAAGCGAGCGAGAATGCCATGAAATTCCTCCGGAGGCTACTGTACCGCCATGAATAAATATGCACAAGACTCGAGCGAAGAGCGCATCGCGGGCGGTCCCGTCGTTCGGGCGGTCGCGGGAGCGAAGGGGAAACTGCCGATTTCCTTCGTTTTCGGCGCACCCGATAGGGAGCTTTGGCGTGTCTATAAGCTATAGCTTCCATACGGGGGGACTGAAGACATGACGTTATGCGAGAAATGCGGGGCCGAGGCGGTGGGCGGGAGCCCGAATTGCCCCAGGTGCGGCTCTCCCCTTCCCGCCGACCGCTCGGCCAGGGGCCTCGCCATCGCCTCGATGATCATAGGCGCCGCCTGCGCATTGAGCGCCTTCATTCAATTGCTGATCTACTCGGGCGACGGGCGCTTCGATTTCTCGCTCATATCCCTGATTTCTTCCGCCGCCTTTTGGATCCTCGTCGGATTCCCCATGCTGAGCTACCGGCGCCCCGCCCTATTCCTGCCGGTCATGGGGGCGACCATCGTCGGCTATCTCTGGGCGCTCGAGCGGCTGACCGGCGCTTCGGGATGGTTCCTGTCCACCGCCCTGCCGATCGCCCTCGCGGCGATGGCGGCGGGCGGCTTGACCGCCCTCGCCTGCGTCAGGGCCAGGAGGCGCGGGCCCAACATCGCCGCCTTCATCCTCATCGGCTGTACGGCGACCTGCGCCGCGATCGAGCTGATCCTTTCGCTCGGCCCGGGGGAGCCGCGCGCCGCGGGCTGGTCGGCGATCGTGGCGGCCGCGGCCCTGCCCACCGCCCTCCTCCTCCTGGGCGTCCACCATCGCCTGCGGCGCCGCGAGCCCGACGCGGCCGGGCGATAGCGAGCCGCCGCGCCGATCGCCTACCTGAACTCGCTCGCCTCGATGAAGTCGAAGAAGTCCTTCTTCGATTCCTCGAAGATGTACTCGCAGGTATCGAGCAGGATTACGTGCGTTATCGTTCCCCGATACCGCGCGAACTGTTCCTTGAGGACATAATACCAGGTGCTCTCCTGCCCGTCGCCCGTAGGCAGCCGGAAAGGCCTTTCGATCTCGGCTTCGATGCCCTCATGGTAGTCGCGGCGGATGACGGCCAGGTAGCCGTGAGATCCGCCGATCTGCGGATAGGTCCCGGGATCGTCGTATTCGTAGATCTCGGCATCCTCGTCGTTCGGGATATCGACCTGACGCAGATTGGGAAGCCCATGCATGAACTTCTCAGCCATCGCCCCTCCGTCGCCTAAGGAGCTGAGCATCATGATCGAATAGGTGATCGTAGAGCCGGAGCTATGGCGGATGCTTTTCGATTGGAACTTCACTATCGACGTATCCTTCGCGAGTCCCGTGTAGCTAAGGCCCCATTCCCCCTGCGGAACCAGCCACATGCCGAGCAGTCTCGACAAGAAGCCCGTACCCTCCTCGCTCTCGAATGGGACGTACAGCTCGTCGAAGGA
>CAYPHO010000223.1:0-3382 GCA_964410245.1 uncultured Treponemataceae bacterium | reverse complement strand
TGCATCGTCGTAATACTCGTGCGCTTGCAGGTTGTAGAGGTACTCCGAGATGATGGCTTTGAGCAGGAGGTATTCTTGATTGCCCGGCTCGGGAGCGGCGAGGAGCTTGGCGTAGAAGGCTTCCATCCTCGCGACTAAGTCCGACCTGGAGTACTTCGACTTCCACATATCGTCCGCGACCCAGACCGAAAGGTGGGAACGATTCTCGATCGCGAAAGCTAGGTCGTCGGTATAAGCTTCGATATTCCCGATCACTTTCAGGTTGACTAGATTAAGATCGTAGGCATGAAGTCCGAAAGCGAGCATCGAGGCGAAGAGAACTAAGATCGCTCTGCGCGTCATATCAAGCTCCTTTTTCGCCCTCCTCGGCTGCGAATCGGTCAATAAGGAATCGGGCTACCGAGCCGGGCGGGGGTATGTCGGGCAGCTCGTCGTGGCCGCACCATCGTATCTCCGCTATCTCGACGCCGTCGGGCCTGGCCTCGCCGGATTCCCATTCGGCCTCGAAGGCGACCATCAGCGAGTCGGGGAAGGGCCAGCTCTGGGACTTCACGTAGCGCAGATCGCGTATGGCGATGCCGGCCTCCTCGCGGACTTCGCGGGCGGCGGCCTCCTCCAGGCTCTCGCCGGCCTCGACGTAGCCCGCGATGAGCCCGAAGCGCCCGGCGGGGAAGCGCGCGTTATGCGCCAGGAGGGCCTTCCCCTCCTTGCGCACCAGGACGATGACGGCGGGCGAGATGCGGGGGAAGAAGAGGCGCCCGCAGGAGGCGCACTTCCGGCCGACCGCGTCCCCGGCGTCGCCCGACGCCGCGCCAGCCTCGATCTCGACGTCACGAAGCTCGCCGCCGCAGGCGCCGCAGCGCTTCGCGGCCTCGAGCCAATTGAGCAGGGCCGCCCCGCGAAGGACGCAGGCGACCGAGGCCTCGTCGTAGCCGGAAAGGGCCTGCCGCAATCCGATGCGCGCATGGCCCACGGCGGCGAGAGAGGCCGCCGCCGCCTCGTCCAGGGCCAGAGCGGCGCAACGCGTCCCTTCCGCCGGGCCCAGGCCCTGGAAGTCGCGGCGGCCGAGGGCCCGCGCGGCGAGCTCATCGGGGACGGCGCCCTCGAAGAGGAGCCGGCCCTCGGCGCTCAGGACGATCTCCTGGCCGCGGAAGAGGCAGTAGGCCTCGCGGCCGCTAGCGGCCGTACCCGCGCTAGCGGCCGTGCCCGCGCCCGGCGCGGAGCCCGCTCCCGCGCTTACGCGCGCGCTCAAGGCCGCGCCCCCATCGGGCCGACGAGGTCGTAGGCCTCGAGCCTCATGTCGAGGAAGTCCGAGAAGACAATGCGCTTGCCGTCGGGCGAGACGGCGAGGCCCGTGGGCTGGTCGCCGCCCCACTGGCGGGCGAGGACCCGGAAGGACGCGGCGTCGACGGCGACGAGCTCGCCCGCGTCAGGGCCGTCCTTCTCGTAGTCCTCGGCGTTGTTCGTGCCTCGTGTGCAGGCGTAGATCGTCCGGCCGTCGGGCGAGAGGGCGCAGGTATTGGGATTCGGGCCGAGCTTTACCTCGGCGATGCGCGATCCCGTATTCAGGTCGAAGGCGAAAAGCGAGTCCCTGATCATATCCGTGGCGTAGAGCCGTCCCCGCTCCTCGTCGAGGACGAGGTGGCGCTTGGCCCCTCCGTCCGGCGCGTAGAAGGTCTCGAGGCTCATGTCCGAGAGCCTGAGCCTCAGTATCGAGCCGCCCTCGAAGCGCGCTATGTACAGGTAGGCGCCGTCCGAGCTCGCGGCGAGGCCGCGCGGCGTCCCGCCCAGCTTGATCCGCGCTGCGAGCTTCCTCGTCGCGGTGTCGATGACGCTGAGGTCTTCGCTGACCCAGTTCGAGACGTAGGCGCGGCTCCCGTCCGGCGAGACGGCGATGACCTTGGGATAGGAGCCTCCCGAGGGGAAGCTATCCTTGTACGCGAAGCTGTCCAGGTCGAAGGCGTGGATTTGCGAGTTGTACATCTGCGAGACCCATATCTCGCGAAGGCTCATGACGACGGCGCTCTCGACGAAGCCCTCGATCCTGGCGTAAGCCTCGGGAGGCTCGAGGCGGCCGGCCCTCTCGAGGGTCGACGCGTCGAAGAGGTCCGTCCCGCGCCCCGACAGGAGCGGGGCCAGTATGTAGCGGCCGTCGGGCGTGTAGGCGACGCTCTTGGGCCTGCGGCCGGTCGACGCCATCCCCGCCAGCCTAAGCGGCGAGCCCGAGCGCTCGAGCTTTTCCTGGACCTCGACGACCGCTTCGCCGACGCCGACGTCGAGGAGTCGCGAATCGTAGCCGGGCGCGGCGAGGACCAGGAAGTGCCGTCCCGGCTTTAGGAGGCCCAGCTTGGTCCCGTTCGCGCCGCTGCTCAATTCGAGCGCCGCGCCGGCCTCGACGAGCGACGCGCCCGGAGGCGAGAGCCTGAAGACGACCGATCGGGAATTCGGGCCGGCGGCATCGGCGACGGCGCTTCGCGGGGCGGCCTCCGTCGGGATCGCGGCCTCGGCCGCCCGCTGGGCGGCGGCCCTGCCCTCGGCGTCGCCGCTCTCGACGGCCCTCGCGCAGGACGCGGTAGAGCCGGCGGCGATGGCCGCCGCGAGCGCGGCCGCGGCGATCGGCGCCCTCCCCCGCCTCATTCGGAGAGGCCCGCCGCCTCGAGGAGGGCGACCGCCTTCTCCCGCTCGACCAGCGTCGGCTCGTCAAGGAGGGCCCGCGCCTCCTCGGCCCCCGAGAATCCGGCGTCGAGGGCGCTCTTCAGCGCGGCCAGCCCCTGCTCGCCGTCGCCGGCGACCGTGAGCCTTAGGCGGGCGAGCGAGAACCAGGCATCGGCCAGCTTGGGCGCGGCCTTGACGGCCGCGGCGTAGGCGTCCATCGCCTCGGGATACTCTTTGCGCCCCTCGCGGATCGCGCCCAATCGGGCGAGGTCTGCGGCGGAGGCCTTGCCGAGCTCCCGCGCCCGCTCGTAGGCCGCCAGCGCCTCCTCGATCCGATCCGAGCGGTCGAGGGCCCTGCCTAGGAGGGCGAAGGCCTCTCCGTCCTCGCTCTTGGCCTTGGTCAGGCGCTCGAGGTCCTCCGCGGCGGCGGCGTAGTTCCCCGCGCCGTACTCGAGGAGGGCGGCGTTGTAGACGCCGTCGGGCGAGTAGGGATCGAGGGCGAGGACCTCGCGGTACGCCTCGAGAGCAGCCTTCGCGTCGCCCGAGCGGTACAGGGCGTAGGCTCGGGCGGAGAGGATCCGCGCGTTGCCCGGATCCTTGCCGGCCAGGTCGTCCAGCGCCGCCAGCGCGCCCTTGTAATCGCCCGACTCGGCGAGGGCGCGCGCGAGGTTGTACGAAGCCGCGGCCAGCGAGGGATCGAGGGCGAGGGCCTTGGAATAGGCCTCGC
>CAYPHO010000222.1:0-5911 GCA_964410245.1 uncultured Treponemataceae bacterium | reverse complement strand
TCCCAGGATTTCCAGATATTCGTGGGCGGCGGAGATCCCGCTCCCATCGACATCCCTATCTGGACCTCCGCCCTCGTCGACCTGACGGGCTATGGCCTCATCGCGGCGCCGCTTTACGCGGTGAGCGACGAGGATAGAATCGCCTTTTGCTCGATCGGCGCGTCGGCGATGGCCGTAGGAGGCCTCTGCTGGAACCTCTCGCTCGACGCGAAGACCAGGCACTGGAAGAAGGAATACGACATCGATGTCACGAGCTCGAACCGAGCGAAGTCCTGGAATCTCGCTCTTTGGTCGACCGGCTTCGGGCTGGGCTCGGCGATAGCGGGATTCATCGACAGCGATGACCCGAGTCCCGAAGGTTTCTTGATCAGCTTCGTCTTGGGCCTGGCCGGAGGCGTTTTCGAGTTCATCAACCTCCAGGGCCCCCGGCTGCGCTGGATGAGCGACATGTCCCTCGACTATGACATTCAGATAAGCGCCGGGCCTGACCTCGGTCTTTCGCCGGTGATCGCCGCGAGCTTCCAGCCCGAGAGCGGGGGATCGAGCCTGCTTCTCGGCCTAAAACTGAGTATCTAGAAGGCTGGGCAGCGCTCAAGCTTGCGCGAGGGGGATGTGATCCCTCTCGTGCATTTTTCGTTATATGATTAATTCCAATCCTCGAAAATAAATAATCATTCCTTCCCGAATAGCCGCCATATTTTCCGGCCTGTCTCTCGGCGCGCCATTGTATGGAGTCTCAATTAGCGATATCTATATCGTGTCTGTGGTAATGTTAGGCGATGCGATCCGAGGTAAAAACCGTGCTCGCGCGTGAATGATTCTATACAAAGTACCGATATGTACATGTATGTCTTAAGAGGTGGTATGAGACTACGTGCTTTCTTCGTCATGTCGCTGGTCGCGGCCTGCCTTCCCGCGTTTTCCCAGGATTGGCCCTCGGTAGTCGCTAAATACGGTCCCGTGGTCGGCAAGATAGAGGTCCGCGACGGGACAGCTCCCGTTTCTTCCGGTAGTTGCTTCCTCGTGGACAAGAAGGGGGGCATCCTTACCAGCGCCCACGTCGTCCAAGACGCCGCCTCGGCCGCGAGCCGCTCGATAATCGTGACCTTCCCCTATGGATCGGGCTCGAAGGACGTGAAGGAATACGTCGCGCGCATCGAGTCGATCGACGAGGGCGCCGACCTCGACGTCGCGCTCCTGCGCATCGACGGGAGCTTCGACGTGGCCTGCGACCTCGCCTCGGGCGGCGAGCCGCCCATCATGAGCGAGGTGCTGGTCATCGGCTTTCCCCTGGGCATGAGCTTCAAGTCGACGCCCGGCTTCATCCAGGCCTACCAGGACATCGACGGCCTCGGGCGCATGCTCGACCTGAGCGCGCAGGTCGATCCCGGCAACTCCGGCGGGCCGGTCTTCGGCAAGGACGGGAAGGTCGTCGGCATCGTCACGGCCAAGTTCTACGGGCACAACTTCAACCTCGCCCTCCCCATCCGCGACGCGATCGACTTCATGCGCGCCGGCAAGGAGAAGGTCGCCATAACCAGCGACCCGGAGGGAGCCCGCGTCTACGTCAACGGCATCTACCGCGGCCTCTCGCCGCTGACGGTCGAGATGATCAGGCGGGACGCCCCGCTCGTCGTCGAGAAGGACGGCTACGTCTCTTCCGAGACGAGGATCGAGTTCAAGGACGGCGTCGAGACCTCGGTCAACGTCAAGCTGGCGCCCGCTGCGGACGCTTCCGCGATCGTCCTGAAGATCGCAACGAAGCCCGCGGGCGCGAAGGTGATCGTCGACAATGTGGAAATAGGAGTCTCGCCAGTCGAGCTGAAGGCGAAGAAGGGCGGCAAGCTCCGCATCAAGCTCATCCTTCGGGGCTACAAGGATTACTACGACGAGGTGGTCGTCGACGGATCGGGCGATCGGACGCTCGATTACTCATTGAAAAAGGCGGGCTTGTTCTAGCGGCGCCGAGCGCGGGGCCTCGCGGCCGCGCGCTCGGGACGGTTGGGACGCCGGCTTTTAATACGGTTCTAATAAAGGAGAATACATGCGCAATCGAATCGTCGGCATCCTAGCGGTCCTGGCCGCGGCCCTCGTCGCCTCTTCCTGCGCGACTACCGGCTTCGTCGGGCCGGACGACTTCGTCAGCTTCAGGGCCGACGACGCCATGAAGACCAGCTTCCAGACTTCCGCCCTCATGGATGATCCGAAGGCTCCCTTGGTCAACACCTACGATCAAGAGTGCACGTACGACGAGAAGGGCAATCTCGTCAAGCTGAAGCTGACCGAGTATGTCGACCTCAAGAGCAAGGACAAGAAGTTCATCGTCTGGGAGACCGAGTACAAGGTCGTGGGCGGCTTCGCGGTTCCCGCGAGCGTATCCGTCAACGGCGTCGCCTTCCTCGAGGTCGAGTACGAGTCCCTGGTCGTGCCCGGCTCCGGCGCCATCCGCTCCGATATCTCCAAGCGCTCCTTTAATTGGAAGTACCAGAGCTCCCCGCTCTCGGCGCCGTACTACTTCGACCGCACGATCTCCCTGGAGAACTACACCGTGCAGTTCAGGGCCGACGACAAGTTCGTCAAGAAGACGACCTACTACGGCACGAACGGCTATTTCTACGACGACAACACCCTGACCCTGGGCTGGGACAACCTCGCCCTGAAGCGCTTCTTCTATTCCCAGGAGAAGCTGGCCGAGGGATTCGCGAAGACCTACTCGGGCTACAATAGCGCCAGCGCGATGTTCCAGAAGATGTCCAAGGGAATCAACGCCACGTACAGCTACGACTGGAAGGTCATCGCCGGCAAGATCTGCCAGACGAAGATGGTCTACGAGGCCAAGACGCTCAAGCTCGAGGCGAACATGGAGTTCAACGCCAACGGCCAGCGCACCAAGGAAAGCTGGATCCTCTCGGATCCCAGCGACGCGAAGAAGGCTCCCCGCACGATCTTCGAGCAGAACCTTTCGTACTGATAGCTTTATTACGAGCGCGGCGCGGGCCGCGGAGCCTCGAACGAAACTGTTCGGGCCTCCGCGGCCCGCCCTTTTTTCGGCGGCCTAGCGAGGGGGCCCTTTAGGCCCTGATGCCGCGCAGGGCCTCGACGCAGATCCGGGACAGGCGCTCGAGGTCGGCCGGGTGATCCTTGACCAGATAGGCCGCCGTTTCCTTCGTGCTCGGGTCGACCGAGGTCTCGCAGTAGTGCGCGATATTCAGGTCGAGCTGGAGGGCCATGCCCTTGCCCAGGCGCTTCGCGAGCTCGGACGCGATCTTCGTGTTCGGGCCGAGCGAGCCGCCCGACAAGGAGACGAAGGCGTACTTCCTCAGCTTGGACTTCAGGCCCTTCAGGCAGGTCTTGAGCGGCGAGGGCAGGTGGAAGGTCCAGATCGGCGCCATGAAGATCACGAGGTCATAGGTCTCGAGCTTCGGCGGCAGGGCGCGAAGCTCGGGCCGCCTCTCGAGCAGCATGTCGATTATGATGTCCTTGGTGCTCCGGCCTTCCTTCTTCTCGACCAGCCGGAACGACTCGGCGCCCAGCTCGAAGGCGACCTTCTCGGCGAGGGCGGCGTTGTTCCCGGTCAGCGAATAGTAGACGACGATCGATTTCATCCCTTTCTCCTTCAGAGGTAGTTCGCGGCCAGGAACTCGAGGGCCCTGCCGTTGACGTAGTCCGGCTTTTCCATGTTGAGCCCGTGTCCCGCATCGGCCACGATCTCGACCTCGGCATGGGGAAGGGCCTCCCGCGCGGCGGCGGCGAAGACCTGTGGATCCTTGTAGAGGATGGGCTTGCCGCTGCCCATGATCAGCACGGGCATCGTCACGGATGCGAGGTCCTCGCGCTTCAAGGCGCCGCGCTGCTGCGGGACCGAGTTGACCTTGGCCTTGCCCAGCTCGACGACGTCGAGCATGTGCTCGAACCAGACTTCCATCTGCGGATCGGTATAGCCGCCGCCCATCCAATCGAAGAACTTCACGTACTTGGCCCTGCTCGGGAAGAAGGCGAACTCCCAGAAGCCCTTCCAGGCGATATCGCCGTCCATCGGCATGAAGGTCTCGGAGGGGTCCATAAGGACGGCGGCCGCGATGAGGTCGGGCCGGGCCTTGGCCAGGGACAAGGACAGCCAGCTGCCGTAGGACAGGCCCGCGACGGCGACGCTCTCGAAACCGTAATGCCGGAGTATTGCCTCGAACCAGGCCGCGTAGTCGTCCACGGAGGCGACCTTCTTATCCGAGGGCTCGCTTTTCCCTCCATACGTAATTAAATCGAGGCAGAAAACCCGGTAGCGATCCGCGAAGGCTCCCGCATTCGGGTACCACATGGTCGCGTCGGCGAAGAGGCCGGGGATGAAGAAGAGGGGGGCCCCATCCTCGGGGCCGCAGATCACGAGGTGGGTCCTGCCGTACTCCGTATCGACCCAGTCCTCGGAATAGGGCACGTTCCACAGGCTCATGGTCCGGTCGTAGCTCGCGAAGGACTTCTGTCGGCCGGCTTCTGTTTTATACAGGCTTTTCACCTTCCCGTCTCCTTTAGTAGAGGATTCGCACGATGCCATAAGGAATAAAGCCCCGATTGCGAGTAGAGCGGCGGTTGTTTGTTTCATTTTATACCTCCTTGGTATATCTGTCGAGTGAATATATACCAACGTTTGTTTGTTTTGTCAAGATAAAACAACAAACGTTGACTTTTTTTTAGAAGAGGGGCATTATCCACTTATGGGCAGACCGAAGAAATCTGAGCTCGACCCCGTTCCCACCCGGGAGAGGATCCTCAACGCGGCGATCGAGCAATTCGCCGTTCGCGGCTACGACGCCGTTTCTATACGGGACATTACGCGCTCGCTCGGCCTGAACGAGGCTTCGCTGTACAACCACTTCAAGAACAAAGCGGATCTTCTAGCCGAGGCCTTCAAGCAGCTCGAGGAGCGGCTGATCGGCCCGGGCTTCGCCCCGGTCTCCGTCGCCGACATCGTCGGGGTAGGGCCCTTCGACCTCGCCCAGTTCCTTATCTCGGGCTCGAAGCGCTTCTTCGGCGCGACCGACCGCACGGTGCTCCTGACCTGGCGCATCCTGATGACCAGCCAGTACGCCTTCGAGTCGGCGCGGGACAGCCTGAAGAAATTCATCCTCGACGCTCCCCGCGCTTTCTTCACGTCGATACTCCAGGCCCTACGGGACTCGGGCAGGCTGGCCGACGAGGCCGATTGCGCGAGCTACGGCAGGATCATCTCCTCGATCTTCTTCGAGTACAGCTTCCGCGCGAACCTTGACGAGGCCTGGGAGGGCGAGGATCGGGACCTCGAGCGCGAGCTCCACGAGGACCTGCGCGCGATCGCCGCCCGCCTCGGATCCTAGGGGCCTGCTACGTGCCGGGCGCGGCCGCTCGCGGCGCGGCGCCGGCCTTCTTCCTTGTGCCTATCGCCGATACCTGCTATTGTAGGGACGCAGTCCAGCGATCGGAGGGAACTGGCAGATTGATCAAGCGCGTCAAGGGACAGACCATCAAGCTCGACGGATTCAACAACCTTACCAAGTCGCTCAGCTTCAACATCTACGACATCTGCTACGCTAGATCCCGGGAATCGCAAATCGAGTACCTCGAGTACATCGACGAGGAGTACAACTCCGCCCGGCTCGAGTCCATCACCGAGGACGTGGCCCGCATCATCCGCGCCCGGCTCGTCAACGTCTCGACCCAGGACTACGAGCCCCGCGGCGCCAGCGTCGTCGCCCTGATCAACGAGGAGAACGTCTACGCCGCCCCGACCGCGCGCGATCCGCAGCAGGCGGTCATCTCCTCTCCCGGCGTGGTCGGCCACCTCGACAAGAGCCACATAACCTTCCACACCTATCCCGAGTACGATCAAAGCACGGGCCTGGCCACCTTCCGCGTCGACGTAGACATCTCGACCTGCGGC
>CAYPHO010000221.1:0-5951 GCA_964410245.1 uncultured Treponemataceae bacterium | reverse complement strand
GACCCGGCGCGCGACAGCTCCTGGTGCTTCTTGAAGGCCTCGTCGTACTCGGGACGGTTCACCTTCATGCCCTGCTCGGCGGCGAGCTCCTCGGTCAGCTCGATGGGGAAGCCGTAGGTGTCGTAGAGCTTAAAGGCGAGGCGGCCCGACATGACCTTCTGGGGGTTCTTAAGGAGGTTCGGCAGCATCTTCTCGAACTCCTTCTCGCCCTTCTCCAGGGTCTCGAGGAATTTGGCCTCCTCCTTGGCGAGCTCGTCCATGATCCGCGCGCGGTTCTCGGCCAGCTCGGGATAGGGGCCGGAGAAGTTCTCGACGACGGCGGCGGCGGGGCCCGAGAGGAAAGCTCCCTCTATGCCGAGCTTGCGGCCGTGGCGCACGGCGCGGCGGATGACGCGGCGGAGCACGTAGCCCGCTCCCACGTTGGACGGAAGCACCGCCTTGGGGTCGCCGAGGATGAAGGTAGCCGTGCGGATATGGTCGGCGATGATCCGCATGGACTTGTCCTTGGCGGCATCGCCGCCGTGGTAGGAATAGCCGCAAACCGAGGCGATGGCCGCGAGGATGGGCGCGAAGGCCTCGGTGTCGTAGACCGACTTCTTGCCCTGGAGGATGCAGACCGTGCGCTCCAGTCCCATGCCCGTGTCGACGTTCTGCGCGGGCAGCTTAGCCAGGGTCTTCTCGTCCGCGCGGTTAAACTCCATGAAGACGTTGTTCCAGATCTCCATCCAGTTCTTCGAGTCGCTGCCCTTGTTCGAGCCGGCCGGCGGCTTGCCCTCGCCGACCCAATAGAAGATCTCGGTGTCGGCGCCGCAGGGGCCGACGGGGCCGGCGGCCCACCAATTGTCGGCCGCGCCCAGGTAGGCGATGCGGTCCTCGGGAACGCCGAGCGACTTCCAGGCCTCGGCGGAGACCTCGTCTCGAGGGGCGTTCTCGTCGCCCTTGAAGCAGGTGACCGAAATCATCCCGGGATCGAGGCCGAGCCACTTCGGGGAGGTCAGGAATTCCCAGGAAAAGGCGATGGCCTCCTTCTTGAAGTAGTCGCCCAGGGACCAGTTCCCCAGCATCTCGAAGCAGGTTAGGTGGCTCTCGTCGCCGACCTCCTCGATGTCGCCGGTGCGGATGCACTTCTGGTAGTCCACGAGCCGCTTGCCCGCCGGATGGGGCTCGCCCAGGAGGTAGGGGACCAGGGGATGCATGCCCGCGGTCGTGAAGAGGACCGAGGGATCGTTCTCGGGTATCAGGGACTTGCCCGATATCTCGGCATGGCCCTTGGACTTGAAGAATTCGATGTATTTCGCGCGCAGCTCGTTGGACGTAATCATGCGCGGGAGTGTAAATGGAAGGCCTTCGCCGGGTCAATCGGCGAAGGCGGGGCGCGGGCCGCCTATACCGCCGCGGGAATCGGGGCGAGGAGCCTCGCGAGGGCCGCCTCGGGCGGCGAGGAGAAGAGGTACTCGCGGTTCCCCTCGCCCAGCTCGAGCGCGAAGACCGTAGCGCCATTGGGCAGGGTCAGTTCCCGAACGCGGGGGGAGAGGGCGGCGGACAGGGGCATCCACGCGCGCTCGAGCCAGAAGCCCCGACGGCCCCTGCGGGCCTCCCTTCCCTTCCGCGCCGCGAAGACTTCCCCGGTCAGCTCGACGAGCATGGCGGAATCGAGATACGTCGGGCGCAGGGCTTCCTTGAGGCGCGCGCGGGCCGATAGCGGCGCCCCTTCGGGGGGCATCACCCTGCAGGGCTCCTGGTAGGCCAGGAGCGACGCGGCATCTTCCCGCGAGCGCAGGGTCGAGAGGATGCCCTCGAAGTGGAAGTCCCCCTCCATGGTGGGCGGCCGCGCCGGGACGGCGCCCGGGGAGGGGAAGATCCGGGCCTCGCCGCGGATCCGCGCGCGTACGGCGTCGACCAGCTCGAGGGCGACGTCTTCCGAGACGGCGTTGAACGGCAGGTCCCAGTCGCCTCCTTCGCCCAGGAGCAGGTGGGCGTCCAGGAGATCCGTCGTCAAGGCGATCCAGGATAGGCGCCCGTAGGGCTTGCGGAGGATGCGGACCGAGCCGCCGTCGATCGCCAACAGGACGAGGCCGTCCGGGCATAGCGCCAGGACGCGCTCGTAGAGGTCGCTGCCCGGCAGGGCATTGCGCCGCTCTACGGGGTAGGGCACCTTGGCCACCGCCCCTGCCGCGGACAGCTCGGGCCAGAAGGCGTCGAAGCGAGGGGGCAGCTCCTCGGCATTCCTCACCTTCTGCATCCAAGGACCGAACGCGTCGTACTCCCGCGTCTCGCGGCCGCCGACGGGCCTGACCGCACTGCGGACGTACCTGCTTTGAGGAAGCGGCATGCCTCGATTCTCCGTTACTCTTCCGGGTCCGGGTAGCGGTTGCGAATCTCCTCGATACGCGGCAGGACCTCGAAGAAGGCCTTTACCACCTCGGGATCGAATTTCTTCCCGGCCTGGGACCGGATCTCCGCGTGGACTTGCTCGGGACTCCATGCGTCCTTGTACACGCGCTTCGAGATCAGGGCGTCGAAGACGTCCGCGACCGCGACGATGCGGCCCCCGAGGGGTATCTCCTCGCCCTTGAGCCGCCTGGCCTCGCCGTCGGGCCCGCGCTCCAGGGGCGTGCCGATCGGGTTCTCGGCGTGGACGTCGACCTTCCCGGGATATCCCGTGCCGTCCCAGTTCTCGTGATGCGTCAGCGCCACCTGGGCCGATATCTCGTCGAGCTCCGACTGGGGATCGGCGAAGAGCCTCGCCCCGAAGCAGGTGTGGGCCTGCATGATCAGGTATTCCTCGGGAGTGAACTTCCCGGGCTTCTTGAGGATGAGGTCCGAGATGGCGACCTTGCCGACGTCGTGGAGCATCGCCGCCATCTTCAGGGTATCCTTGGTCTTGCTCCGCTCGGCGCCCGCGATGCCCCGGTTGAAGGCCCACCTCTCGTAGATCTCGGCGACGTAGCCGGCGACCCGGTTGACGTGGGCCCCGGTCTCCTTGGGATCGCGCATCTCGGCCATGCGGTTCATGCGCAGGATGATCGCGCGCGTCGTATAGGCGCGCTCCAGCGCTACCGTGGCCGACGCGGCGAAGTGCCCGACGATCTTCTCGTCGACGGCGGTGAAGGGGATCGTCTTGCCCTCGTCGTCGAGGGCGTTGAGGACCTGAATGACCCCGAGGAGGTTCCCCGAGGAGGTGACCAGGGGCTGGCACAGGATGGACCTGGTCTTCCAGCCGCTCTGCTTGTCGAAGGAAGGATTGAATTTGTACGGCTTGTTCGCGGGTATCGCGTAAGCGTCGGTGATCCTGAGCACGGTCCGGTTGTTGGCGACGTAGCCGGCGATACGCGAATCGTCGATCGGGATCCGAGAGTTCGTGTAGGGCATCTTCTCGCCGGGAGGAAGATTCCTCTCGATCGTGCTGTTCTGGCTGTACTTAAAGACGAGCTGGTCGCCCTCGCGGACATAGATCGTCCCGGCGTCTGCGTTCAGCACCAGGCGAGCCTCGAGGAGGATTCGCTCGAGAAGCAGATCGGCGTCCTGGATCTTGTTGAGCTCGGCGTCGATCTTGAAAATCAAATCCCGGTAATCGCGCTTCTTAGTCCCCATGAACGCTCCACGAATTATTTTCGGTTTTTAAATCGCATCTGTAAACTATAGACAAAGCTAAAATGCGGCAATAGCGTCCTCATAGCTCCTTAATTATTTATATAGTATAAATTTTTTATTTTGCTGGAAAAAGCGTAGCTTTTTTGTATATTAATGAATGAGCATTCATTCTTTTATCCCCAGGAGGCTATCCATGTACCGAGTCTTGATCACCGGCGGTTTCGGCATTGTCGGCGTCAGCGCGGTCAAGGCTTGCCTGGAAGCCGGAGACGACGTCGCCGTGCTCGAGGCGGACAGCCCGGCGAACCGGCGGCGCGGCAGGGCGCTCGGACGCCGCTGGTCGAGCTCCGGCCTGCCCGTACGGATCCTCTACGGCGACATCCGTGATCCCCGAGCCGCGCGGGAGGCGGTCAAGGGACGGGACGCGGTCATTCATCTGGCCGCGATCATCCCGCCCGCGGCGGATCGCCTGCCCGATCTAGCCCGGTCGGTCAATATCGAGGGCACGGCCTCCCTGCTCGCCGCCTGCGCCGAGCAGCCGCAGCCCCCTCGCTTCGTCTACGCGTCGAGCGTCGCCGTCTACGGCGACCGCCTTTCCGATTACTGGATCTCGGTCGGCGACAGGCTCGAGCCGAGTCCGGAAGACGAGTACGGGAGGACGAAGGTAGTCGCCGAGTCGCTGGTGCGAAGCTCGGGCCTGGGCTTCTCGATCCTGAGGCTGTCCGCGATCATGTCGAGGATGAAGCTCGATCCCGACCCCCTCCTCTTTTCCATGCCTCTCTCCACCAAGCTCGAGATATGCCATACCGAGGACGCGGGCCGGGCCTTCGTCCGCGCGGCGAAGCGGGATGCCGCGCTCGGCATGACGTTCAATATAGGCGGCGGGGCCTCCTGCAGGTGCGAGTACCGGGACTTCCTGGACCGGATGCTGATACTGCTCGGCATAGGAGGCGTCGGGGGGCGCGCGGGAATACCCGATGCGGCCTTCGCCCGGGCGGGCTTCCACTGCGGTTGGTACGCGGATTCCGACCAGGCCGAGAAAGCGCTCGCCTTCCGCTCGAAGAGCCTCGCCGACTACTACGCCGAGGTCCAGCGCCAGACCAGGTGGCTGAGGCCCTTCGCCAGGATCGCCGCCCCCTTCGTCAGGGCGAGGCTCAGGGCGGCGAGCCCATACCTCACCGTGAAGGATGTCGCGTCGGGCGGCCTCGCGGCCGCGTCGGGCGCGGCCCTTCGCGCGCTGCGTCCCGCCCGGGCGAGCGGCGCGGCGAGATCGGGCTAGCCCGAGCCCTCGGGCGGCGGCGGCCCGATCACGGGCCCGAAGGAATTCTCGATGGAAAGCCTGATAAAGCCGAGGATATCCTCGACCTTGACGCCTATCCCCGAGCGCCGCGCGAGCCGCACCGCGTCGAGCGACCCGAGAAGGTAGACGATTATCGCGGCCTTCGCCGTCCTCTCGTCGAACTCGAAGGCGATGCCGCGGGACGAGGAGAGGGCCGCGATGAAGGCCGTAACCAGGCCGGCCAAGCGCCCGAGCTTCTCCTCGAGGCCGGATCCCCTGCCCGCCTCGGCGATTATGATGGCGATGAGGTCGACGTCCTGAAGGAGGCTGGGGAGGAAGCGGTAGACGACGAGCGCGAGCTTGTCCTCCGGCCGTTCCGCCGCCTCGAGAGCCTCGGAGAGCGAGCCGAAGAACTCCTCCCATCCCTCGTCGATAACCGATCGGAAAACCTCGTCCTTGCTGCCGAAATACGTGTAGAGCGAGCCGGCGGGCAAGCCGACCTCGCGGACGATGTCCGAGATCGAGGTTCCGTGGAATCCCTTGGCGGCGAAAAGTCGCTTCGCCGCGGCGAGTATGGCCTGGCGCTTGCCCTCATCCTTTTCTCGGGCCATTCCTAGGCCTCCTCGAAGACGCCGCGCGAGCGGTCCTTGCGGACGCGGTCCCAGGGGAAGACCTTGCCGTTCATGGCGATATATACGCCCGGAGGCATTAGCTGAACCGCCGCGAAGGCCGTGCCGAAATTGAATAGGGCATCGGAGCCCTGGATCCGATACGGCACCATGGCTCCCGTCAGGACGATCGTCTTCGGAAGGCCGGCGGGACCGATGAAGCGGGCCGTCTCGGCCATGGTATCGGTTCCATGGGTAATGACGATCATATCCTCCTCGGCCCGCTCGCATGCGGCGAGCACCGACTTCCGGTTCTCCTCCTGCATCTGGAGGCTATCGATGAGCTGATTCAGCTCGACTCGGACCGGAACGGCCACGCGCGTCAACTTCATGATCTCCGGCAGATGGCTATCCTTGAAGGTCAACTCGCCCTTGAGCTCGTCATAGGCCTTGTCGAAGGTTCCGCCGGT
>CAYPHO010000220.1:0-5967 GCA_964410245.1 uncultured Treponemataceae bacterium | reverse complement strand
CTGGAGCGGATTTTCCATCGTCCTTCCTGCTTATTCCTCGCGGCCGGCTGTGGATAAGTATAGGATCGGCCGATTAGGGCTGTCAATTGAAGCCGATCCGCGCCGGATCGGGACCCGCCCTCGCGGATCCCGGCCCCGGCGCGGCTATCGGATCAAGGCAGGGGGAAGCCCGACGTCTTTCTTTTTTGCGCGGAAGGGACGCCCTTCCGCGACGCCTGACTTCGCGCTCAAGGGAGCGGAAAGCGCGAAGTCAGGCGAAGGACGCGCTCCTTGACGCCCGCGAGGACCTTCGGGTCGCCCTTCGCCTTGAGGACCTCGACGATATACCCGGCGATCTCGCCCATCTCGGCCTGGCCCATGCCGCGCGTGGTCAGCGCGGGGGTGCCGACGCGGATGCCCGAGGTGACCATCGGTCCCTTTTGGTCGAAGGGGATGCCGTTCTTGTTGACGGTTATATTGGCCTCGTCGAGCCACTTCTCGGCTTCCTTGCCGGTAACGCCGAAGCCGGTCAGGTCGACGAGCATGAGGTGGTTGTCGGTTCCGCCGGAGACGATCCTGGCCCCGCCCGCGGACAGCGCCGCGGCCATCGCCTTCGCGTTCGCCAGGACCTTCTCGATATAGGACTTAAACGATGGCGCCTGCGCCTCCTTGAGGGCGACGGCCTTCGCCGCGATGACGTGCATGAGGGGCCCGCCCTGGATGCCGGGCATCACCGAGCCGTCGAGGAGCTCGGACCAGGTCTTGGGCCGGTCGCCCTTGACGGTCATCGCGCCCACCGTGTTGTCGCCGTCCTTCCCGATGAGGATCATGCCGCCGCGCGGGCCGCGCAGGGTCTTGTGCGTGGTCGTCGTCGTGAAGTGCGCGAGCTTGACCGGGCTGGGATGCAGGCCGGCGGCCACGATGCCCGCGATGTGCGCCATATCCACCATGAGGAGGGCCCCGCACTCGTCGGCGGCCTTCCGGAAGCGCTCGAAGTCGAGGATCCTGGGGTAGGCCGAGGCGCCGGCCACGATGATCCTGGGCCTCGCCTCGCGGGCGATGCGGTCCAGCTCGTCGTAGTCGATGGTCTCCGAGTCCTTGTCGACGCCGTAGCTGACGATGTTGTAGAGCTTGCCCGAGAAGGAGACCGGCGAGCCGTGCGTCAGGTGGCCGCCGTGGCTTAGGTTCATGCCCAGGATGGTGTCGCCCGGCTTGAGGACCGAGAAGTAGACGCCCATGTTGGCCTGGCTGCCCGAATGGGGCTGGACGTTGGCGTGATCCGCCCCGAAGAGGGCCTTGGCCCGGTCGCGGGCCAGGTTCTCGGCCATGTCGACGAACTGGCATCCGCCGTAGTAGCGCTTCCCGGGATATCCCTCTGCGTACTTGTTGGTGAGGACCGAGCCGGCGGCCTCCATGACCGCCCGGGACGCGTAATTCTCGCTCGCGATGAGCTCGAGGTTGTCGCGCTGCCGGTCCGACTCGAGCCTCATGGCCTCGTAGAGCTCGGGATCCTGATCCTTGATGAGGTTCATGGCGCCTCCTGACGGCTGTTGGTTCGCCGGATCTCGGGCGAGGGCCGGCCCGCGCATAGTACCGGAAAGGAGGAGCTCTATCAACGACCGGCCCGAAAGCCCGGACTTCTCACCAAGCGCATTGCTCAGCAGTGGTAAAAGTTCCCTTCATCATGCGCGCTTGGTGAGAAGTCCGGGCTCAATACATGCCGGTCACCTCGATATCGCCCCAGAACGAGCTGTAGGCGTCGAGGGCGCCGGAGGCCTCCTCGTAGAAGCTCTGGAAGGACCAGCGCCGATCCTTGGCGGCCCGCCTGCCGCCCGAGGCCATGGGCGCGAGGACGGTCAGGCCGCGCGAGAAGGCGACGCGGCGGCCGTCGACCCCGGACAGGTAGCGCGAGCGGTCTTCCCAGGCGGGCCGGACGCCGCCCGGCTCGGCGCCCGAGGCCAGGACGGGATCGATCGGAACCCAGCCGAGCCCGTAGATATAGGCCTCGAGCCAATAGTGCCGGACGGCCTTCCGCGACTGATCGATCAGGCAGCCCGCGACCGGCAGGGCCGGCACGCCGGCCTTTCGCAGGAGGGCGCAGGCGACGATGGCATAGGAGTAGGAATCGGCGCGGCCGGATTTCAGCGAATCGATCGGTCGCCCGCTCTGGGGCCGGTCGGTCCAGGTCAGGTTCTTCGCCAGCCAGCCCATGACCAGCCGAGCCGCCTTCCAGCTGCCCCGCTCGCTTCCCGCCGCCTTCTTGAGCGCGGCCTGTATCTCCGGCGCGTCCGCCGGCGCGAGCTCGTCGGCCGCGAGGAAGGCCGCGGCCTGCGGCGGGACGTCGCGCGGGGGGAGCGCGAGCGCCCTCGCGTCCACCGAGGCCTCGACCGCGTAGGATTGGACCAGGAAGGATTGCTCGACCGAGAGGCTCTTCCCGGTCGCGAGATCGGCGAAGTGGAAGAGCGCGGTGCCCCGATAATCGGGGACGACCGGTTGAGGATCCTGCTCGAGCACGCGAACGAGCCGCTGGGAGGAGGAGCTTACGGGCAAGGGAGCCCAGAGATAGAGATCGTTGCGCCCCGAGGCGCGGACCTTCGTCACGCTAACGCCGGAAGAGAGGGCGTAGACGGATCCGGAAGAGTAGCGCTTCGCGCCGGGCCCCTCGGCCACGCGGAAGAAGAGGACATTGCTCCTCCCTCGGCTCGTCTCGACGTAGACCGGCCCGGATACCGCCCCGTCGGGGACGCGCAGCCGGATCTCCTTATCGGACCACAGCTCGTAGGCCAGATCCTCCTCGGGAGGGCGCACGGTTCGGGGCGCGGCCTGGTCCCCCGAGGCCGGCGAGCCCTCGTCCTCGGAGCTCCAGGCGAAGAACACCGCCGCGCCGCCCCGGCTCGCGCCGAAATCCAGGCCTTTGAGGACGAGGAGGGAGCCGATCAGGCCCGAGTCGGCGGACAGGGAGGCGATGAAGGGGCCGGCGCGGCCTTCCTTCGTACCTCCCGCCGGCACGGGCAGGCGGGCGCGATTCATGAAGAGCAGGGCGTTGGACCTGCCCCGGGCCGTGACGACGCGGACGAGGCCCGAGTCTACGGAAGCGGGCAATCGGACCGTGATGCCGTCGTCCGACCAGGAAATATAGGAAGAGGAGGTAGGGTACACTCCGTCGACCTCGACCTGGGAATCGCCGCGTTCCTTGCCGAGGTTCTCGCCTTTAAGGGAAACGACGGAGCCGGGATCGCCGATCGAGGGCTCCAAGGCCGTCAATCGCGGCTTCGACGAGGAAGAATACAACAGCGAGATGCCCACGCCGAGGGCGAGGAAGGCCGCCGCCGCGACGACGAGGACCGCCTTCCAGCGCCTCCTCGGCTCGGGGCCGCCCGCGCGCTGCCTGACGAGGCTCGACGCGGAGGGAAGCTCCACGCCTACCTGCCGGCGCTCCGGGCCGGCTCGCTCGCGGCCTCGGGATCGGGATCGGCGATATCGGCCGGCCGCAGGACAGAAATATAGACTCTCAGCGGGGACTCGAGCCCGAGGGGCAGGAAGAGGACGCTCTCGCCGAAGCCCACCTCGATCTTGCTGACGGTCGCCTGGTAGGAGAAGCCGCCGTCCGCGCGCTTGAGCCCCACCTGTCCCTCGGCTATGAGGACCACTCCCATGCCGTCCTTTCGGACGAAGGGAGTGACGCCGACGAAGACGACGATATTGGGCCCCACGAGCTTGAAGGGAGCGGCCTTCCCCTGGGCCGTGTACTTGACGTTCTCGGCTTCCCAGGCCGCGGCCGCGGCCTCGGCGCCCTGCGCGTCCTTCTGGAAGCTGAGATTGACGCGCACCCGCACGGCCAGGTCGTCGGCCGCGGCGGGAGCCTGGGCCGGCGCCGCGGATTGCCCGGGAGCGGCGGGCGATGGCTGGGCCTGGGCGGCGGCGGCCGCGCAGAGGAATGCGAGGCCCAGTCCCGCGAGGACGCGCCTCACGGCGATCTCCCCAGGGGATCCTGGGACGCGCGGATGATAACCGGCTCGCCCGATTCGTCGAAGAGGGTACCGCTTGGGATATTCATGGTGATGGTTACCTGGGCGTCATGGGCATCGAGGTAGCGCAGGAGCTCTTCCATGCTGCCGGGCTGGGCGGACGGCGATGATATTACGGGAGTCGAGACGATCTCGGGCGAGGGCGAGGCCGAGGGGCCGACGACCGCGAAGGCGGGGGCCCGGGAAGGGGCGCCGAGGGCGATCGTAGCCGCCGCGCCGCCCAGGGCCAGGACCATGACGGCCGCGGCGGCGGCGAGGGGAAGGGGCAGCCGTACCGAGCGCCGCCAGAGCGGCGAGCCGCCGGGGCCGGGAGCGCCGGCGACGGGAGCCGCGGCGCCCGAGCGGGCTAAGTCGGCCTCGAGCCGGGCGCGGACGCGCTCGACGGCCTCGCGCTCGCCGGGAAGCTCGTCGGCGCGCATCGCCCGCCCCAGCTCGGCATAGCCCTCGACGGCGCGGGCGCAGTCGGGACAGGAGGACAGATGCTCCGCGATGCGCTCTCGCCAGGGGCTGGGCACTTCCCCGTCGACGTACGCGGATAGTAGTTCGCGGTCAGGACACATTCTTGGACCCCTCCCCGAGCTTGGCGTTGAGAGCCTCGCGGGCCCTGAAGGCCCTCACCTTGACGTTGCCCTCGCTAATGCCGAGCGCGCGGCCGATCTCCTTGTAGCTCAGCCCGCCGTACTCCTTGAGCACGAGGACCGACTTCTGCCCCTCGGGCAGCGTATCGAGGGCGCGCCGGAGCTCGGCCGCGGCCTCTTCCCGGATGAGGCCCTCGTCGGCGCCTCCCGAGCTATCCTTCTCGCCCTTCCACCAGCGCTCGTAGGCGCGGACCTCTCGGCCCTTGCGCTTGGCGTAGTTGAGGGCCCCGTTCTTAGCCACCCGTATCAGCCAGAACTTCGCGTCGTCCAGGCTGGGGAAGGCGATCTTCTTCTCGACCAGGCGCGCGAAGGCGTCGTGCACGATATCCTCGGCCGCCTCGGTCGTACCCGCGATGCGCGCCGTTATCCTAAGCAGGAGCGGCGCGGCCGCGTCGTAGAGGCGGCGGATATCCTCGGGCCCCGGGGGGCCGCTACTTGAAAACAAAGGCCCTCCCCATCGGGTTACGTCGCGTCCATGGGACGCTCACGCGCGCCTCCACGAGGTGCCCGCGGGGCCGTCCTCGAGCGCTACGCCCATTCCCTTGAGCCGATCGCGGATCTCGTCGGCCCTCTTCCAGTCCTTCGCCTTCTTCGCCTCGGCCCGCTCGGCGACGAGGCCCTCGATCTCGGCGGCGAGAGCGGGATCGACGGCCGCGGCGGCGGGCTTCTCCGTCTCCCTAAGCCTTAGGCCGAGTATCTCGTCCATGCGGTAGGCTCCGGCGAGTGCCTCCGCCGGGGGAACGCCGTCGTCGCGCAGGAGCCCCCAGAGCTCGGCGAGGGCGCGCGGCGTCGACAGGTCCTGGCACATCGCCTCGACGAAGGACTCGACGCGGCGGGCCGCCTCGGCGCCGAGCTCGACCTCGCCGGCGGCCGCGGCCCTCGCGGCGGCGGCGCCCGCCGCCTCGCGCAACGCGAAGATCCGGTCCAGGAGCGAGCGCCGCGACGACCGCGCAGAGCCGAGGGCCTCGTACGAGAATGTCTGCTGCGAGCGGTAATGCGCCCCGAGGAGGAAGTAGCGGTAATCCAGGGGCTCGTAAGCGGCGTCGACCAAGGCCTGCAGCGTCAGGAAGCCGCCCTTCGACTTCGACATCTTGCCGGCGGACATGACGAGATACTCGTTGTGAAGCCAGTAGTTCACCCACTTCCTGCCGGTGGCGCCCTCGGTCTGGGCGATCTCGTTCGTATGATGCACGGGGATGTGGTCGATGCCGCCCGCGTGGAGGAGGATGCGGCGTCCCTTCCAGGCGGCCGGGATCCGGATCCGGCGGTGGTACCAGATCGCGGGGATCGCGTCGGTGTGGCCCACGCCGCTGAGCCGGCTC
>CAYPHO010000219.1:0-5987 GCA_964410245.1 uncultured Treponemataceae bacterium | reverse complement strand
ATCGGGCCCGAAGCGCGAGGCGATCGCGTCGCGGACTTCCTGAATGCGCATAGCCTCGCGGCCGACTTTGTCCGCATCGATGCAGGTCCAGCCCCGCGCCTCGAGGAGGGCGCAGACCGCGTTCTTCCCGGCGCAGTACCTGCCCGTCAGTCCGATCAGCATGATCTGGGCTCCTCGCGCGCTAGTGCATTTCGCCCCAGCGCCGCGCCGTCTCGACGCTCGCGCGCAGGGGCAGGGAGAGCTCGATCGCGGCTTCCATCTCGCGCTTGACCAGGGCCGCGACCTGGTCGGCCTCCGAGGAAGGGCTCTCGACAATGAGCTCGTCGTGGACCTGCAAAAGGAGGCGCGAGGAGGGGCTCTTCTTCGCGAGCTCCTCGTGGACGCGGATCATGGCCAGCTTGACGATGTCGGCCGCCGAGCCCTGGATGGGCGTGTTGACCGCCACGCGCTCGGCGGCCTGCTTCTCGGTCTTGTTGCGCGAAGTGATGCCGGCGATGGGCCTTCGTCGTCCGAGGATGGTCGTCGAGAAGCCGGTTTTCTCGGCCTCGGCCACCGCTTGGCTTATGAAGTCGAGGACGCCCGCGTAGGTCTTGAAGTAGGCGTCGATAAATGCCTGGGCCTCGCCACGGGATATCCCCATCTCATTCGAGAGGCGGAAGGCGGACATGCCGTAGATGACGCCGAAGTTGATGGTCTTCGCGATGCGCCTCTTGTCGGGCGTCACCTCGGCCTCGCTCATGCCGAAGAGCAGGCTCGCCGTCCTGCGGTGGACGTCGACCCCTTCCTTGAAGGCCGCCAGGAGGCCCGGGTCCTGCGAGAGGTGGGCGAGGACGACGAGCTCGATCTGCGAGTAGTCCGCGGACACCAGCATCCGGCCCGAGGGCGCCGAGAAGGCCCTCCTGATCCTGCGCCCTTCCTCCTCCCGGACCGGGATGTTCTGGAGGTTGGGGTCGCGGCTCGCGAGGCGGCCCGTGGCCGCGCCCGTCTGCGAGTAGTGGGTGCGCACGCGGCCGTCGGGCGAGGACTCGGCTAGCTCGCTCAAGGCCTCGACGTAGGTGCTCTTGAGCTTGGCCAGGCTGCGGTGCCTGAGTATCTGCTTGGGCACGACGTCCTCGGCGGCCAGCTCCTCCAGCACGCTCGTGTCGGTGGAGAAGCCGGTCTTGGTCTTCTTGCCGGGAGTCAGCTTGCGCTCGACGAAGAGCACTTCCTGGAGCTGCTTGGTCGAGGCGATGTTGAACTCGTGGCCGACTTCCTTCCATATTGATTTCTGGATCGAGTCGAGCTCGCCTTCCAGCTCGACTCCGTAGGAGCGCAGCTCCTCCGCCTCGACGCGGATGCCCTCGGCCTCCATGGCGCCGAGGATGGGAACGACGGGCATCTCGACGTCGCGGTACAGGGAGCCGAGGCCCGCGGCCTCGAGCTCGGCCTCCATGGCCAAGTGGAGGCGCAGGGTGAAGTCGGCGTCCTCCGCGGCGTAGGCCGCCGCCTTGTCCAGGGGAACCATGGCGAAGGTAGCGCCCTTTGGCACCACCTCGTCGTAGGCCGTGCCGGCCCTGCCTAGGCGCCGCTCGGCCAGGGCGCCCAGGGTCAGCGAGGGAGCGTCGGCGTCGAGGAGCCAGGCGGCGATCATGGTGTCGCGCAACGCGCACTTCATGGGCGCGCCCAGGCGCCTCGCGATATGCCAGTCGAACTTGACGTTGTGGCCGACCAGGACGGCGCCCTTGGCGGCGAAGAGGCGCTCGAGCTGGGCGCGCGCGGCCTCGCGGCCGACGGCCGTCCCCTCGGGGCAGGAGAGGGGGACGTAGCAGGCCTTCTTGGGCTCGCAGGACAGGGAGAAGCCGACCATATTCGCCCTCAGCTCGTCGAGGCCGTCGGTCTCGCAGTCGAAGGCGAAGGTCTTCGCCTTTATGCAGCGGTCGATCCAGGCGGCCAATGCTTTCTCGTCCGTCACCGCCTCGTAGCTCCCCGGCCCCAGGAGCTCGGGCCCGGCGAGCTGGGCCGAGGCTCCGGCCGCGCCGTCGCCGCCCGCCGCCCGGTCGCCGGCAGCGGCCCCGACGGCAGCGGCGGCCCCGCCGCTGGCCGCGCCCGCCTCGAATAGATCGCCCTCGACGCGGCCCGACACGAGGCTCTTCATCCCCTCGCGCAGGAATATCGCGTTCGCGCGGCCGCGGTCCAGGCGCTCGATCGATAGCTCGTCCAGGCTCCCCAGCTCGATAGGCACGGCCTCCTCGAGCGTGATGAGCTTGCGCGAGAGCATCGCGCTCTCGCGTCCCTCCTCGAGCTTGCGCCGGACGCCCTCGGGCTTCACCTCTGCTATCCTCGCGTAGATCGAGTCGAGGTCGCCGAACTCCGTCATCAGCTTGAGCGCGGTTTTGTCGCCGATTCCCTTGACGCCGGGCACGTTGTCCGACTGGTCCCCCGTCAGCGAGAGGTAGTCGAGGATGCGCTCGGGCGGGACCCCCCACTCGGCCTGGACTTCCTCCTTCCCGTAGGGGCTGTACGAGAAGCCCGAGTCGGGCCTGAGCGCCTTGACGCTGCCGCGCACGAGCTGGAGGAGGTCCTTGTCCCCCGATACGACCCAGCACTCCCGCCCCTCGTCGCGGGCCTGCTTCGCGAGCGTGGCGATCAGGTCGTCCGCCTCGTAGCCCTCGGTCCTGAGGCATTTCACGCCCAGCTCTCCCAGGATCTCCTCGACCAGGGGCACCTGGGCATGGAGGTCCTCGGGCGTCTTCTGCCGCGTCGCCTTGTACTCGGCGTACATCTCGTGGCGGAAGGTCTTGCCCTTGGGGTCGAAGACCGCGGCGAAGGCCCCGGGATTGCGCTGGTCGAAGAGCGAGAAGAGGAAGCGGAAGAAGCCGAAGGCCGCTCCGACGTTGGCGCCCGAGGGACTGCGCAGGGGGCGGCTTAGGAAGGCGAAGTAGGAGCGGTAGATGAAGGCGTAGGAGTCGAGGAGGTAGAGGGGGCGCTTCGTGGGCATGGGCCCAGGATACGCCCGCTAGCCTTTTATGTCGACCAGGGAGCCGCCGCCCTCGGCCGCGTAGACGGAGGCGCGGGCTTTCAGGGGGCTGCGGAAGCCGGCGATCTCGGCCCTGACGATCTCCATGCGGCGCTTCAGGAGGACGCGGTTCTCGGCGTTGCGCTTAAGCACCTCGTCGCGCAGGGAATCGAGGGATGTCTTGATCTCGGGAAGCTCGGGGTCCTCGGAGGCGGCGGGGTAGGCCGCTCGGTAGATCTCCTCGAGGGGGTCTATGGCTTTCTGGAAGGTGTAGATCTCGGAGACGATCTGCTCCTCCATCTCGACGTGGGCGGCGAGGGTGTCCACGTCGCCTTCCTCGATGTCGGCCCGCTCGCGGTCGAGGACATCGAGGTAGCTGCGGAACTTCTCGCGCTGCTGGATCAGGAGCTCGCGGAAGCGATGGAGTATGGCTACCTTCCGGTCGAGGTCGGCGTCGGCCATGGCGATCCGCCTAGCCAGCTATATTGACGCCGACGGCCGTGGCCGATCCGCCGCCCTGGGCCTTGGACGCGGCGTCGGCCCAGGCCTCGCGCAGGTCGGCCATCATCTTCCTGACGGACTTCACGCGGCCGACTTCCTTGCGGATGTTGGCCTCGAGTATCTCGCGGCCGAACCAGACGTAGAGCGCGAAGAGGTTCTGGGCGATGTCGCCGCCCGCCTCGAAGTCCAGGGAGGCCATCAGCTCGGTCACGACGTCCTGGGCCTTGCCCAGGGCGGCGTTGATCCGCTCGATGTCCTGGGGCTTCGGCTTCGAAGCCTCGCCTATGTACCTGGCCGCCGCGTCGAGCTGCTTGATGGCCTCGTCGTAGAGCATGACTATGAGTTGCCCGGGACTGGCAGTCTTTACGCGTGTCTCTTTGTACGCGGCAAGCGGGTTGGCGTTCATTCCGGTCTTCCCCTCCACTACGGTCTCGTTCGATTCTCGGCCGTCTGAGTACCCCACTTAACCGGAAAGGGGGGCTATCCTGATCGGCCGTCGGCGAGCCTCGGCTCGCCTCTCTACATAGAAAGGAAGGCCGGAACGCCGCTGACGCCGAGGCTGGCGCCGAAGCTGGCGCCGCTCTTCATCCACGAGTATATCCCGCCCGAGCCCGTCCTCGAGGCGGCCATGACTGTTATTACTTTCGCCGATTTCGGCGCGAGGTCAATTCTCGTCCACTTTGCCCGTGGTCGTCCAGGTTTCGATGGCGCTATACGCGGAATTTATCTGTGCCGAGATCTCGGTCGAGCGCTTGAGCTGTTCCGGGGTCGCGGAGTTGCGGTCGGGATGGTTCTGCATCAAGAGGCGCTTGTATGCCGCCTTGACCTCGGGGAAGGGGGCGCCGTAGGCCAGGCCGAGGACGCGGTAGGCGCGGACGAGCCTCTCCGGCGGTCCCGAGGGCCTGCCGTAGGCGCCGGCCGCGTAGCCGCCGGAATGCGAGTAGTCCGGGCGGGCCCGTTCCGCGCGCTCGCGGCGCTCCCTGGCGGCCTCGCGGGCCTCGGTCTCGGTCCTGCCCTTGTCCAGGAAGTCGTCGAGCTCCGCCATGGCCTCGTCGAGGTCGGAGTCGCCCGTCGGGCCGCGCGGCCTCGGGGACCCGAAGAGATTCTCGACCTCTGATGCGGCGCCGTTCACCCATGAGCGGAACATGCGCTCGAACCTGTCGAATATCTGATCCACGCTCGTCGCCTCTTTCGGGTTATTACTGTACTTCAATGGCGCTCCCGATTCAAGGCGCGCCGCGGCAGGCCGCCGCCGCGCGGCGAGGGGGCACTTTCCCATTCCCCGCCTCCGTGGTACATTCGCCTCGACATGGCTTCAAAGCGTTCATCGAGCTACGACGAATCAAAGATCAAGACCCTGTCCTCCCTCGAGCACATCCGCCTGCGCACCGGCATGTACATAGGCAGGCTGGGAGACGGGACTAACCCCGACGACGGCATCTACGTCCTCCTCAAGGAAGTCGTGGACAACTCGGTCGACGAGTTCATCATGAAGTCCGGCGACCGCATCGCCGTCCGGATCGAGCAGGGCGAGAAGCCCGGAGCCTCGAGGGTCTCGATCCGGGACTACGGCCGCGGCATACCCCTGGGCAAGGTCGTCGACGCGGTGTCGGTCATCAACACCGGCGCCAAGTACAACGACGAGGTGTTCCAGTTCTCGGTCGGCCTCAACGGCGTCGGCACGAAGGCGGTCAACGCGCTCTCCTCGGAGTTCCGCGTCGTCTCCTACCGCGGCGGCAGGCAGTACGAGGCCCGCTTCGAGCGCGGGATCCTGAAGTACAAGCGCGAGTCCGAGGCCAAGAGGGAGAAGGACGGCCTCCTCGTCGAGTTCACGCCCGACGAGGAGAAGTTCGGCGACTATTCCTACAACTTCGAGTTCGTCGAGAAGCGGATGCGGGGCTACGCCTACCTCAACGCGGGCCTGACCCTGAGCTTCAACGGTACCGAGTACTCGTCGCGCAACGGCCTGCTCGACCTCCTGAACGACGAGATCGGCGAGGGCGCGCTCTACGACATCGGCTACTGGCGGGGCGACAAGATCGAGTTCGCCTTCACGCACACGAACAACTACGGCGAGGAATACTTCTCCTTCGTCAACGGCCAGTTCACCTCGGACGGCGGCTCCCACCTCTCGGCCTTCCGCGAGGGCTTCCTCAAGGCGATAAACGAGTTCTTCCAGGCCCAGTACAAGGGCGAGGACATCCGCGAGGGCATCGCGGCCGCCGTCGCGGTCAAGCTCCAGAACCCGATCTTCGAGAGCCAGACGAAGAACAAGCTCGGCAACACGGACATCAAGCCCTGGATCCTCCAGGAGGTGAAGCGCGGCGCCGACGAGTTCCTGCGCAAGAACCCCGCGGCCGCCAAGCGCCTCGCGGAGAAGATCGCGGCGAACGAGAAGCTCCGCACCGAGCTCAACGTGGTCAAGAAGGAAGCTAAAGAGGCCGCGCGCAAGATCGAGCTGCGCATCCCCAACCTTCGCGACTGCAAGTAC
>CAYPHO010000218.1:0-5997 GCA_964410245.1 uncultured Treponemataceae bacterium | reverse complement strand
GTCCGACATGCCGAACATCAACGAGAAGCGACCGGAAGGCGTCAAGCCGGACGGTACGCCGTACCGCGTGCTCATCGTGGACGACTCAATGTTCATCGCCAAGCAGCTCGGCCAGATCCTCACCTCGGAAGGCTACGACGTCGTCGGGACCGCCGGGGACGGGATGGCGGGAATCGAGAAGTACAAGGAGCTATGCCCCAACGTCGACCTCGTCACGATGGACATAACCATGCCGAAGATGGACGGCGTGACCGCCCTCGAGAAGATACTCGAATTCGATAAGAACGCCTGCATCGTCATGGTCAGCGCCCTCGGCAAGGAGGACGTCGTCAAGAAGTCCCTCCTCCTCGGCGCGAAGAGCTACATCGTGAAGCCCCTCGATCGCAAGAAAGTGCTCGAGCGCATCCAGGCCGTCCTGAAGCACTGATCCCGGCATCGCCGGCCCCGCCCCGGGCCCGGCGACGCGAAAAAGGCCCGCGCCTCTCGAAGAGAGCCGCGGGCCTCGTTTTATCCCGGCCTTCGCCGGGCGCCGTCCCGAGGGACGGGCTTTCCCTACTTGCCCATCTTGGCTATCAGCGAATCCACCTTCTCGCCGTAGCGGTCGGGAGAGCTTTCCTTGGCGAGCCGGAGGAAGGCCTTCGCGTCCTCGAGGCGGTTCTGGGCATAGGCGTTGACGCCGAGGGCGTAGTTCGTGATGGCGGGGTCGCAGCCGAGCTCCAGGGCCGACTTGTAGAGCGCGTCGGCGCGGTCGAAATCGTTCTTGGCGTAGGCGATGAGCCCGAGGTAGTAGTCGGGCACGTAGCTGCCCGCGTCCATCGTCTTGGCCTTCTCGAAGGCCGACTTGGCGTCGTCGTAGGATTTCGCGCCGTACAGCTCGACGCCCTGGGCGACGAGCTCGGGGAAGGTCTTGCGATCGGCGAGGTAGGCCGTGAAGGCCTCGCTCACGGAGTCCTCCCCGTACCAGTTCCCGATGATCTTCGCGACGGCGGCCTGGTTGTCCTCCAGGGCGGCGTCCTTGCGGAGCGCGGCGATAGAGTCCCACAGGAGGCGGTTGAAGGGCTTCTGGTCGCTGTTCATCAGGAAGGAGACGAAGGCCCAGGCCTGGGGGAAGAAGACGTCGATCTTCGCGTTCGCCTCGGACTGGCCGATCGCGAGCAGCGCGTCGAGATCGAGCAGGTCGCCCTTCTCCTTAAGCGCCTTGACCGTCTCCAGCCAGGCGAGGTTCTCGGGGAAGGAAAGGGCGCCCGACAGGTCGTCCCAGCGGGCCGACTCGAAGGCTACGGCGGCGCCTTCCCGCAGCCAGAGGGGCGGGCTGGGAATGAAGGCCTTCAAGTACTGTACGAAGCCCTGGTGGGCGAGGCTCGAGGAGAATTCCTCGGCGTCCTTGTAATAGACGAGGAGCTCGGAGCGCTCGGGGTTCGCGTAGTGCAGGTAGACGAAATCGTCCCGAGTCTCCCCGATGACCTGCGTCATGTAGTCGTCGAAGCCCTCCTTGTCCTTGAACTCTCGGACATTGAGCTTCGCGGAGAGGCTTTCCTTGTCGAAGCGGGCGAAGGAATCGTACAGGCCGAAGTAGGCCTCGACCTGGCGGGAAAGGGCCTCTGCCCGCTCCTGGCCGAATTCGGACACGACCACGTAGTGATCGCTCTCGGCCTGCGCGAAGGTCGCGGTCTCGGGCTCGGCGGCCGGCTCCTCGGCGACCGGCTCCTCCGCGTCGAGCGTCTCGGCCTCGGCCTCGACCTCGACCTCGGTCGCCTCGGCAGCGGTCGCGTCGGTCGCGGTCGCGTCGGCGGCGGTCGCGTCGGCTTCCTGGGCCGTCACGAATGACCCCGCCACTAGCAGGATCGCGAGCAACATCGCCAGCTTCTTCATACTTCCTCCCTGGAGTGAATCGTTCGATTCCCGAACATGCCGCCCGCCTCCGGCGAGCGGTGGCATATACCGATGGACGGCGATCTATCGCCTTTTCGCCTATACATTATCGGCATCGGGAGCCGATTTTAACAGGGGCAATCGCGGCTGCGGGCGGGAAAAAGCGGGGGCGCCGCGGGACGTTCTGTCTACGATAATCCGCCGGCGGCCGCGCGGGATACCTCCGCCTGCGCCCGCGGCCTCCCTACCGCCTCGAGGAGAAGCGGTCGATCACGATGCTGACTTCCTCGATCAGGATGCCCGTGAAGCGCTCGATGTTGTCGATGATGTACTCCTGGAGCGCGTGCGCGTTCGAGGCGAGCTTGGTTCCGAAGGGCACCTCGAGGACGATAGTGAGCCGGTAGCCCTGAGTGTCCGACCGCACGGCGAGGCGGCGGATGCGCAGGGAATCGTCGAACTCGTCGACGCAGTGGATGACCATCTGGGAGAGCGCGGCCTCGGAGATGGAGACCCTGCCCCGCTTCGAGTACTCCGGCCTGACGACGGACTTCTCGTAGACCCTGGGCATCGAGGGGGCGGCGCCGAAGCTGCGCTTGAGGAAGACGCGGATCGAGTCGTAGAAGATGGCGGGGTAGCTGCGCTTGATCTCGAGGGAGGGCACCGGGATGACGTGCTTGCCCTCGACCTTGCGCGAGCGCACCGCCTTCTCGATCTCGTCCCGGCTGGCTATGTCCTCGATCTTGATGATCTTGGCGGGGTGGGGAATCTGGAGGCGCTCGCAGATCTTGAAGGCCATGCGGTCCGAGGTGCCGATGATCAGGATCTTGCGGAAGCGCTCCCGCTGGAGGACCTTGGCGACCGAGTCGCGGTGGGCCTTGTCGTGGAAGAGGGCGGTCTTGACCGCCGCCAGGTAGAGCTGCTCCTTCTTCGCCGACCTGCCCGCAAGCACGGAGTCGCCTCGGATCAGGAGCCCGTCGTCGATGATCAGGTCGATTCCGTACTTCTGGGCGACGAGCTTGGCCCTGAAGCTCTTACCCGTGCCGCTTTCCCCGACGAGGGCGTAGACGCGGATGCCCTTTATCAGCCAGAGGAGCCCGCTCAAGGGAGTGAACATCTGCGCCCACTATACGACGGGGGGGCGCGGAGGCGCAATCGGAATTGGGCTCGCGGCCGCCCCCTCCGCCCGCTAGAATATCGGCGGAGGACGGGATGAGAAGCGGCCCAGCCGACCAGGAGACCGACGAGCGGCTGGACCGGGCGCTCGCGTACATCGACGAGCGCCTCCGAGAGCGCCCCTCCCTCGCGGAGATGGCCCGCGCGGCGCGCATGTCCCCCGCCCATTTCGACAGGACCTTCGCGCGCGCGCTCGGCGAGGGCGCGCACGCCTACATGGCGCGCCGCGCCTTGGCGCGCGCGGCCTGGACGCTTATCCACCGCAGGGGCGAGAGCGTGACCGAGATAGCCATGGAGTTCGGCTTCTCGTCGCCTTCCGACTTCTCGCGCGCCTTCAAATCGGCCTACGGGGCGAGTCCGACCGGATTCCGCTCCAGCCCGCCGAGGCGCGCGCCGCCCGGTCGCTCCCCATCCGAGGAAGGCTCGTCGCCGTCGGAGAACGCCGTCGAGCCGCGCGTCGAGCGGCTCCCAGATCTCGACCTGGCCTTCGTCCGCGTGCTCGGGCTCTCGCGCGAGCGCAGGAGCGAGCGGATCGAGGGGGCCTTCGCGCGTCTGTACGCCTGCCTGAAGCGGCGCGGCGCGGCGGTCGAGGGAGGCCTCGTCCTGGGCCTTACCATGGACCCTCCCGAGACCCTCGCCTTCGACCGGTGCAGGTACTACGCATGCATCGAGGCGATCCCGGGAGCGGATCTCGGCGGCGAGGCATCGACGGCCCGCTTCCCGACCGCCGGGGAGTACGCCTGCGCCGACGTACCCGCGGGAGCCGGCGGCGTCGCCGCCCGCTTCTTCGGGACATGCTCCTTCCTCCTCGACTCATGGATGCCCTCGCGCGGCCTCGAGCCCGATGACCGGCCCCAGATAGAAGTCTTCTCCGCGGAGGGACAGGCCTGCTGGAGGATTCTCGCGCCGGTCGCTCGAAAAGCAGGATTTGCATAGCGCGCCGACGACGACGCGGGTATCCTCCACCGCATGCACCGAATAGCGATCGGATCGATCGGAACCCGCGGCGACGTATCGCCCGCCATAGCCCTCGGCGCGATGCTCTCGGAGGGCAACGAGGTCCTCCTCGCCGCGCCGCCCGAGAACCGCGAGGCCGCGGAGCGGGCCGGGCTCGACTTCCTCCCGATAGGCGAGGACTTCTCCGGGCTCGTCGCTCGGGGCGGGCTCCGCCGCTTCCGCGAGCAGGTGCGCCTGCAGTTCCGGCTATGCGGGAGCGCCTTCGAGGGCGCGGACGCGATCGTCGGCTTCAGCCTATTCTACGCGGGAGCCTCGCTGGCGGAGCGCTCGGGCATCCGCTACGACCACGTCTTCTTCACGCCCCAGGTGTTCCGCTCCTCGCTCCTGCCTCCCCCCTCGGCGCGCATCCTCGACCTGGGCCCCCGGCGGATCGAGGCGGCGCGGAGGCGCCACGAGGCGCAGGAGGACTTCGTCCTCAAGAGACTCGTCAACGAGGAGCGCTCCCTCCTCGGGCTGGGTCCCGTGGATCATGCGATGCAGGCGCGCGCTCCGGACAAGGCGATACTCGCGGTCGACGCGTCGATAGCCTCGCCGCCCTCCGACGTCGCGGGGGTCAGGCAGGCGCATTTCTGGCGCATCGCGGGCGGCTCCCCGGTCTCGGAAGCCCTCGGGCGATTCCTCGACGGAGGAGACGCGCCCGTTTTCCTGACCCTCGGGAGCGTCTCGGGCGCGGTCCGAGGGTCACTCGGCCTGCTCAGGCGCGCGGCGGCCTCGCTCGCCCGGGCGGACATGCGCTCGATCATCGTCCATCCGGAGGCCGAAAACGGAGGACTCGCCCGGGGACGCGCGATCGAGCTGCGCTTCGCCCCCTTCGGAGCCCTGCTCCCGCGATGCGCGGCGATCGTCCACCAGGGCGGCGTCGGCAGCCTCTTCGAAGCGGTCCTGGCCGGCGTCCCGCAGGCCGCCCTGCCCTGCATGCTCGACCAGTTCTTCTGGGCCCGCCGCATCGAGGAGCTCGGCGTCGGGGCCTCGCTCGGAGGGCCCCGGGCGCTCGCCAGCCGCGGCTTCGCCGACCGGGTCCGGGCCCTGATCGACGACGAGTCGGCGCGCGCCGCCTCAAGGGCCCTCGGAAGCTCTTTGTCCTCGGCCGGGCGCGAGCGGGCGCTGCGTTCCCGGGTCTCGGAGCTCTTCGGCCCCCTTCCCGGCTGACCGCCCTCGATCCTTTCGGTCGACGGCCCCCTTTCTTCCGGTCGACAGCCGCCCTCCCGTCGCTTTTCCCTAATCCCGCGCCGCATACAGCCGAAAAAAGAGGCGAAGGAGTGTCATATGACGCAGATGGAGACCGTCTTCGCCCTTTCCTCGGCCATGAGCGCCGAGATCGCCTGCTTCGAGGCCTACCTCGCCGCCCAGCGCTCGTTCTCCGAGTCCATGGTCGCGAGGGACTGGGCCGCGCTCCAGACGGCGATGGGCATCCTGGACGAGCTCGGCCGCGCCATCGCCGAGAAGGAGGCCGAGCGGGCCGAGGCCTTCGAGGCGCTGCGGGCCCAGACCGGCTGCGAGGCCGGCGGCATGTACCGCGTGGCGCTCCTGGTGCCCGAGCCCGAGCGCTCGGAGCTGACCGACCTCTACCGCCGCCTGAAGCTCGCGGCCATGCGCGCGAAGTTCGAGAACGCCTCGGCCCGCGATTACGCCGCGGGGAACCGCGACCTCTTGGGCGCGGTGCTCGAGGAGCTCTTCCCCGAGAAGAAGCATACGATGTACGGCCGTTCCGGCAGGACCGTCGAGCCCGGGCTCGACGCGGTCCTGCTCAATACGGCCTTGTAAGACGGGAGACACGCCGTGCAATCGACCTTTACCGGCATCGAAATCGGGAAGCGGAGCCTCAACTCGCACAACCAGGGGCTCGTCACCATCGGCCACAACCTGGCCAACGCCTCGACCGAGGGCTACTCGCGCCAGAGGGTCGAGCTCGGCGAGTTCTACCCTATCTACGCG
>CAYPHO010000217.1:0-6014 GCA_964410245.1 uncultured Treponemataceae bacterium | reverse complement strand
CCTCGCTCGACTCGAAGAAGACCTGCATGCCCGCGCAGATGCCCATGGTCGGCGCCCGCCGCCTGACGCGGTCCTTGATCGCCTCGTCCATGCCGGAAGAGCGCAGGGTGTCCATCGCGCTGCCGAAGGAGCCGACGCCGGGTACGAGGGCATAGGGCGCGGAAGCGAGCTCGTCCGCGCTCGACGCGATGAAGGGCGCGGCCCCGGCCCGCCTCAGCGCGGCGAGGACCGAGGCGAGATTGGCGACGCCCGTCGACGCCAGGGCCACGGGCGTCGCTTTCCCGCCCGCGATCGCGCCCGCGGCTTCAGCGGCCATCGCTCTTTCCTTTCAGGCCCGCGCGGAGCCTCGCGAAGTCCGCCTCGGCTATCTCCTCCAGGGAGACCGATCCCTTCGCGCTCGCGCCCGCGGCGTCCCCGGGCCGCGCCGCCTCGGCCTTGCCTTCCTTGACCGCGAGGGCCTCGCGGAAGGCGAGGGCTAGGGCCTTGAACGCGGCCTCGGCCTTGTGGTGCGAGTTCTCCCCCGCGAGCACGTCGAGGTGCAGGGTGATCCGCGCCGAGGAGGCGAGGCTCGAGAAGAAGTGGGCGACGTTCTCGCCGGCGAGCTCCCCGATGCGCGCCCCGTCCAGGCCGAGCGAGGTCCTGCAGCAGGGCCGCCCCGAGAGGTCGAGGACCGCGCGGGCGAGGGACTCGTCCATGGGCGCCAGGCCCGAGCCGAAGCGCCGGGGCGGCAGGCCTGCCTCGACGCCCCTGGCGACCGCCCGCGAGAGGGCCTCGCCGAGCGCGATCGCGCAGTCCTCCGCGCTGTGGTGCTCGTCGACCCGCAGGTCGCCCTTGCAGGCGAGGTCAAGCGCCCAGCCCGAGTGCAGGGCAAGCGAGCCCAGCATGTGATCCAGGAATCCGATGCCCGTGTCGATCGAGGCCGAGGATTCGGCCGGATCGAGGTCGAGCGAGACGAGTATCTCGGTCTCCCTGCTCGCGCGCCTGAGCGATGACTTCCTGACGCCCTTGTCGTTCTTGCCCATATCGGCCTCCCTCGGATTACGGGACGATCTGCGAGAGCTCGGATACCACGATGTCGCTGCCGCCGCGCCGCTTGATCTCGGGGATGAGGGCGGCCAGCGAGGCGCGCGGCGCGGCGACGCGCACGGCGAAGGCCTCGCCGCCCTTCAGGGGCGACACGGTGGGGGATTTCATGAAGGGAAGTATCTCGGTCAGCTCGGCCAGCCTGTCGGCGCCGACGTTGACCTCGATCATGACGCGCTTGCGGGCCTCGAGGACCGACCCGAGGAGGAGGGCGAGGGTCTCGGCCGCCTCGCGCTTCGCGGGATCGGCCATCGCCTTGCGGGAGGCGTAGAGCCTCGTCGAGCTCTTCATGACCTCGTCGACGATCGTCAGCCCGTTGGCCTTCAGCGTGGACCCGGTCGCGCAGTTGTCCACGATGACGTCGGCGTCCTCGGGCGGGAAGACCTCGGTCGCGCCGTAGGAGCGGACGAAGGTAGCGCCGGGCGCGTTGCGCGATATCCATTCCTTGGTCAGGGCCTCGTACTCGGACGCGACCACGAGGCCCGGCCTCGCGGGAAGCTTGCCGCCCACGAGCAGGCCGGTCGGCGCGGCGACGACGATGCGCACCGGGTCGAGCCCCGTATCCAGGAGCTCGACGGCCCCGGATCCGAGCTCGCGGGTCCAGTCCGCCCCGGCGAAGCCGACGTCGCGGCTCCCGAGGTCGATCATCTCGACGATGTTCTGGGGCTTGAGGAATTTTGCGTCGAAGCGCGGGGCGCGGCCGGCCAGGGGGCCCTCGCCCTCGCCGGAGTGCCCGACGGAGGGGCGGTAGCCCCGCTCGTCTGCCTTGACGGGCAAGCCCGCGTCCGACATCAGCTTGAGGACCTCGGCCTGCATGCGGCCCTTGGGAAGTCCCAGCTCCAATACCGTTTCGCTCATCTCGGTCTCCTTTCGCTCGAGGCGCGGTGGCCCCGCTCGGCCGGCGCTCGATCCCCGAAAGGATCCGTATATAACCGAAGCGCCGGCCCAATTAGGCCGGCGCTCCCGCAGACTGCGCTATCCCTTCAGCGCTCAGGCTACGGCACCGCACGGCCCCTGGAAATGGCCGTGATGCCGATGGCTGAGCCTGTTTTCGCTGTTGCGCGTCCTGGCGTCCATGATTGCGGCAGTTTGAGCGATCGACCTTATTTTGTCAATACCGGCCGGATTCGGGATTCTAGGCCGAGGGTTTATCAGTAAATTATCAGCATGCTCTTCCGGGATGGGAATCCCGGCCGGAGATGGAGGTTAGGCAATGCGCGGAGCCCTCGCCACGATCGCTATCTTCGTCCTTGCAGGAGCGTCGGTCTTCGCCGCTCCCTCGCAGGAGGACCTGCGGCTCGCGGAAAAATACAAGACAGCCCGCTTCTCTACGAGCGCTCTCAAGCCTTCCTCGATCTTCCCGGACCAAGAGGTCTATCGGCTGGCGGACGGGACGACGTTGTGGGATTTCCTGAACGGCTACCGCATCGCCCGCACTCCGGAAGGGGTCGAGATAACGATCTACTCGCGCGACGGCAAGGAGCTCGGTCGAAGCCTCGCGTTTCCATCGGGCCGCGGCTGCGAGGTGGCCCAGGACGGCAGCCTCGCCTGGAACCTCGTCTTCGAGCGCGCGCCCGACTTCAACCTAAAGAGGCTGGGAGGCTCGGGAGCCGCGGTGCGGCTTTCCGACCGGAAAGGGAAACTCGTGCTCCTGGACTTCTGGACCAGCTGGTGCGGCCCCTGCATGCGGGCCCTTCCCGAGACCCAGAAGCTGTACGACAAGTACAAGTCGAAGGGACTCGAGGTGTATGGCGTCAATATCGAGGGTGACGAGGCGAAGGCCGCCTCGACGGCGATGACCCTCGGCCTCGGCTTCCCCACCTTGATGGCCGAGCCCGACTCGAGCGGCCGCTTCAACTGGAACGCCAAGCAGGTCGCCGACTATCGCGTCGACGCCATTCCCGTCACGTTCCTGATCGACGCGAGCGGCGTGATCGTCGCGATCAACCCCGACGAGAAGGAGATCGCGAAGCGCCTCGGGCTTTGATCCTAGCCTTCCCGCGTTGACTTCTCCGACGGCTTCGGCGTAACATCCGGAATCATGTTCCGATAGTCCGACCCCGACCGCCCCATCGACGCGTCGCGCCCATCCCCGGCGGCACAGTAGAATTCCTCCTCAATCAAGGACTATCGTCATGATCGACTACCGCATCCTCTCCGGCCTCGCCCGCGACATCGGCCCCGAGACCCCGAGCACCTCGACCTTCTGGACCGACCCGCACATTTCCGCCCGGCTCCTCGAAGCCCACCTGGATACGAGCACCGACGCCGCCTCCCGCCGCCCCGCGGCGATCGAGGCGACGATCGCCTGGCTCGAGGCGACCGTCATCCGCGGCCCCTCGCGCGTCCTCGACCTGGGCTGCGGGCCCGGGCTCTACGCCCGTGAGCTCGCGCGGCGCGGCCACCGCGTCACGGGCATGGACTTCTCCGAGCGCAGCGTCGCCTACGCCCGCGAGTCGGCCCGGGCCGCCGGGCTCGATATCGAGTACGCGGTCGCGGACTACGTCGCCGACGAGCTCGGCTCCGGCTACGACCTCGCGATGATGATCTACTGCGATCTCGGCGCCCTCTCGCCCGCCGACCGGGCGTCCGTGCTGCGCAAGGTCCTTCGGAGCCTCGCGCCCGGCGGCTCCTTCGTCTTCGACTTCGCCGACGACTCGGTTCCCGGCACGAGCGGGGAAGGGCGGAGCTGGCTCCTCGAGGAGTCGGGCTTCTGGTCGCCGCGCCCCCACCTCGTCCTCGAGGAAACCAAGACCTATCCCGAGCTGAAGATGGTCCAGCGCATGGCCCTCGTCGCCGAGGAGGACGGAAGCAGGATCGAGCGCTACATGATCCGCGACTGGTGCTTCTCGCGGGACGAGATGCGCGATCTCGTCTTGGGCGCCGGCTTCTCCTCTTGCGCCTTCCATCGCGGATTCCTGCCGAAGCCCGTGTGGGGAACCGCCGATCCGATATTCGCGGTCGCCTCAGCCCCGCGCGCGTCGGAGGTACGACGCGTCCATCATCCCTGCCACGACTCGGTTGATGATGAACCACAGGATCGCGATGGCGCCGACGCAGATCGAGGTAATGAAGACATCGAGGCTCATGATCGACGCGATGACCATGAATGAGGCCAGGACTAACGAGCCGACCAGGATGCCCGCGACATTGGCCCGCCTCGCTCCGAGGACCGATCCCGAGAGCAGGACGGCCGCGAGCGCCTCGATCTCGTAGTTCACCCCGAGGGAAGGTCCGCCCGTCCTGAGCCGCATGGTCAAGAATAGTCCCGCGAACGCGGCGAGGAGGCTCGAGACTAGGTACGGGATCCCGAGCGAGATCGCTCTCCGGAGTCCCGAGGCGGTCGGCCTCGCCTCATCGTCCCGCTTCGCGCCGAACCCTGGCGCCTGGAGCCAGAGGAAGAGGCCGGCCGCGGCGAGGGCGAGGACGCACCATGATAGAGGGCCGATCGCCGCCAGGGCCCTCTCGTTCCCGATCTGGACCGCCCTTCCGCCCGTCGCCATGATGGCGACGGATCGCGCGACGAGGGCTGTCGCGATGGTCGCGAGGACGCCCGGAGCCTTCGCTACGCCGACGAGGGTCGCATTCACGATCCCGATCCCGAGGGCGCACAGCAGGGCGATCGCCGCGCCTCCTGGAACCCCCGAAGCTATGCAGTTGGCCGCCACCACCGATGAGAGCGCCATCGCGCTTCCGACCGAGAGGTCGAAGCCTCCTCGGGCGAAGACGAGGCCGGTGCCGAGAGACACGAAGGCGATCGGCAGGAATGACGACAGAACGATTAGGCCGATTTTCCGCGGACTGAAGAGGTCCGAGACGGCGAGAGCGACGTTTCGGTCAATCACGGCGAGCCTTCGCAGAAAGACGAGGAAGAAGAGAAAGCTGATGACGGAGGCCGCGGTCATGATCACGTAATGCGTTCGTCGCCATGCGCCATCCGCGTAGAAAGCGGGAATCCGCGCCGTTTCCATCGCGTTGTCGGATCTGAATGCGCCTCGAGCGGCGGCTTCATCGGGATGATGAGCGACGCTCGCGTCCTCGCTCGGCCTTTCGCCGGCGGATCCTTTGGGGTCGTGGCCAAAGCGATTCTCACCCGCGTCGCCCTCGATGCAGGTCGCCGCGAAGAATATGATCGTCCCGACCAGGGGGATCAGGCAGATGAATATGAAGGGTCCCGGCCGCCCTGTGTCGTGCAACCTTCGGACGGCGAGGCTCAGGCTCGGAATTAACGATGCTATGCCGTATATGACGTATATCGGCCCAAGGAGAGTCGTGTCGCCGGCGATCCCGAAAAGATTGTCCAGGATCGCCGCAGCGAGCGCGAAAAGGAAATTGAAGAGGACGAACAGCCAGTACTCCTTGCGGCGCGCCCTGCCCTCGAAGGTGGCGAATTTCCTGAACGCCTCGATGTAGTAATGCATTTTGTCCCCTCGCTTCCAGGTTCGAATAATGGGACGCAGTATATCACTTAGCTCGCCCTGGTTCGGCTCGATGAGCTACTCGTATCCGTTATCGAGATTGAATCGCGGCCGCGGCGCGGCGCCTAAGCCGAAGAGGAATGATTAATTGATGTCGTCGCGGTAATTGACGCAAAGGTTCATATCGCGAACTCTATGCTCGCTCCGGAGTTCGATTCTCCTAGGGGCTTAGGTAAAGAAAAAACCCAGCCTTTCGGCTGGGTTCTTTTGGTTGATAGCCCCTAGGAGAGTCGAGGCTCGAAGACTCAGCGTCCTGCTTCGTCTTCTCACCCGCCTCCGCTCGCTGGCGCTCGGCATCCTGCCTCGCTTCCCTCGCTATCGCTCGGCGCTCGCTCCGGAGTTCGACTCTCCTAGGGGCTCAGGTAAAGAAAGAACCCAGCCTTTCGGCTGGGTTCTTCTGGTTGATAGCCCCTAGGAGAGTCGAGGCTCGAAGACTCAGCGTCCTGCTTCGTC
>CAYPHO010000216.1:0-6039 GCA_964410245.1 uncultured Treponemataceae bacterium | reverse complement strand
CGATAAATTTCCTCTATGTCAGGGGCGCCGCCCCGCTAAAAGGAATTGCGCCCCAGCGGCGCCCCTATACTCATGCCGCCGAAGGCGGCACCTACGATAAATTTCCTCTATGTCAGGGGCGCCGCCCCGCTAAAAGGAATTGCGCCCCAACGGCGCCCCTATGTACAAGCCCTCGCCGAGATAGTCGCGCTTCTCGCCCTCGATGAGGAACTGCACGTCCTGGACGGTCGGGAAGGATGTCGAGGTGTACACGATCTGCTTGAGCTGGCCCGCGTAGCCCTCGATCCCGTAGCGGTTGTACACGAAGGCCTCATTGAAATTCAGGAAGGCCGTAGAGCCGCGGACCCTCGCGGAGAGGAGCTTGGTCCCCTCGGGCACCAGGGACACGAGCTTGCGGCGAAGCTCGTCCTCGTTGGGCCCGGCGAGCAGGGCGCCGATGGAGTCGGTCAGGGGCGAGTCCGAGACCGGCAGCTGCCGCTTCACTTCCTGCCGCACGATGGTTCCGTCCTCGTCGATCTTGACGAAGAACAGATTGGCTGTTCTGGTCTTTAGCGGCGCGCTCGCCGCGGCCGGCTTAGCCGCGGGAGCGGCGCTCGCGGGCGCCTGGCTCGCGGGCGCCTGGCTGGGCGCGGGGCTCCCGGCAGGAGGCTTCGAGGCGGAAGTTTCGGCCGGCTTGGCCGCCGTAGTCCCGGTCGGCTTGGCCGACGCCGGCTCGGCCTGCTTAAGGTCTTCGGGATTCGCCGAGCCGTCGCCCACGATCGTCGGCGAGGCCGCGGGAGCGGCGCCCGGGCCGGGTTGGGTCTTCGTCGCCGATGGGGCCGCGCCGTTCCCGTCCTTGCCGGCTTGGGTCTTCACGATTTCCAGGAAATTGGTATTCGATAAGGTTTCCTGGATCTTCCCCCAGTTCAGGACGAAGAGGACGAGGATGACGACGATGACCGCGAGCCAGAAGAGGCAACCCGCGTTGTTCGGCTGAAGATAGGATGATCGCTTACTGCCGCTCATAGTTCCCTACAATATGGATCGGACGGTTCGGGGCGGGGTAAAAGCGCATTTTCCCGCCGATCGAGGATCATTCCAGGTCGTAGATGTCCCGCTCGGGATCGGGCGCCCGTCCCGGCGGTATGAAGACGGTCCGCTTGGCGCCGACCTCGTGGAACTGGACGTAGCGCCCGCCCGAGCGCAGCGCGTAGCGGCCGGCTATCGGCCGGTGCCCGCCGAACCAGAGCGCCTGGGCCCCCGAAGGCCCGAGGAGCAGATCGAGGCTGTCGGCGACGGAATCCTCGTCGGCGGCCCCGTTCGCGGTCCAGATGAGGGCCTCGACGACCTCGGGCCGCGATCGGTACTCGATGACGTCCTCGCGCGAGAGGGCGAAGGCCGGCTCGGCGTGGCTCGCGGCGAAGAGCCGGCCGAGCGCCAGCACGGGAAGGGCGGTCTCCACCGAGCGGTAGCCGTCCAGGAGCTCGTCGCCGTAGGCCGCGACGAACCAGGAGGCCGTCATGGCGCCCTCGGCGGCGAACTTGTAGAAGGAATGGTCCCCGCGGCCGTCCTCGTCGGCGACGTTGTCGTGGTTGCCCTTGATCCAGTGGAAGCGCGTCGGGAAGGTGGCCTTGGCCGCGATGACCAGGCGCGAGGCCGCGAGGGCGAGCCCCATCTCCTCGTCCATGACCGCGTGGGTGGACCAGCCCGAGCGGTACTCCCCGTGGGCCGCGGTCCAGCGCCGCATGCCCTCGGGCCCCTCGGAGTGGAGTATGTCGCCCAGGCAGACGAGGTTGACCCTTCCCTGCTCCAGGAGCCGCGCCACCGGGGCGTCCATCCAGGGCGGCGTCCAGGACAGGGCGGCCTCGAGGTAGTCGGGCCGGGCGTGGATGTCGGGCAAGAGGAGGGTCGGCAGGTCGGGGAGGAGGACGAGGCCGCCGGGCAGTCCCGAGGAGTCGCGGGGCCGCAGCTCCGCCGCCTCGGAGGCCAGGGTCTCGGCGCCGGCGTCGATGAACCTCGCCATCTCGTCGGCTGAAGGCGGAGAGGGATCCTGGCACACGCGCGACGCGAAGGCGAGAATTCCCTCGGCGCTGCGCGAGCTCACTCCCCTCCCTCCTTCTCGAGCTTCTCCAGCCAGAGCTTGGCGGCCGGATCCTCGGGATCGAGATCCAGGGCCGTCCTGAAGAAGCCCGCCGCCTCGGTCCTGCGCCCCTGCCTGAGCGACAGGGCGCCGAGGTTGACGATGACCTTCACGTTCTCGGGCTCGACGCGGAGGGCGCGCTCGAGGGCGGCGCGGGCCTCCTTGGCCCTCCCCAGCTCGGTCAGGCAGATGGACAGCTCGTTGAGGGTGTCGACGTCGTCGGCGCCCAGGGAGAGGGCCGTCTCGAAGGCCGCCCTGCCCTCCTCCCAGCGTCCCAGCCTGCGATTGGCCCAGCCGACGAGGAAGTGGCCGTTCCAGACCTCGGGATGGCGCTCGAGGAATTCGCCGGCCTTCGCGAGGCCCTTCTCCTCCTCGCCCATGCGGATGAAGTCGAAGGCCTCCTTGAACAGGTTGTCGAGGTAGCCCTGCTCCTCGAGGCCGCGCAGGACCTCGCGGGCGCGCTTCTTGCGGTCCTCGTCGTCGCCGATCTCGATATAGGTCTTAAGGAGGGAGGAGGCGCGCTCGAAGTTGCGCCTGCGGAGGTAGAAGAAGGCCGCGTTGAAGAAGGCCGGCGGGAAGGGAGGCTCCAGGGCCAGGAGGCGCTTGTAGGCCTCGAAGGCCCGGTCGTCCATCTCCTCGGCCAGGGCATCGCGCCCCGACTGGGCATAGGCCTCGGAACGGTCCTCGGAGATAATGGCAAGGTCGAGCAGGGGCTCGGGAGCCTCGGGGAAGAGGCCCGCGAGGGCGCGGAAGATCTCCTCGGCGATCTCCCACTCGCGCGACTGGGCCTTCGCGATGCCCGCCTGGGAGAGCTCGGTCATGATGAGGGGCTTCACCGCCTTGACGAAGGAGCGGTAGTACGGGGCGTGCTCGTGGGAGGGCCGCCAGGCGAGGAGCCTGAGCATCCCCGCGACCAGGGCCTCCGCCGTGAGCTCCCTGGGGTCGAAGGCCTCGCCCGCCCCGCCGGTCTCGACGGGCAGGGGTATCGCAGGGTCGGGCGAGAAGGAGCCTATGCTGCCCGCGAAGCTCGGCGGCAGCTCGATGTATACCAGGCGGCGGAGGGCGGACTCGCCCTCGGCCTCCGGGCCGAGTCCGGTTTCCATGTCGGGCGCGCTCACCGGCCGGCCTTCTGGGCCTCCGCCTTGGGCGGGGCGGATTCGGGCCGCGGCGCGGCTTCCGGCTGGGCGTCGGGGCTGCCGTCCCGCGCCTGGCGCGTCTGGCCGAGGTAGTCGTTGATGTGCATGCGATAGGTCATCGGCACCGCCTTCTCGTCGAAGTGTATCGCGACGGCCGTCAAATCCTTGCGCCCCTCGACGTCCTCGTAGCGCACGATGGTCCCCTTGATGTCGAGGCTCTCGCGGGGCTCGTCCATGTCGACGCGGATCGTGCAGTCCTTGCCGACGAGGAATTTCGCCAGGCCGACGATGATGGCCTTCGCCCCCGAGAAGGAGAGGTCGCGCAGGATGCACTTGCGGGGCACTCCCTGCACGAAGATGAAGCTCTCCTTGGTAACGAGCGAGATCCGGCGCATGGCGTCGGGAGTGAGGACGATGCGCTCCTCCCGCCGCCTCTGCGAGTTGATGTTCGCCTCGAGGAGCCTGCCCATGATCTCGATGAAGTCGTCCGGCGGCCTCTGCGTGTACTGCATCGTCGCGAATTGCAGGTCCCCCGAGCCGCCCTGGTAGGGCGCGAAGCCCGTCGCCTTGCCGCCGATGAAGAAGCTGACCGGATCGGGCTTGTCGGGCAGCTTGAAGCTGAAGCGCAGCGATACGAGGTTATTCGCCTTGGATATCTTCTCGTTCAGGAGCTGCTTGGAGCTGACGATGATCTTCGCGCCGGAGAAGGAGCTCGAGTAGATGACGCAGGGCCACTGCTCCCCGACGCACTTCAGGAAGATGCCGCGGGTATCCAGCCCCGTCGTCTTGATTATTTCCTTTGTATACGTAACGTCGATGGTCCTGTAGAGCTCGAACCATCTCCCTATCTGCTGGCTGGTGGTGATCGACATAGGCAGTGGAGATAATAGAGTAGCGGGGGCCCAGGGTCAATCGAGGGCCGATCGGACCGACTCGCTCACCGGCCAGCCTCCTCGCGCGGCCTCGGTCGAGGCGGGGGATAATCCGGGAGGAGGCGCCCGCTTTACGCTACGCTTGCCCAGGCGCGGCGGCCGGGATTGAGCGGCGCGTCCGCGTCCCCTCGCGCGCCCCTTCCGCCTAGTCCTTCCACGGGAAGAACATATTCCTGATGGTCCGCTTCCCGACCAGCTCGCGCTCCTCCTCGAGCAGCTCGTCCCAGGGCACCTTCCTGCGGTTCGCCTCGGGATTCGCCTCGAGCCAGTCGTACTTGAAGAGCCTGAGCCGGAGCGCCACGTCCGATGCGAGCGCGATCCCGGCGAGCCCGGGCAGGAGTCCGGCGGTGAATACCGAGAGGACGAGAGTAGCCAGGTTGTAGATGAAGAGGAAGAGCGAGAAGCCGGGATTATCGATGAAGAGGAGGAAGCACTTGCGGAGGTTCTTCTTCAGCCCGCCGCCCATGCGCGAGCGTATCGGAATGTAGTACTGGAGGGCGAGGAGGACGACGATGCCGCACCAGAACACGACGCCAGCCGCGAGCACGCCCAGGACGCCGCCGAGCGAGAGGTAAAAAGGCAGGCCGGTAGTAATGATAAGGAATATCGCGGCGAGGAAGAGCCCGACCTGGATGCCGGGGACTATCGCCGGCTTAAAGGCGGCGCGGATGTCCGCGATGCGGAAGGCCTTGAAGTCCGCCACGGCGTTCAGGGCGCGGACGCAAACCGACCACCAGATCGAGATCGCCGCCAGGCTCAGGGCGCCCGAGGCGATGATCACCCAGCTCGGGGCCCCGAGCCCCGACGGCATAGCCGCGCCGAGCCCGAAGATCGCGATGAAACCGATATTCAGGAGCATCAGCGAGAAGAGATTGTCCCAGCCGTCGAAGAAGGACTTCTTGAGGAAGAATCCGATCATGACTGGGGGTATAGCCTATTCTTGACATCTTCGCAAGCTCGCCGCTATGTTTGGGGTCAGGCGGCCCCGCCCTCGGGCGGGATTCCGGCCGCCCATCATTCGCCCGGGGGGCCCGCCCTTGGAAGAGAAGCCGTACTCCTTCCCCCTAGAGAACTACATGAGCCGCGAGCGCTTCGAGCGCGTCAAGGCATTCGCCCAAGGCAAGGACACGCCCTTCCTCGTCCTGGACCTCGACGTGATCAAGGCCAACTACGAGGCCCTGCGGACCCACTTCCCCTACGCGAAGCCGTATTACGCCATCAAGGCCTGTCCCCACGACAGGGTCGTCGAGACGCTCCGGGACCTCGGCTCCTACTTCGACGTCGCCTCGAGATGGGAGCTGGACCAGCTCCTCGCCCTCGGCGTGACGCCCGACCGGATGAGCTACGGCAACACGATCAAGAAAGAGCGGGACATAGCCTACTTCTACGAGAAGGGCGTCCGCCTCTTCGTCACCGACTCGCCCTCGGACCTGGACAAGATATCGAGGGCCGCCCCGGGCTCCAGGGTGTCGATCCGGCTCCTTTCCGAGGGACTCGGCGCCGACTGGCCCTTGTCCAAGAAATTCGGCTGCCACCCCGACTTGGCGCGGCAGCTCGTCAAGCTCTCGGTCCGCCTGGGGCTCGAGCCCTACGGCCTCTCCTTCCACCCGGGCTCCCAGCAGCGCGACGTCGGCGCCTGGTCCTCGGCGATCACCCAGGTAGGCATGCTCTTCCGCTGGGCGCGGGAGGAGGCGCACGTACAGCTCAAGATGATGAACATGGGCGGCGGATTCCCGGCCGACTACGTCGAGCCGACCGACACCCTGGCCCAGTACGCCGAGGACATCAGCCGCTTCATCGACAACAGCTTCGCGGACTACAGGCCCGAGGAGATCATCATCGAGCCGGGCCG
>CAYPHO010000215.1:0-6047 GCA_964410245.1 uncultured Treponemataceae bacterium | reverse complement strand
TTGTCGGAGTGCTTGCCGCCGTTGATGATGTTGGCCATGGGAACGGGGAGGAGGGTGGTGTGGGGGCCGCCAAGGTACTTGTACAGGGGCACGCCGTCGAACTCGGCCGCGGCGCGGGATACCGCCATGGACACGCCCAGGATGGCGTTGGCGCCGAGCTTAGCCTTGTTCTCGGTCCCGTCCAGGTCGATCATGGTGCGGTCGATGTCGACCTGCTCCAGGGCGTCGAGGCCGCAGATCTCGCCGGCGATGGCGGTGTTGACGTTCTCGACGGCCTTGAGGACGCCCTTGCCCAGGTAGCGCTTCTTGTCGCCGTCCCTAAGCTCGACGGCCTCGTAGTCGCCGGTCGAGGCCCCGGAGGGGACGGCCGCGCGGCCCAGGGTGCCGTCCTCGAGGACGACGTCCACCTCGACGGTGGGATTGCCGCGGGAATCGAGGATCTCGCGCGCCTCGACGTATTCGATAATGCTCATGGTTTTCTCCTTAAGCGGGCTTTTCGGACGAGTCAAACACTATCGGCGGGGGGTGTCGGAGTCAAGGGAGAGGGGCCGCCGCCCCGTCCGAGGGCCGCCCGCCGGCCGGCCCGAGGGCGCGCCCGGCGGCGGCGCGGCGCAGGCGCCGCCCTACCGCGCGATCGCGTCGAGGATGCGCTCGAGGTCCTCGAGCGAGTAGTACTCGATGGATATCGTGCCCTTTCGGGCGTCGCCCTTGACCGAGACCTTGGTGCCCAGGGCGCCTATCAGGCGCTCCTCGACCTCGAGGATCTCGGGCTCTTTCGCCTTCTCGGGCTTCTTGGGCGCGTCGGCCCTGCGGGAGGGGGGCGCGTTCAGCTCGGCGGCGGCGGCCTCGGCCTCGCGGACGGATATGCCCTCGGCGACGACCCGGGCGAAGAGCAGCTCCCGCCGCCCGGGGTCGATGACGGAAAGGACGGCCCGGGCATGGCCGGCGGTCATGCCGCCGTCCCGCAGGGCGGCCAGCATGGGCTCGGGCAGCTTCAGGAGGCGCATGGCGTTGGCGACGGCGCTGCGGCTCTTGCCCACGACGTCGGCGACCTCTTCCTGTGACCGGCTTCCCAGGGCCATCAGGGAGCGGTAGGCCTCGGCCTCCTCGACGGGATTGAGGTCCTCGCGCTGGACGTTCTCGATCAGGGCTATCTCGAGGCGCCGCTGGGGGTCGAAGGAGCGGACGATGACGGGAAGCTCGGCGAGGCCGGCGATCTTGGCCGCCCGGTAGCGGCGCTCGCCCGCGACGATGAGGTAGGAGCCGTCGCCCGCGTCCTCGGCCAGGATGGGCTGGATGACGCCGTGGTTCTTCAGGGAATTGGCGAGCTCGGCCAGGGCCGCCTCGTCGAAGCTGCGGCGCGGCTGGTCGGGATTGGGACGGAGCTTGCCGATCGGAAGCGTGCGTATGCCGCCGGCGCCGCCTTCCGCGACGCTCTCCATCTCGGACTCGGGGATCAGCGCTCCCAGTCCCTTGCCCAGCCCGAACTGCTTAGCCATTGGACTTCGCCGATCCGGCCCCCGCGCCGCCCTTGGGCGCCCCGGCCCTGGCGCCGCCCGCGGCGGGCTTGCCGGCGCGCTCGGCGAGCTCCTTGGCCAGGCCCTGGTAGCTCTTGGCGCCGATGCAGCTCGCGTCGTAGAGGCAGATGGGCTTCCCGTGCGAGGGCGCCTCGGAAAGCCGGACGTTGCGCGGCACTATGGTGCGGAAGACCTTTTCCTTGAAGTACTCGGTCACCTGCTGGACGACGTCCTGGGCGAGCTTGGTCCGCGAGTCGTACATCGTGAAGATGATGCCGCAGATCTTCAGCGAGGGATTCATGCTCTTCTGCACCAGGCTGACCGTCTGGAGGATGAGGGACAGTCCCTCGAGGGCGAAGTACTCGCACTGGAGGGGGATGACGACCTCGTCCGCGGCGACCAGGCCGTTCAGGGTCAGTATGCCGAGCGAGGGCGGGCAGTCGATGAGGATGAAGTCGTACTGCGGCTTGACCGCGGCGAGGGCGCGCTTGAGGTACTCGTTCCTGTCGGCCTTGTCGACGAGCTCAACGGTGGCGCCGGAGAGGTCGATGGACGAGGGGGCGAGGTCGAGCCACTCGACCGCGGTCGGGACGATGACCTCGTCGATCTTGGCCTGGCCCGAGACGACGTGGTACACGTTCTTGCCGCCCGGCTTCTTCCCGAGGCCCGAGCTAAGGTTGGCCTGGGGATCGAAGTCGACCAGGAGGGTGCGCTTGCCCGCGAGGGCCAGGTAGGCGCCGAGGTTGATGGCGCTCGTGGTCTTGCCCACGCCGCCCTTCTGGTTGACGAATACGATTGTCCGCGCCATGTACCCCTCTCGCTCGAGTAGGCGGCATTGTAGCACGGGAAGGGTGGGCCTCCAAGACGTGGCGGCGCCATCGTCCTTGACCCGGCCGGGGGCCGGCAGCTACATTCATCACAGGAGAAGATCGATGCTGGAAGACAAGGTCCGAAGCGCGATACAGGATGTCCGCCCCTCGCTCCAGGCCGACGGGGGAGATATCGAATTCGTGTCCCTGGGGGACGACGGGACCGTCAAGGTCAGGCTGACCGGCGCCTGCGGCGGCTGCCCCATGGCGACCATGACGCTCAAGATGGGCGTCGAGGCCTACCTGAAGAAGAACGTCCCGGAAGTCAAGGAAGTCGTCCAGGTCATGTAGCCGGCCGGCCGGCGCGGCGCCCGTCCCGTGCGGCGGCCCGGGCCGACTCGGCCGCCGGCGCGGCGCTCCGAGCGCGCGATCCCGGCCTTCGCCCGCGCCCGCTACCTATACTGCTTGGCCAGCTCGGATATCGTCCGGGACATGTCGGCCAGGCTCACCTGCCTGGTCACGTGACCCATCTCGAAGGCGACCTTCGGCATGCCGTAGACCACGCTCGAGGCCTCGTCCTGGCCCAGGGTAATGCCGCCTTCCTTGAAGATAGAGCCCAGCTCCCGGGCCCCGTCCCTGCCCATGCCCGTCATTATCACTCCCATGGCGCGGTTGCCGTAGGCCTTGGCGACGCTCGCGAATAGGACGTCGGCGCTGGGCCGGTGGCCGTTGACGAGGGGCGCGTCCGAGAGGGTCGCGACCGCGCCGAGCGAGCGGCGCTCGACCGCGAGGTGCTTGTCGCCCGGGGCGATGAGCACGCGGCCGGGCCGCAGGACGTCGCCCTCGGCGGCTTCCTTGACGTCCAGGGGGCAGACCTTGTCCAGGCTCTTCGCGAACTCCTCGGTGAAGCCCGCGGGCATGTGCTGGACGACCAGGATCGGCTGGGGCAGGTCGCCGTCGATCTTGGAGAGTATCTCGCGGAGGGCGTTCGGGCCGCCTGTCGATATGCCGATCGCGATCAGCTCCATGGGGCCCGGCTGCCTGATCGGCACGGGCTTTTCCCGCTGGGCGCGCGCCTGCTCGGCCCTGGCCTCGACGATGGGCGCGGGCTCGAACATGCGCTCGGGGGCCTCGAACTCGTACTTGGGCGGCGACTTGCCCTTGCGCCTGCGGTACTCGGAGCCGTAGGCGATGAGGAGCCGGGTCAGGTCCCCCGCGACCGTATGGAGGTCGGCCGAGACCGAGCCCGAGGGCTTGGTGATGAAGTCCGCCGCCCCCAGCCCCAGGGCCTCGATGGTGACCGCCGCGCCTTCCTTGGCCACCGACGAGAGGATGACCACGGGGATCTCGAGGCCCAGCCGCCTGCGCTCCTTCAGGAATTCGATCCCGTTCATCTCGGGCATCTCGATGTCGAGCACGATGACGTCGGGATCGCAGCGGGGGATCTTCTGCAGGGCGAAGACGCCGTTCATGGCCTTGTCGGCGACCTTCAGCCCGGGCGCCGCCGAGATGATCCGCGAGATGAGGTTCCGCATGAGGGCGGAGTCGTCGACGATCAGCGCCGAAATCGGATCTGGCACGGCGGGCTCTCCCTCGGCCTAGGCGTTCTTGCGATAAAAGGTCGCCCAGTCTGTCTTTACGAATTCGAAGCGGGTGTTCATCCCGAAGAGGGACTCGGAATGCCCGATGAACAGGAAGGACTTGGGCGCCATCGCCTCCCAGAAGCGCTCGATGGTCGCCTTCTGCGCCGCCTCGTCGAAATAGATTAGGACGTTGCGGCAGAATACCACGTCGAGGCCCCGGAGTCCCGAGTCGTTCTTGAGGTTATGGTAGTCGAAGCGCACCGTCTCGCGGACGGAATCCTTGATCTGGTAGCCGCCCGGCTTCTTGTCCAGGTACTTCGCGAGATAGGGCTCTGGTATGCCCTGTATCCTCGAGTCGGCGTAGAAGCCCTCCTTGCCGACCATGAGGCACTTCAGCGAGATATCGCTGGCGACGACCTCGAAGCCCCAGCCCGAGGGCAGGATCTCCTTGAGGAGCATGGCGATCGTATAGGGCTCCTCGCCGGTCGAGCAGCCCGCGCTCCAGACCCGGATCTTGCGCTCGGCCTGGCGGAGCTTGAGGAGCTCGGGGATGACGGCCTTCTCCATCGCGTCGAAGTGGGCCTGGTTCCGGAAGAAGCGGGTCAGGTTAGTGGTGACCGAGTCGAGGAGGATCTTCATCTCCTCGCGGTCCTTGATTATGAGGTCGTGGTAGGCCTTGAGGCTGTCGAGCTTCTTCTCGCGCAGCCGCTCCTTGAGGCGGCTCTCGAGTATCGACCGGTTGGTCGCCGAGAAGGTAATGCCGCTCTCGTCGTATATGGTCTTGCGATACAGCTCGAAGTCTGCGTCGCTCAGGAAATCGGACATCGGCCGGCTAGCGCCTTTCCCCGCGATAGCGCGGGCGACATACGAAAAAAGCATAGGCGGCCGGAAATTAGCTGTCAATAGACGGGACCCGGCAGAATCGCGGCGCGGGAATTCCGGATACTCGCGGGATAGATTGTCGAGCATGAGCTTCGGTTCCGTAGAGCTTCGCGTCCGCTCGGTGCGGATCGATAACGGAGAGCCCAGGGTCCTCCTCGAGGATCGGGAGACGGGCCTCGGCCTCGAGATACCCGTCGGTCCCTTCGAGGCCAGCGCCGTCATCCTCCATCTCGAGGGAATAGTCCCGCCTCGTCCCCTGACCCACGACCTCCTCGCCCAGCTCTTCGAGGAGTCCGGGCTCTCGCTCGAGAGCGTCGAGCTCTTCGGCGAGGGCGGCGAGCGGGCCAGGCTGAGCTACCGCAAGGAAGACGACCGGCGCGAGAAGGAGGTCCGCCCCTCGGACGCCCTGGCCCTAGCGCTCAGGCTCGGCGCCCCCATCAAGGCCGACGCCGCCCTCCTCGAGGGAGGCTCGGGCCGCTCTCAGCTGTTTTGGAGGCGACGGGCCCGCGCCCTGGAATCCGGGCGCCGCGGCGAGCGGCCCAGGCGCGTCGCCGGGGCGTCGGGGCGCGGCGGCTGCCGCCGCTTGCCCTGAGGGGGCCGGGCGCCTACAATCCCGGCATGGGTTTCCTCTCTCGAATCAGGGAATGGCTGTCCCGCCTGTTCTCCCGCGATCCCGAAGAGGCTCGGCGAAGGGCCGAGCTCCGCAGGATCGCGCTCCTCCTCTCCGAAATCCATCCGCCCGTCTATAAGCACAAGCAGAACGTCGTCCTGCCGGGCTTCGCCTCGGCCGCGCTGCGCTTCTACGCCCACCTGCGCCCGCTCGCCGAGCTGGCGCGGGCGACCGTCGCCGGCGCCGACGCCAAATCGGCGCAGCGCTACTTCGACTACCTGATCGACTGCCGCCTCCCCGAGGCCGAGCAGGACCGTAAGCGCTTCTTCTCCTACGACGGCCTGTCCGAGAGGATAGGGGCCTCCTTCGACCCCGACGAGGAGATGGAATCGGTCATGCGCGAATTCCAATCCTTCCTCCGGGCCCTGGACGGCCTCGGCGCCCGGGCCGTGAACGACGACCTCTACGAGGTGGACCGCTTCATCGACCTGTGCAGGCACGACTACGAGCGCATCATCGGGCTCTTCGACCCGGCCGCCAGCATCGACGACCCGCGATATAAGCCGGACTTCTCGCCGGTCGCGGGCGAGCAGGCGCTTCCCGAGATACTCGACCTCTACTACCTGATCGAGGGCTTCTTCTTCTC
>CAYPHO010000214.1:0-6067 GCA_964410245.1 uncultured Treponemataceae bacterium | reverse complement strand
TGATGTACGGCATGCCGATCTTCTTCTTCTTCATCCTGTACAACGCGCCGTCGGGCCTCTTGGTGTACTGGATCGTGTCGAACATCCTGACGATCGCGCAGCAGGTAGTGATCAATAATCTCCTGAGGCAGCGGAAGCTGGCCCTCGCGGCCGCCGCTCCCGCCTCCCCGGCGCGCGCCCTCCCGCCGAATAAGGGCGGAGGGAAGAAGAAGCGCCGCTAGCCGGCGGCGCCTCGGGCCCCCGGGCCCCTCCGAGCGCCGGCCTCGGATGCGACATCTTTCTCGTAGGAGTGGAAATATGGTTCAAGAGTTCGAGGGGCGCTCGGAGAAGGAGGCCATCGACGCGGCCGCGGAGGAGCTCGGCCTGGAGCGCGACGGCTTCGACGTAGAGGTCCTGGAATCCCAGGCGGGAAGCATCTTCAAGAAGGGCAAGGTCCGCATACGGGTCCATACGCGCGACGAGGCCCCCGCCGCCGCGGAGCCGCGCAGGCGCTCCCAGGGCGCCGACGCCGTGCCTAGCGACGAGTTCGAGGCGAAGATCTCCGACTATACCAAGCGGGTTATCGAGGGCATGGGCTATTCCTGCGAGGTGTCGATCCTCTTCCGCGAGGAGAAGAAGCTAGGCATCCGCATCGACAGCGAGAACGCGTCCATAATCATCGGGAAGAAGGGGAAGAACCTCGACGCCCTCCAGCTCCTGGTTAACGTATACGCCGGGCGCCTGGGCCGCGAGGATACGCGCGTCATACTGGACTCGGAGAATTATCGGATCCGCCGCGAGGAATCGCTGGTCAGGCTGGCCTACGAGACGGCCGAGCAGGTTAGGCGCACGAGGCAGTCGGTCCTGCTTGAGCCGATGAACCCCTTCGAGCGCCGCATAGTCCATACGACGCTCAACGACATCGTAGATATCGAGACGAAGAGCGAGGGCGAGGGGCTGTACAAGCAGGTCCGCGTCACGTTCAGGGGCAAGATCTAGCTACGCTCCCTTCGGGCGCGTATGATGACGGGGCCACCTTCGGGCGGCCCCTCGCGCCATGGAGGCATTCCCGTGAGCACAGTACCGCCTTCGAGTCCGCCTAGAGCCCCTATCGCGAGCCCGCCGCCGGGATCGAAGCGGCTCGCCTGGCAGGTCATCATCGCCTTCGGCGTGGTCAGCCTCGTGGGCGACGTCATCTACGAGGGCGCCCGATCGGTCAACGGGCCGTACCTGAAGACCCTGGGGGCGAGCGCCGCCATGGTCGGGCTGATCGCCGGGATCGGCGAGTTCCTGGGCTACGCGGCTCGGCTCGCGTCAGGGTATTTCGCCGACAGGACCAAGGCGTACTGGGTTTTTACCATCATAGGCTACGGCACGCTGGTCAGCGTGCCCCTCCTTGCGCTCGCGGATACCTGGCAGCTGGCGGCGCTCTTCATCGTGCTCGAGCGCTTCGGGAAGGCGATACGAGCGCCGGCCAAGGATACGATACTCTCGACGGCCACGAAGAGCGTCGGGACCGGGATAGGCTTCGGCTTGCACGAGGCGATGGACCAGCTCGGGGCGCTCCTGGGTCCCTTGATCTTCACGGCCGTCCTCTCCGCGGGCGCTGGCTCCGACCTGTCGCTGTTCCGCTCGGGCTACGCCTGGCTCTGGATACCCTTCGGGATCCTCATGCTGAGCGTCCTGTACGCCTTCGCCCGCCTGCCCGATCCCGAGAGGCTCGAGCCGATAGCTCCGAAGGCCGCTCAAAGCGAGAGGCTATCGAAGACCTTTTGGCTGTATACGGCCTTCACAGCGGCGACCACGCTCGGATTCGTCGGCTGGCCGATACTTTCGTACCACTACGCCGCTACCGGAGTCCTTCCAGGGGCCGAGATCGCGCTCTTCTACGCGGTGGCCATGGGCGTCGACGGACTGACGGCACTGATCGTCGGCGTGGCCTACGATAAGCTCAAGAAGCGGAAGAGGTCCGAGCGCGGCGGGCTCGCGACGCTCGTCGTCGTTCCCCTCCTTACGATCCTCATCCCGGTCCTCGGCTTCGGCTCCTCGAGGGCGGCCGCGATCGGGGCGGCGATCGCGTGGGGCGTCGTGATGGGAACCCACGAGACCATCATGAAGAGCGCGATCGCCGACATCACGCCGATGCGCAAGCGGGGGACCGGCTACGGAGTCTTCAATACCGTCTACGGCCTCGCGGTCTTCGCGTCGAGCGCGGTCATGGGCCTGCTCTACGACCGGAGCCTCGCCGCCCTGGTCATCCTGTCCGTCGCCCTAGAGGCCGCCGCGATTCCCGCCTTCTTCGCGCTGAGGAAAGAGGCCCTGCGCGCCTAGGAGGCCGCGAGGCCGGCGGGCGCGCTAACGCGATAATCGGGCCAGCGCCGCGCGGAGCGATCGCTCGATCCTGCCGTCGTAGGCCTCGAGCCTTCCGAGATCGACGCGATCGGCGCCGTTGAAGGCGGCGAATTCCGTCAGCGCCGCCGCGATGGCGGCCGCGTAGGCGGAGGGGCTCGGCGGATTGCCCGCCCGGTCCCGGGGCGCCTCGTCCAGCGAAAGGCGGATCGCCGACAGGACCCGGGCGGCCCTTTCCGCCTTCGCGTCGAGAAGTCCCGCCAGGCGCGGGCAGCCGTCCTCGCCTACGACGAGGATCGGAAGCGCGAAATAGCCGAAGCTTCGCTTGGCGCCGGGCAGGTAGCACTCGAGCTGGACGGTCCTCCCGAACAGGCGCGACGCTCGCTTCCGGTCGATGATGAGGGGATCGAAGGGGGATAGTATCCTGGCGACGAGGATCGCCGCGCCGCTCCCCCGCTTCCCGAGCAGCTCGGGCGGCGCGAAGTGCGCGCTCCCGGGCCTGTCCTCTATCCCGTCTATCTCGACCCGGGCGAGGCGCCCGTCCTCGACGCGCGAGGCGAGTTCCTCGGCGATGCATTCCAGGCCGTCCTTGCGCAGGTACGCGACGTCCGATTCGCGGAATATGCCGAGCGACGAGGCGGCGAGATCGACGTAGTACCCGGCATGCTCGCGGGGCGAGGGCCGGCGGAGATCGGCGTCCGCCGGGAGCGCGCGCTCGGGGATATCGTAGACCTTCTGGAATGCCTTGCGCCCGGTGGAGACCAGCTCGCCGGCGTGGAAGAGGTACTCGAGGGCGCGCTTCTCCGGCTTCCAATCCCACCAGCCCGACGAGCCCTTCCTTTTCCCCCCGAAGTCCGAGCTTCGCAGCGGGCCCTCTTCCCTGACCCGCTTCAAGACTCGCCGCGCGACGGCCGCGTCGGCGCGGTACCATTCGTGACCCTCGGCCTTGATTCGCTCCATGCGCGGGATGCAGAAGCGGTAATCCTCGAAGGGGAGGTAGGCCGCCGCGTGCGACCAGTACTCTATTATCCGGCGCGGGGCCGATTCGAGCTCGTCGATATGCTCCGGCCCGTATCCTGGATTTCGGGACCAGAGGACGTGGCCGTGCGCCCGCTCGACCACCGATATCGTATCGATCTGGACCGAGCCGAGGCGGCGCAACGCCGCCAGGCTTCCCGCCGCTCCGGACGGCAGGCGCAGGCCGAAGCCCGCGGCGGCCGCGGCGATGGATCGCGCCTCGGGAAGCGAGATTCGGTTTCGCATGCGTAACGAACGTATAGCATCCGGGCCGGATCGGCAAGCGCTCGAGGCCCGCTCGATCCCGCGGCGCCCCTTCCCGCGTTAGCCGGGGGCGCCGGCCGCATCGGCCGTCGTCCTATTAAACAAAAAAGCGCGCCTCGATATACTGGGCCCGCAACTTCGGTACTGCCGATCAAGGAGCTCTCTCGTGGCCTCGTATATCCCTCTTTTCGGTATCCTGACTGCCGTCCTATCCCTGCCCTTCCTCGTTAAGCACGTCGAGGAGAACCTAGAGATATTCCTCTTCATAATGGGCGTCCTGGCGGTTAGCGTGACAAGGCAATGGGAATGGGCGCTCATGGAAGAGGCGCTCGTCGAGCCGATAAAGATCACCGCCGCCGTCCTCATCGCGGGCTTCCTCTTCAAATTCCTTCGGCCGGCGGTCCGCAGGGCCGTCGACAAGTCGATCGCCGCGATCGGCGTTAAGGCTTTCGCCTTCGCGATAGTAGTCCTGTTGGGTTTGATCTCCAGCGTGATCACCGCGATAATCGCGGCCCTGATACTCGTAGAGGTCATCGATTGCATGAAGCTCGACAGGCGCGACGAGATCAAGATCGTGGTGGTGTCCTGCTTCGCGATCGGCATGGGAGCGGTCCTTACGCCCCTTGGCGAGCCGTTGGCTACCATCGCCATCTCGAAATTGAAGGGCGAGCCCTACTCGGCGGATTTCTGGTTCCTGGCCCGCAATTTCTGGTACTACGTCCTGCCAGGCGTCCTCGCCTTCGGCGCCATCGCCGCCATCGTCGTGAGGGAGTTCGATTCCGAGGCGACGAGCCTCAGGGAGGATCGCGCGGAGACCATCAAGGACATCCTCTTCCGCACGGTAAAGACCTATTTCTTCGTCATGGCCTTGGTCTTCCTGGGAACCGGCTTCAAGCCGATCATCGACGCGTTCATCGTCAAGCTTCCCGCCGAGGGGCTGTTCTGGATCAATTCGCTCTCGGCCATCCTGGACAACGCGACCTTGGCGGCCGCCGAGGTCGGGCCCGCCCTGTCGATGAGCCAGCTGACCTTCTCGCTGCTCGGCCTGATCATCGCCGGCGGCATGCTCATCCCGGGGAACATCCCGAATATCATCTCCGCGGGCAAGCTGAATATAAAGAGCAAGGAGTGGATCGCGGTCGGCGTGCCGCTGGGCGCGGCGGTCATGGCCGTATTCTTCGTAATCCTGCTCTTTACCGCCTAGGGCCGGCGCGCCGGCCCGGCTAGCCGCCGGGCTAGCTGGCCGTCGGCCGCGCCTGGGGGACGACGCCCTTCATCTCGGCGAGCGTCCTGAGCTTCAGGTACTCGGCGTTCAGCCTGACGGTCCTGGCGTTCAGCCGCGTCAATCTCTGGGCGAGGAGCCTGGCCAGGAAGATCCCGTAATGGGGATTCTCCTTGATCAGGTTCACGAAGTCCTGCTTCGAGATGCGGATGAGCACGGTGTCGCCCTTCGCGACGACGGTAGCCGAGCGGCGGTTCGACAGCAGGAAGGACATCTCGCCCATGAATATGTCGTCAGGCGTCAGCGCCGAGACGAGCTTCCCCTTGGAGTAGACGTATAGCGTGCCCGAGACGATGTAATAGAGCGAGTCGGATTCCTCGCCCTCGGAGCAGATGCGCTCGCCGTTCGCGTAGCGGACTTCCTCGGCGCTCTCGAATATCTTGGGAATTGCGTTGGACTCGGCCTTGCGATGCGCGATCCCGAAGGCTACCTCGTTCCCCGACTCGTTGTACGAGAGAGAGTCGACGTAGAGCCCCGCCATCCGCATTCCCATGCCGTGCAGGCCGGGCTCGTCCCGGCTCGAGGCCAGGCGCGATCTCCAGTCGAAGCCCGAGCCCTCGTCCTTGATGGTGAAGGTCGAGCGCTCCGGGCCGATCCGGTAGGAGAAGTATATCTTGCGCTCGGATATCGCGGGGATCCTGTTCTTCTCGCGGATCAGGTCCATGATATTGCCGCCCTTCTGCAGCCACGCGGTCTTCTCGTCGTAGCCGATCCTGCAATTCCCGTGCTCGATGCCGTTGATGAGCAGCTCGAGCAGGGCGACGTGGAGGCCCTCGCGCTCCTCCCCGCCTATCAGGTTCGCGTTGTAGAGGTAGTTCGTGATCAGGTTCGTGTAGGCCGTGATGTCGAGCGGCTCGTTGTTGATGATGAAGGCGCCGGAGATATCCTTGATCAGGTGCTGCTGGATGCCCCTCTGGAAGAGGATCTGCTTGTTCTGGCGCAGGATCCGGAGGAGCCTGGGGAAGTCGGATTGCATCTCGCGGGTGCGCAGGAGGGCGACGATGTTCGCGTCCCTGATGGCCTCGAGGCGGGAGCGGTCCTCCTTGCTGTCGTGGATGCCGATGATGCCGCCGTAGTGGAGCCAGGGGTCCTTGCGCACTTCCTCGAGTATCCGGAGGCAATCGAGTCCCTTGTCGGAGAAGTAGAAGATCTTGATTTCCGGCAGCTCGTACTTCA
>CAYPHO010000213.1:0-6113 GCA_964410245.1 uncultured Treponemataceae bacterium | reverse complement strand
ATGCGCCTCGACCACCAACCGCAACTTCAACGGCCGCATGGGGAAGGGCGGCATGGTCCACCTGATGAGCCCCGCGTCCGCGGCCGCCGCGGCGCTCGCGGGCGCCATCGCCCAGTCGCCCCTCTACAAAGGCTGAAGGAGATCCCGCCATGAAGACATTCGGAGGCAAAGTCCTCTTCCTGGACCGCGACGACATCAACACCGACGAGATCATCCCGGCCAAGTACCTGACCGTCTCGTCGAAGAAGGCCCTCGGCCCCCATCTCCTGGAAGACCTGAAGCTCGAGGGCTTCGAGAGCGCCCGCGACATCGCGGGAGCGGCGGCCATCGTCACGCGGGCCAACTTCGGCTGCGGCTCCAGCCGCGAGCACGCGCCCTGGGCCCTCGAGGCGAACGGCATCAACCTCGTCGTCGCCTCGGGCTTCGCGCGCATCTTCCGCCAGAACATGTTCAACGGCGGCCTCATCGCGGCCCAGCTGCCCAAGGAGACGATCGAGACGCTCTTCTCGCGCTTCTCCGCATCGGGAGCCTCCGTCGCCCTCGACTGGGAAAAGCGCGAGCTCGTCTTTACCGGCGAGAAGGGCTCCGGCGAGCTGCGCGCCCCCCTCGAGCTCGGGGCCTTCGATCGCGAGCTCGTCGAATCGGGCGGCTGGGTGGACTACGCGAACGCGAAGTACTAGAGCGGGGGCCTCGATGCCGGCCAATCCACCCGGCGCGACGCCCTACACGTACTTCCCGTAGCTCTTCAGCATGATGAAGCTCTCGGAAGCCAGGATGCCCTCGACCGTCGGGAGCTCCTCGGTCAGGAAGCGCACGAGCCCCTTGTTCGAGTCCAGGAGCACCTCGGCTATTAAATCATAACGTCCCGACGCGATCGAGACCGACAGCACGTTCTCCAGGCGCGACAGCTCCTCGGCCTTGCGGTCGAGGAGCTTCGACTCCGCGACCCTGAGCGCCACCAGCACCAGTTGCTTGCTCTCCAGGACGTCCGGATTGATCAGGGCCCGGACCTGGAGGATCCCCGCCTCCTTCAGGCGCTTGAGGCGGGCGCGCACGGTCCCCTCGGACACCCCGAGTTCCCGCGCGATCGTGTTGTTCGGGACATAGCCCTCTTTCAATATAGAAATGATCTTCCAATCAGTCTCGTCCGGCTGCATTAGGGAACAGTAGCGTACCGCGATCGAAGCGGGCAAGGCCGCGCGCATGCCCCCTCGCAGCGCGACAGCGTATCGACAGCCGGATGAATCGAGCGGGAGCAACCTTTCTGAAAGGTTTCTCCCGCCCCCTCTTCCAAAGACGCCGAGCGCGAGGACTCGACCGACCGCTAGAGCCATAGTTCAGCACGAGCGCGGCCTGCCATTGCGGCAAGTAGAAGTGGTATACTACCTATATAGTGGATTTTATATGATACAGAAGAAGAACAATGGTAGATGGTATGTGAAGCTATCCCTGGCGAAAAGTAATATTGGTTTTTTGCAAACGTTAGGAATAATCAAAACGTTAGCAAAATCCCTCATGTTAGCCCTAATCCTAACGTTCCCAGTTTCTCAATCCTTTGCAAACAGTACTCCTCCCGTAACCGCCCGCCTTCTCCTAGAATCACAGTCTCTTCAACAAGGCAAGGACGCAACAGCAGCCATAATCCTATCCATCGACCCGGGATGGTACGTTTACGGGCCGCAGGAGGATTCCGCCGGTTTGCCGACCACGGTCGCCTGGAACCTTCCTAAAGGTTTCTCCGTACGAGATAGCTTATGGCCCGAATTCACCGACCCGGTCCATTCAACCTACTCAGGACAGATAATCCTCCTCGCTCGGATTAGCGTTCCAGCCGATCCCCAGGAAAGCCGGATCGCGGCGATCGGCGCCGCCGTTTCCTGGCTCGCCTGTTCGGACCAATGCATACCAGGCGACGCGGCGCTCAGGATCGAAGTTCCCCTATCGAAGGATGAGCCGGATCCGAATCCCGAAGGGGCCGCCGTCATCGCGGCGGCCAGGGCCGCTCGCGGCGGCGGCATCCCCGCACCTGGCGGCCTCGGCCTCCTGGCGGCGATAGTCCTCGCCCTCCTCGGGGGCCTCCTGCTCAACTTAATGCCCTGCGTACTGCCCGTGCTCTCGCTGAAAGTCCTCTCGATACGAAGGCGGGCCGAGGACGACAAGACCAGCTCGACCCTCCACGCCGCTCTCTTCGCCGCGGGCGTCCTCGTCTCGCTGTGGATCCTTCTCGGGATCCTCCTCGCCTTCCGCGCCGGAGGAAGCGCGATGGGCTGGGGCTTCCAACTGCAAGACCCCGTCTTCGTCGCGCTCATGGCCTGCCTCTTCTTCCTCATCGCGCTCAACTTCTTCGGCGTCTTCGAGATCGGCCTGTCCCTGGCCAAGCTCGGAGCCGCTCCCGCTCGAAGCTCGAAGGCCGGATCCTTCCTGTCAGGAGTCTTCGCGGTCCTGGTCGCGACGCCCTGCGCCGCGCCCTTCATGGGCGCGGCGGTCGGCTTCGCCCTCGGCGCCCCCGCCGCTACCGCCTTCGCCGTGTTCACGGCCCTCGCGATCGGCTTCGCCGCTCCCGTCTTCGCCCTTTCGATCCTCAGGAACCGAAAACCCGCCTCGAAAGGGCCGGGGCGCGCCCTCGGGCGCGCGAGCTCCCTCATCCGCGCGGGCCTGGGCTTCCCGATGGCCGCCTCGGCCGCGTGGATGGCGGGAGTGCTCGCGAAGCTCTCGGGATCGCGGGCCGTGATCGCCCTCCTATGGGCCTTCATCGCGCTCGGCCTCGGCGCCTTTATCTGGCGCGCCTGGGGTTCGCCGGAACGCACGCGATCCGCCAGGCTTGCCGCCGGCCTCGGCGCCCTGCTCTTCGCGGCCGCGGGCGCCGCAATCGCCATCATCGCCGCGAAGGGGCCGGCAAGCGGCCGATCTCGGGAAGAGGCCCCTCCGGCCTACGCGTCCTCCGAGGCCGATGAGAGCTGGATAGCTTGGTCTCCGGATACCGAGGCGAGGCTCAGGGCCGAGGGACGAACCGTATTCGTGGACTTCACGGCGAGCTGGTGCCTGACCTGCGCCGCGAACGAGGCTTTCGCGCTGAACGTCCCGAGCGTGCGCGGGCGAATGGCGGAGCTCGGCGTCGCCAAGCTCAAGGCCGACTGGACCGCTCGCGACGAAACGATCGCCGCGCGGCTCGCCTCCTTCGGGCGAGCCGGCGTCCCGCTCTACGTCCTCTACGCGCCCGGATCGGCGCCCCGCGTCCTGCCCGAGCTGTTGACGCCCGCCATAGTCCTCGAGGCGCTCGACGAGGCAGGTCAGCGCTGATTGTCGAGGCCGCCGCGGGCGTGGTATCCTATGGGCATCTACTAAAATAGAGGATCGCATGCGCAATCCACCCCGGATATCAGCCGTCTTCGCCCTCGCCTCGCTTCTCGCCTGCCTGTGCGCGCAGGCCGCCGCGGACGCGCCCAAGCGCTCGGCCCTCGTCATCGGGAACGGCCGCTACGCCGGCGACTCGAGCCTCGCCTCGCCGAGCGCGGACGCGAAGGCGCTGTCAGAAAGCTTGAAAGCCCTCGGCTTCGGGGTCGAGACCCTGATCGACGCCGACCTCCCCGCGATGTCCCGGGCCGCCCGCGCCTTCCTCTCCGAGTCCGCCGACGCCGAGCTGCGCTTCTTCTACTTTTCCGGCTACGCGGTTCAGGAAGACGGCGGCAATTGGCTCGTGCCGGCCGGATCGGCCGCCTCTCCGTCCTGGTCGGCCAAGGCCGAGGCGCTTTCGGCGAACAGCCTCGCCTCCAGCCTAGCGGCCGCCGGCTCCGGCATGAGCGTCTTCGTCATCGACGGTCGCGGGGATAATCCCTTCTCCGCCGGTACGGGCGCCCCCGGCCTCGCGGCCATGTCGGCCGACCGCGCCGTCATCGCCTTCTCGGCCCCGCCCGGAGCGACCTCGGAGCTGCCGGGCGACTCGGCCCCGGGCCCCTTCGCCGCGGCGATCGCCTCGGAGCTCGCGAACCCGGGCAAGAGCGTCCAGGAAGCGATCCTCGCCGCGTCCGAGCGCTCGGGACTTCCCGCCGGCGGCGCGCGGTCTCCCTGGGTCTCGAGCCGCGCGACCTCGCTCTACTACCTCTCCCCTCCCGAAGCCGCGCTGCAGGCGATCCTCGAGAAGAAGGCCCAGGCCGAGTCGGCGGTCAAGCAGCTCGACGGCCGCGTCTCGGACCTCAAGGCGAGGATCGCCGCCGAGAAGGACGCCGATCAGCGCCGGACCCTCGAGGCCGAGCTCAAGGCGCAATCGGAGAGCCTCGCGAACGAGCGGGGCAGGCTGGAATCGGTCAAGGCCGGGCATCAGCGACTCGTGGCCACCGCCGAGGCCCGCGTCGAGGAAGGGGCCGCGCTCGCCCTCCTGGAGAAGGAGCAGGCCTCGCGCCTCAAGTCGATCGACGGCCTCGCGGAGCTCCGCCACTGGGAGATCGAGAGTCTCGTCGGCAGCGCCGCCTCGGCAGAGAACTTCCTGAAAGCGGTAGAGGGCGCGGAGGCCAGCCGAGCCGACATGGCCAAGCGATACCGTTCCGCGCTCGAAGTTCACGCGGCCGCGATCGAGGCCGCCTACGACCGCCGCGTCAAGGCCGTCGCCGCCTGGGCCTCCTATCCCTGGGAAAGCGTCGAGGACTTCCGGCTTAGGGCCGCCGACGAGCGCATCAGGCTGACCTGCGAGAAGCAAGCCAGGTCCCTCGCGGCCGTGGCCGGGGACGCCGGCGTCGAGCAAGCCCTGCTCGCGCCCTTCGACGCCGCGGGGGCCAAGGCGCGGAGCGGCCTCGAATCCGCGAAGGCTACTTATTCGGGCGCCTCCATCAAGGTCTCGGTCGGCGCCTTCGACGAGAAGAGCTCGAGCTACCCCGTCGCCATCAGCTCCGCGGCGGGCTCGCTCCCCTACTCCGCGACCTTCGACTGCTCGGTAGCGGGCGCTACCCCGGACGAATCGCGCTCGCGCTACCTCGAGTTCGAGGCCTGGAGGAAATCGGGCGCGATCTCGGGCGAGGTCGACGCCTCGATATCGATCGTCCCCGGCTCGGGCTACGCGATCGTCGTCGACAGGGTCAGGATCAGGGCGAGGACCGCCGACGGTCCCCGACTCCTCGCCGAGGAAGCGCCGCTCCGGCCCGTCGCCCGCTTCAAGGGCTCCTCCGACCGCGAGCGCCCGATCCCCGTCTCGTCCTGGATCTCCATTATCGGTACCGGCACCGAGCTCTCGGTGAACGGCGGGACGGCGAAGAGGGACCGGCTCTTCCACCTCGACCCGGCGGCCGGCAGTTACGTCGTACGCGCGGTCCTCGACGACGGAAGCGCCATGGAGCGCCTCGTCGAGCTCAAGGCGGGGGAAAACGCCCTGGTCGAGTTCAGGCTCGGGCGCTTCACGATTCCCTGGCTCGCCCTGGGCTCGACGGTCAGCGCGCGAGGGAAGCCGAAAGCCGCCGAGGGCCAGGCTCCCTCCCTCTTCTCGACGAGCGATGTCGTCCGAGATTTCACCCAAAAGGCCGAGGGCCCCTTCCGCTCGCCTCTCCTGCCCGAAGGCTTCTACCGGATCGCCATCGGCGGCGATTACCGCTTCTCGGTCCAGATCGAGATCCCCGCCTATGCCGAGGTCGAGCTGCCCGGCTATGCGGACAACCTAATAAAAACAATGACCGCCCGCAGAGCCTCGATGGAAAAGTCGATTTCCGGCCTGGGAACGAAGAAGAAGATCGGCGTGATAACCTTAAGCGTCGGAGCGGTCGGGGCGGCCGGAGCGATCGCCAGCTACTTCCTCGGCGCGGCCGCCGCCGATGATATCAGGACGGCGACGGACACTCCGACCGCCGAGGCCGCGCACAAGCGCTATGATGTTTACAGCGTAATCTTTCCGATAACGGCGGCTATCGGCGGTGCGGGACTCGGGGCCTCGCCCTTCTTCCTCTTGTTCGGCCCCAACGAGGACAAAGTTAAAAAGTCCATCGAGTCTCTTGATTTACAGATCAAAGCCTTGGCGAAGTAGTGTTTTCTCGATAGAATTAAGGAAAATAACAAAAGGAAGCGTTCCTATGAGAAAAAGTACGTATGGCTCTTTCAAGGAACATCCAACAGGTATATACATCGCGCTGACG
>CAYPHO010000212.1:0-6147 GCA_964410245.1 uncultured Treponemataceae bacterium | reverse complement strand
GAATGATTATAGGTTACACGGGAGTATTTTGCGATATCGAGGTTTGCGGCGACGGGACGGATCGCCGACATCTTGACCAAACTCGCCGATCGCCGCACCCTAGCGGCATGAGCCAGGACGTCAAGAAAAGGATCGAGTCGCTCTTCCCGAGCATTTCGGACATTCCCGCGGACGCGGACTTCGCGCCGGGCGGCGGGACATACGACGAGGGGAATCGCTACCTCGTCGACGGCGAGATCCGCGAGTGGTCGGGCCGCATGCAGGAAGTGCTCTCGCCTATTTGCGTCAGGACCGAGTCAGGCCTCGCTCGCCGGAAAATCGGCCTAGAGGCGCGCCTCTCCACCGAGGAGGCGCTCGAGGCCTTGAATGCGGCGGTACGCGCCTGGGACCGCGGCCGGGGCGCCTGGCCCACGATGCGGGTGCAGGACCGCGCGGACCGCCTGTCGGACTTCCTCGCCTCCATGCGCGAGAAGCGCGAGAAGTGCGTGCGCCTGCTTATGTGGGAAATCGGCAAGAGCCGGACGGACTGCGAGAAGGAATTCGACCGAACGGCGCTGTACATCGCCGACACTATCGAGGCCCTGAAGGAGACAGACCGCTCGGGCTCGCGCTTCTCCTCCAACGGCGGCGTCCTGGCGCAGATCAGGCGCTCTCCCCTCGGAGTAGTCCTCTCGATGGGCCCCTTCAACTACCCCCTGAACGAGACCTTCACGACCCTGATCCCCGCTCTGGCCATGGGCAATACGGCGGTGGTCAAGCTGCCCCGCTACGGGGCGCTCTGCCAGATCCCCCTGCTCGAGGCCTTCCGCGACGCATTCCCCAAGGGCGTCGTCAATATCCTCTGCGGCGACGGCAAAGACGTCGCGGGTCCCATCGTCGCCACCGGGGAGGTGGCCGCCCTCGCATTTATCGGCTCGTCGAAGGCGGCGAACATCCTGAAGAAGCAGCACCCCAGGCCCAACAGGCTGCGATGCATACTCGGCCTGGACGCGAAGAATCCCGCCATCGTGCTCCCGGACGCGGACCTCGACCTGGCGGTGTCGGAGTGCGTCACCGGGGCCCTGTCCTTCAACGGCCAGAGGTGCACCGCGCTGAAGCTGATCTTCGCGCACCGCTCGATCGCCGACGCCTTCGTCCGAAAGCTCTCGGCGGCGGTAGACGCGCTTAGCTTCGGCATGCCCTGGGAGAAGGGCGTTCGCATAACGCCCCTTCCCGAGCCCGGATCGCCGGACCGCATGAGGGCCCTGGTCGAGGACGCGGTGAAGAAGGGCGCGTCCGTCTGCAACGCGAACGGCGGCCTTTCGAACGAAAGCTTCTATTTCCCCTCGGTCGTATATCCGGTCAAGCCGGACATGGAGCTCTACACCGTCGAGCAGTTCGGCCCGGTGGTACCGGTCACCGTCTTCGACGACGAGCGCGAAGTCTTCGACTTCATGGCCGCATCCAATTACGGGCAGCAGGCCAGCATCTTCGGACGCGACCCGCATACCATGGGCCCCCTTATCGACGCCTTCGCCAATCAGGTATGCCGAGTCAACCTAAACTCCCAGTGCCAGCGCGGCCCCGACGTCTATCCCTTCACCGGCCGCAAGGACAGCGCCGAGGCGACGCTGTCGGTGTCCGACGCCCTGCGATGCTTCTCCATCCGGTCCATGGTCGCGGCGGCGGACAACGACGCGGGCAAGGATCTCCTGGGCGGCATCCTGCGCGAGCGCAGCTCGAACTTCGTGAATACGGACTACCTGTTCTAGCGCGGCGCGCGGGATTCGCCGCTCCGGCCGTTTCGAGCGGGATCTATCCAGCGATTCGAGACAGGCCACCAGGCACAGAGATCGGCTAACGCCCGCGATAGGCGACGCGCAACAAGCGCCTTTTCAGTTTCCCCTCAATTCTCGAGTCCGCCTGGATTTCCGCGGACGAGCGAGCAGTACTGCCGTGATACCATGGAAACCAGACGGAGGTACTACCTACATGCGGAAGACATCCATATTCTTTACGTTAATTTCCTGCGCGGTTCTTTTCGGCTGCTCGTCTCCTTCGGGCGATAGCGGAGACGAAAGGCTCGCGATCTCGGCGGAAATCATTAAAACGGAACTACCGTCGATTCCCTGCGATATCAAGTATTCCGTGATCCTCTTTCGCGGGTCGAGCCCCGTCATCGGGGCGGACGTTCAGATAACCGGCCATAATGATTCCCCGCAAACCCTGAACGGCAATCAATACGGGCAATACGAGGCAACGATCACGGAGGACATCGACGACGTATACGTCGCAGGCGAGTCCTTCGAAATATCGATTACGGCCGACGGCGCGACCTACGAGGCGACGGCGACCGCCCCGGGCGGCGATATTCAACTAAACCCCGGCGCGACAGAAGCGAGCTGGGCAACCGATGGAAACAGCGACCAAATTAGGATCTTGCACAACCCGAACCTTGGAGAGGAAACCCTTGGGCCGGACCTAGCATCTCCAGCGGCGATACCGGCCACATCGTACCCGGCGGGCGCGGGCGCCTATTCCGTCTACGTCCAGCCGACGAGCAGAGTCGTCGGCTGCTTCTCTGGGGACTGCCACCCGACGAGCTATGTTTTGATCAGGAACACGAAGATATTCCATAACGTGCCGTGATTCGATCGACACGTTATCGGGAATGAGTCCCGTCGATCGGCGCGGATTTCGCGTACTCGCCGGGGCTCATCCCGGTCTTTATTTTAAAGAACTTGTAAAAAGTCGACTTCGTGTTGAATCCGGCCGAGAATGCGCATTCGAGGATGGACTTTCGGCCGCCCTCCGCCAGCATGATCAAGGCCTCTTCGACGCGGTACGTATTTACATAATCGTAAAAACTCTTCCCTATCGAATTGTTAATAAGCCAGGATAGATGGCCCCTGGTCATGCCGAGCTCCCCCGCGAGGTCGGATAGGGAAAGCTCCGGGTCGAGATAGGGCTTTGCCGAGGCCATGTACTCGTCGAGGCGTCGCCGTTCTTCAGTTTCAAGCCGATTATCCGGACAAGGGCTCGAACGGCCGACCGGCCCGCTCGACGAGGACGATTCGATTCCATCATTCGCCTTGAATAAATCCATCTGCCTGAGCGCAGTCACCGAAAGGGCGAAGACGTAGGCCGAGATAAGCAGGGGAACTATTCTATTGGGTTCATCGCTCGACCATACGCCGGCCGCGACGAGCGCGTATATCAAAGCGAGCAAGACGACGACGACGACCGATGCGGCTAACGCGGCGAATCCCCAGAAGACCCGGCGCCTTACCAGGCCCGAGCGCTCATTTTTAACCGAGGCCCGGTACCGGCGAAGAAGCGCGAGGATCCTCGAAAGATACAGGGGAGCCTGGATCAAGAAAGGCACGGGAAACGCGAGCCCGTAGAGAAGGTCGGTACCTCGAGGCGTGCCATCGATCCATCGGCGCAGGAACTCGATCTTGTACGATGGACTTCCCAGGTAGAATCTGTGAGCCGCGATGAAGAATAGGAGAATGGGCGCGAAATGGATAAGGGCGCGCCGGGTTACGCGATATTGACTGTCAAGGAGGCATCGAAAGTATAGGTAGAGAAAGGGGGCGAGAAGAAGAAGGAGAGGGAAGGTAATCCCGATCGTATGGGGAATGTAGCGATAGAGACCGGTGTAGGTGGAAAAACCGTTAATGAACACGCTCGCCATGTTCGTCAGGATAAAAAGCGCGAACCACAGGTTCGCGCGCCTATTCCGTCCCGGAAGCGTGATCAACAGTATCGAGACCACGACGCCGATGCTCGAACTGGCGGCTACAAGCAGGGAAAAGGCGTCATACCGTAATTCCATAAGGCGAGTCCCCGGACGCGACCGTTATCAGGAAGGAGCCTTGGAAGAGGAGAGCGCGAGAGCAGGAACCTTCGGGAGGAAGGTTCCGCCTCTCGCTCGATTCCCTACTTCCCGATCGAGATCAGCTCGACCTCGAAGACGAGGACTTCGTTGGGGCCGATGGATCCGCCGCCCTGCGCGCCGTAGCCGAGCTCGGAGGGGATGTAGAAGCGGAACTTCGAGCCGACGGGCATGAGCTGCAGGCCCTCGGTCCAGCCCTTTATGACGCCGTTCAGGGGGAAGGTCGCGGGCTCGCCCCGGGCGATGGAGCTGTCGAAGACCGTGCCCGAGATGAGCTTGCCCTCGTAGTGGACGGTGACGGTGTCGGTCGCCTTGGGCTTCGCTCCGGAACCCTTCTTCAGGACTTCGTACTGGAGGCCGGAAGCGGTCGTCGTGACGCCGGATTTCTTCTTGTTGGAGTCGAGGTAGGCCTTGCCCGCCTTGAGCGCCGCGTCGCTCTTCTTCGCGTAGGCGGCCTGGACGGCCGAGGTCACGATCTCGTCGGCCTGGGAGTCGGTGAACTTCGCCTTGCCGCCGTCGATGGAGACCCTGAGGCCCGCGACGAGGGAATCCATATCGATGTCGATGCCGGTGCTCTTGACGCTATTGCCCAAGAGCATGCCCAGGGCGTAACCGACGTCGGCCTTCGAGGACTGGGCGCCCAGGGGAAGGGCGGCGAGGAGGAGGGCCGCGCAGAGGGCGGCGACTATGGTCCGCTTCATGTTCATTCCTTTGTAGGTCCGGATGGGCGAGAAGATAGCACGAAGAGCTAGCGTTCGTACATCTCGGGGCGGCGGTCGGCCAGCAGGTGATTGTGCGGATTGAGGCGCTTGTCGCGGGAGAGCGCGGGATCGACCTCGGCGACGCAGGAGCAGGGCGCGTCGGGGGACAGGCGCGCGAGGTAGTCGCCGCGCGGCGAGACGAGGACGCTCTCGCCGGTGAAGGACAGGCGATCGCCCGACCTGTGCTCCGAGCCGACGCGGTTCGCGGTGGCGACGTAGACGCGGTTCTCGACCGCTCGGGCGAAGTCGACCCGCTGGCAGAAGGGCATGACGAGGTTGGCGGAGTGGGCTACGAGGTCGGCCCCGCGCAGGGCCAGGGTGCGGAAGCTCTCGGGGAAGATCCAGTCGAAGCAGATCGCCAGGCCGATGCGCAGGCCCCGAAACTCCTCGACGAAGAAGCCCGAGTCGCCCGGCGAGAACAGGTGCTTCTCGCGCGAGTAGAGGTGGGTCTTGCGGTAGACGAGGCGGCGGCCGTCGGGCAGGGCCAAGAGGGAGCTGTTGAAGGGGCCGCCGGGCGCCGCCTCGGCGAAGCCGAAGGCGATGCCGGCATCGCGGCCGACCGCGGCGGCGACGAGGGCCGAGACGGCCGGGCCCTCGGGAGGCTCGGCGTAGCGCGCGGCCTCGGCCTTGTCCAGGAAATCGTAGCCGGTCAGGCAGAGCTCCGGCAGGACGTAGAGCTCGGCGTGAACGCTTTCTATCTCGGCTACCAGGGCGGCCAGGTTGGCCTCGACCTCGCCGAAGACCGGCGATGATTGGACTAGGGCGACGCGCATGGTACTAGTGTAAGCGCCGGCGGTAACATTTTCCATGCCGAGGGGTGTTGTATCGAATATGATAGCGGCGCCGGGGCGCTGGATTCCGTACAGGCCGCGCTATGCTTATGGGAAAGCTCAAGGAGGAATGATAATGAAGAAGTCGCGCTTGATACTTGCCTGTCTCGTAGTCGCCGTGGCGCTCGGGGGGCTGACGGGGTGTATGTGGCCGAAGTACGGACTTAGCTTTGAATTCGAATATGAAGAAACACCAAGTGAGGAATTGTCAACTGCGATATGCACAGTTACAAACACTGGAACAGATGATGTAGAAAACGTGCAAATTGCTATCACGGTCGTTTACGACAACTTTACATCCGACGTAACAGGTTTCATTTCAGTGGGCGATCTCGCATCGGGACAACATAGAGATGTTTATGTAGATTTTTATCACACCGGCTCTACAAAAAGCATTGATCTCGGACGAGTTGATGAAGTTCTATGGGATGTTGCAGACTAATTTAATCCCTAAGTTATTGATCAAAGGACGGGGCCCGCGCCCCGTCCTATATTTTTCCGCTCCTAGGCCCGACGCCCCTTACACCCGCCGCTCGTAGCTCCAGGTCACTGGCTTGAAGAACCTGGGCCAAAAAGCGTAGGCCTCGGGATTCATGGTCTCGAAATCCACCGACATGAGGCTCTTGCCGGCGGCCTGGGCGTGGCCGGCCAAGGCGGAAAGAAGGGAGCGGGCGATGCC
>CAYPHO010000211.1:0-6157 GCA_964410245.1 uncultured Treponemataceae bacterium | reverse complement strand
TCCCGCACTTCCGCGATATGCCCAGCTACGAGAAGGACGTCCACGCGAACTTCTGCCCCATCACGCAGAGCCTGCCCTACTACATCAAGAAGGCCTTCCCCGAGGTCGACCAGTCGAAGTTCCTCGAGGTCGTCGTGTCCTTCAAGTTCGGGCGGGCCAAGGCCCTCGAGCACTTCGTCAAGCTGGGCGAGAGGCTGGGCATAGGCGCGCGCGAGATCCAGGAAGCCTTCGACCTGGCCTGCGCGAAGCAGGACGACTACTTCCACAAGGCCGCCGAGATCGGCCGCAGGGCCCTCGAGGAGGCGCGCAAGGACGATAAGCCCGTCATCGCCGTCCTGGGCCGGCCCTACAACGCCTACACCGCCGACGCGAACATGGGCATACCGCGCAAGTTCACGACCCGCGGCTACTCGGTCATCCCCTTCGACTTCCTGCCCTTCGAGGACGAGACCATCTTCTCGAACATGTACTGGTACTACGGCCAGCAGGACATGAAGGCCGCGTCCCTGATCAAGGACGAGCCTAATCTCTATATCACCTACGTCTCCAACTTCTCCTGCGCGCCGGACTCCTTCATCCTCCACTACATCAAGTGGCTCATGGGCCAGAAGCCCTTCCTCATCCTGGAGCTCGACTCGCACTCCGCGGACGCGGGCATCGACACCCGCGTCGAGGCCTTCCTGGACATCATCGACGGCTACCGATCGAAGCTGGGCGAGCTTAAGGAAGAGCGCTACGACAACGGCCTGAAGTTCGTGAACCGCAAGGGCGAGGCCCTGCACGTCCTCGACTCGCGCACGGGCGAGAAGCACGAGATCTTCGGCAACAAGAAGGTCAAGATACTGCTGTCCAACATGGGCGAGATGGCGACCGAGCTGATGGGATCGGTCCTTCGCGGGATCGGCGTCAACGCCGAGGCCCTGCCCCTTGCCACGCGCGAGACCATCCAGGTCGCCCGAGGCCACGCCTCGGGCAAGGAGTGCGTGCCCAGCCACCTCGTCCTGGGATCGGCCCTGCAGTACTTCGCGTCGGAAAAGTACCGCAAGGACGAGATCTACCTCCTCTTCGTGCCCATCACGACCGGCCCCTGCCGCACGGGGCAGTACTTCGTCTTCTACGAGAACCTCTTCCGCGACCTCAGGCTCGAGAACGTCGTCGTCTTCACGATGAGCGCCGACAACTCATATAACGAGCTGGGGCCCGGCTTCTCGAAGTCGATGTGGTGGACGGTCTGCATCTCGGACTTCCTGAAGGACGTACAGACCGCCCTGCGCGCCGTCGCCGTCGACAAGGCCGAGGCGATGCGGGAGTTCGCGCATATCTGGCGCGAGATACTGCAGGTCGCCGAAACCGATATCTCGAAGATCAAGCCCGCCCTGCGCGCGATCTCGAGGCGCATTGCCGCCATACCTACCGCGAAGCGGATCGACGAGGTGCCGCGCGTACTCATCGTCGGCGAGATCTACGTAAGGCGCGACGACTTCGCGGTCGACGAGATAGTGGGCCTCTTCTCGGGCAAGGGCATCATCGCCAAGGTGTCCGGTATCACCGAGTGGATCCGCTACCTCGACTTCGTGCGCGAGTACGACCTGAAGAAGCGCCTGCGCCTGCAGCCTTTCTGGAAGCGGCCCTTCAGCCTCGAGGCTAAGAAGCTCCTTAGGCTCCGCATCGAGAACCTGTGGAAGGACTGGGTCGAGCACGGGGTGAAGTCGAGCCTCGAGACGACGCGCCTGGTGCCCCCGAGCCCCGAGAACATGAAGAAGATCATGGCCAACGCCGAGAGGCACTTCATCAACTTCGAGCTCAATTCCGAGATCGTCGTGTCCTCGGCCTCGGCCGCGACCGCGATGGAGGAGGGCTACTCGGGCGTCATCAACATCAGCCCCTTCGCCTGCCTCATAGGGCGCGTTATCGAGGGCATCTATACGCCCTGGGCCCGCGAGCGCAACTACCCGGTGATGTCGGTCGAGGTCGACGGCAACCTCCTGCCGCCGAACATCGTCAACAAGCTGAACATCTTCATGGTCAACGTCCTGCGGCACGGCGGGAAGGACGGATCGGGCGTGCTGATCGAGGAGCTGGAGAAGAAGGCCGAGGCGTAGCGGCGCCTAGGCGGGCGCGCGGCGGCCCCGTCGGGGCCGCCCCTCGGGGCCGCCCGAGCGGGCGGCCAGCCAGGCGCGCAACTCGGGCAGGGTCTCGGCGATGAGGCCCGCGAGCTCCACTGCCTGGCCGCGGCCGCGCGACAGGGCGTAGCCCAGGAGGCGGCCGTCGAGCCCCGGGTCGGCCAGGGCCGCTTCCAGCTCCCGCGCCTTCGAGCGGTCGGCGGCTAGGACGGAGGCGAGCGAGGTGCGCAGCCTCGGCTCTTCCCGGAAAAGGTACAATAAGTCGAAGGCGGCGACGGTCCGCCGGGTCTTCCTCCCCTTCAGCATCCTGGGAACGATCTCCTCGAGGTCGCGGCGCCGCAGGCGAAGCGCCGTCGCGTACTTGCGGCTGCCCTCGATCAATCCCGCGACCGCGTCCGACCAGATCTTCGACTGCACTATGCTGGGTATCCCCAGGGCGTTCCCTAAGGGCGACGCGACAGCGGCGAGGGGCCACGACAGGATCGTCCTGAAGAGGTTCGCCCTGGCGACGGGCTTGTCGAAGCCGCGCAATACGTTATGCGACGCTATATAGAGGCCGTTGGCCAAGGAGATGAAGAAGAACTTGGCCGTTTCGAAGACAGCGCTTCCCGGGCTCGCGGCGGGGAAGGCGAGCGGCCAATAGGCGTCGAAGCCGGCCTTGATGAAGGCCATGATCGGCACCGAGAATCCGGTCCAGAAGAGGGACTGGGCGACGTTCCCCCAGTCCACGCCCTTGGCGCTCCAGCGGCGCAGGGCCCCGCCGCGCAGGGCCAGGAGGTCGACCAGCGCGTTGCGCGAGCCCGTGATAGCCAGCCAGAGCAGGGCGAAGAGGGGCCCCAGGACCAGGGCCGCCACGGCGAAGCCGATCAGCGATAGGCAGGTCCCCGACAGGGAGGGATTCAAGTACCGCAGGGCCCGTCCGAGGGGCGGCGGCGGCTTAGGCAGATCCTCGCCGTCGCCGACGAGGTTCTCGCGCATTCCCGGGGGGCGGCCCATGCGGAAGACGCGGCCGCCCCCCGGGAAGGCGAGGCGGGCGGCCTCCTCGGGGACGGCCTCGTGCCGGGCGGCGTAGCGCGATAGGTCCTTGCCCTTCAGGAAGAACTCGCGGAGGAAGCCCATGCCCGGAAGCTCGGGCGAGCGCTCGGTCGAGTCGGAGCCGAGGGAAGCGGCGATGGGCGCGAGCCCGCCGCGGACGCGCGACGCGTTATGCGCCCGCACGATTCGCGCGAGGGCGGCGGCGCCTTCTCCGCCCGGGCGCGCGTCGGCGGCGTCGTATGCCTCGATCTCGTCGATCATGTCGCCGTCCCGCTCCAGGAGCTCCCGGAGCGCGTCGGGCCCGTGCTCGAGGCAGCGGGCCAGCCTGAGGCGGCAGCCCGCGCGCTCGAGTATCCGCCGCGTCGAGGCCAGGTCGGAGAAGGTCGAGGCCTGGGGCGCCCGGGGGAAGTAGCGCGCGCGGAGCGCCTCGGGATGCATGGTCCTGTATTCCTCCCGCGCGGACGCGTAGCGCCCGTCGCGGGCGACCTTGAGGTAGAGGATGCGGTTCAGCGCTATCGGCTTCCAGCGGCGCCAGAGGAGCTCGCCCAGGTGATCGATCCTGGCGCGGTCGTGGCCGGCCATGCGGACGAGGTCCTTCATGCGGAGCGGGGGGATCCGGAACTCGCGCCGGTCCGGGTATGGCGCGTTGAGCGATTTCAATGGGCCCTCGTTGAAGGCCTCCATCTCGCGGCCGATCGCCTTCAGGCGCTTTTCCTGGTCCTCCTCGAGCCCTTCGAGCAGCTTCTTCAGGGCGCGCCTGTTCGCGGCGAAGAAGCGTCGGAGGCCGGAGGCGCGCCTCGCGGGCGGGAGGAGGGCGACGAAGTGGAAGCGCCTGCCCTCGAACTCCACGCCGAGCTCGATGCCCAGGTCGACGCGGACGCCCAGGATCGCGCCCGCCTCGAGGGCCTCCTCCATCGCGGCGATCGAGGAGGACCCGCCGTAGACGACGCGGAGCCGGGATATGCCCTTGATGAAGGCGTCGATGAGGAGCTGGGTGGGATTCTTGCGTCCCGAGCTGCCGGCGTCGTGGACGTGGCCGTCGAAGCCGGCGTCCGCGCCCTCGAGGCGGAGGCCCTCGGGCAGCTCGACGAGGTCGAGCTCCGACAAGAGCCGCCGGATGGTCCGGCTGCGGCCCCGCGACGAGGCGGAGAAGTCCGCCAGGAGCTCGAGCTGGCGCCTGCGGTCGTCGCGCGCCTTGACCGCTTCCTTCATGAGCGCCATCTGGACGCGCGCGGCGTTAAGGGGCAGCTCGAGGGCCTGCGTGTGGAGCGAGGCGTCCATCATGGACCGCAGGGCCCTGAGCCGCGAGGCCGCGTGGGAAGAGTCGAGGTCCCGGACGACCGCGAGGTAGGCCTCGGCTATGGAGATGCGGCGCCGCTTGAAGTAGCGCGCGACGCCGAGGGGATGGGAGCGGGCCTCGGCCGGCGGAGGATCGGGCCGGTCGATCCTCTCGTTGAGCTCCCGCCTCTGCTTGTACAGCTTGCCCGAGAAGGAGAGCCGGTCGACGGCCCTCAGGTAGAGCCGCGATACGAGGCCCTTCGCGATCGGCCGCTTCTCCTTCATGAGGCCCTAAGTATAGCACGGGCAAGGGCGGGGGCGATCTCGGCCGGGCGGAGGGGCGCGAACGGCGATACGCCTCCTCGGACTTCCGCGTCCGGGCATTCGGCGCTATACTCGGGTCCATCCATGGCCGAGTTCGTTCACCTCCATAACCATTCCGATTATTCCCTCCTCGACGGGGCCGCTTCCGTCGGCGCGATGGCCGCGAGGGCGAAGGCCCTGGGCATGAAGTCCTTGGCCCTGACCGACCACGGCAACATGTTCGGGGCGGTGAAATTCTACGACGCCTGCCGCGACGCGGGCGTGAAGCCCATCGTCGGCTCGGAGTTCTACGTCGCGGGCGGCTCGCGCTTCGAGCGGACCGGGACCGAGAACGGCAACAAGTACTGGCACCTCGTCCTCCTGGCCCAGGACGAGCGCGGCTACAAGAACCTCTTGAAGCTCTCCTCGGCTTCATTTACCGAGGGCTTCTACTACAAGCCGCGCATCGACTTCGAGCTCCTGGCGGCGCATTCGGGCGGGCTCATCTGCAGCTCGGCCTGCCTCGCCGGCGAGATCCCCAGCCTCGTCCTGATGGGCAAGGAGGCCGAGGCCGAAGTCGTCGCGATGCGCTACTCCGAGCTCTTCGGGAAGGACCGCTTCTTCCTTGAGCTGCAGGACCACGGCATCGAGGAGCAGAAGCTCGTCAACCGCGCGATCGTCGCCATGTCGGGAAGGACGGGCCTGCCCCTCGTCTGCACCAACGACATGCACTACCTGGAGAGGACCGACGCCGAGGCCCACGACGTCCTCTTGTGCATCGGCACGAACCGAAAGCGGTCAGACCTCGAGCGCATGCGCTTCCACGGCGCCGAGTTCTACATGAAGTCCCCGGACGAGATGGCCGCGCTCTTCGCCGAGGTCCCCGAGGCCCTGTCCAACACCCTCGCCATAGCCGAGATGGCCGATCTCGAGATCGCCTATCCCGGCCCCCTCCTGCCCGAGTACGACGTGCCCGCGGGATTCGGCAGCCCCGAGGACTACCTGCGGCACCTGACCTACGAGGGACTGAAGTCCCGTTATCCCTCCGGCGGCGACGGTATCCGCGAGAGGGCGGACTACGAGCTCGGCGTCATCATAAAGATGGGCTTCACGGGCTACTTCCTCATCGTCTGGGACTTCATCGACTGGGCCAAGCGCCACGGCATACCCGTCGGGCCGGGCCGCGGCTCGGGCGCGGGCAGCATCGTCGCCTACTCCCTGCGCATCACGGACATCGATCCCCTGAAGTACGACCTCCTCTTCGAGCGCTTCCTCAATCCCGAGCGCGTCTCGATGCCGGACTTCGACGTCGACTTCTGCTTCGAGCGCCGCGGCGAGGTCATCGACTACGTCACGCGCAAGTACGGCGCGGACCGGACCGGGCAGATCATCACCTTCGGAACTCTGAAGGCCAAGGC
>CAYPHO010000210.1:0-6205 GCA_964410245.1 uncultured Treponemataceae bacterium | reverse complement strand
GCCTGGATGAGGTAGAAGCTGTCGCCCGGCTCGTACTCGGCGAAGATGATCTCGCCGGGGTGGTAGGTGCGCGCGAAGCGGGTGAAGGCGGAGAGGTCAGCCACGGGCGGCCTCCTCGAGCTTGCGCAGCGCCTTCGTCGCCTTCAGCCTCGTCGACGCGTCCTCGTCGCTCTCCATAGATAGGATCTTCTTGTAGAAGCCCCGCGCCCGCTCGGGGTCGCCCTTGCGCTCGTAGGCCTGGCCCAGGAAGTAGAGGGTGTCCACGAGGTCGGGATGCCTGGGGTGCGTCTGTACCATCTGGGTGAAGTGCTTGATCGCGAGGTCGTGCTGATCGAGCATGAACAGGCACCTTCCGATGTCGAAGATCGACTTCTCGACGTATTCCGCGTCCGCGTTCGCCTCGACGATGCGCTTGAAGCCGGAAAGGGCCTCGCGGTAGCGCTCGGAGGAGAAGAGGCTGACGGCGTCGTAGTAGGCCTTGGCCGCGTCCGACAGGGAGCTCCCGGGACTAGCCTGGGCCCGCGCCGGCGCCGCGGGCGCGGGCTGCGCCGGGGAGGCGCGCTCGGGCCGCGGGCTGCCGGGCTGCCGCGTCGCCTCGACGATCAGGGGAGCCGGTCCCTTGCCGTCCCCGTAGGTCATGGCCGCCGACTCGGCGGCCTCGAGGTAGCGGCTCGCCTGCTCGGCGAGCTTTCCCGCGGGATAATACGTGATATAGCGGCTGAAGACGTACTTGGCCTGGCTGTACTGCCGGGCCTTGAGGTAGTACTCGCCCGTGCGGAAGAGTCCCAGCTCGGGGCTCTGCGACTCGCTCTTCGCGAAGAGGTTGTCGACCTGGCGGTGCACGCGCCGCAATTGGTCCGAGAAGACCCTGAGCATCTTCATGATGATGCGGGTCTGCGCCAGGGCGAAGACCTCGAACTCGGGCACGGTGAACACGAGGACCTTGGCGTCCGACATGACGACGGCGTTCTCCTCGCGGGGGTACTTGCCCAGGGCGCTCTTGACGCCGAAGAACTCGCCGGTCTGGATGACCTCCCTGACGTCCTTCGAGGTCTCGATGTCGGTATAGTTGAGGCTGACCCTGCCTTCCTGGAGGACGTAGACCTTGTCGCTGACGACGTCCCCTTGGAAGTAGATCACCGAGTTGGCGCGGTATGTACCGACTTTAGGCATCCTCGTATCGCTCCCGTCGCGCCTAAGCGCATCGCCTTAGGCGAAGTATAGTCTATGCCGGGCGGCCTTCGAAAGCCAGGCCTCGCCCGGACGCCCCTCAGCTCGGATCGAAGGGCAGGTAGTCGAGCTTCTTCGGGAAGCCGACGGCCTCCCTGATCCTTCGGTACAGGAGGCCGGGATCGCCCTTGACCAGGACCCGGCGACCGCCGATCTCCGCCGGGCCGAAGCCGGCGCCGGCCGCGCCCAGCTCCTCCTCGAAATAGGCTCCGAATTTCGCCTCGTCGACGAGGACGGGCTCTCCCTCGACGAGGAGGAGGGCGAGGTCCTCGCACTCCGCCGCCATCAGGCTGTCGTAGGGATCCGCGGCCTTCGCGCGGAAGACGGCGATGTCGGCCCACGCGCCGGGCTCCAGGACTCCCGCCTTCCCTTCCAGGCGCAGGGCCTTGGCCGCGTTCGCGGTCGCCATCTCGAAGAGGGTCTTCGAGGGCAGCTCCTCGCCGTACATCGCGCGGTAGGCGCGGCGCGCGAACTTCATCTCGGCGAGGAGATTGACCGAGCCGGAATGCGTCGAGTCCGTGCCCAGGGCGACGTTCACTCCCGCGCGCAGGAGCTTGCGGATCTTGCAGGTGACGTTGAACATGAGGTAGTTCGAGGCCGGGCACCAGGCGACCGAGGCCTTGGCCCGCTTCAGCTTGCGGATGTCCTCCTCGGACAGGCCCAGGCAGTGCACCAGGAGGTCGCGCTCGTCCAGGGCGCCCAGGCGCTCGAGGACGCCGACCCCGTCCATGCTCTCGGGATCGAAGCCCTCCTCGAGGTGGGTGATGAAGGGCCAGCCGCGCTCTACGGCCCGCGCGTGCTCGATCTCGATCCCATCGCCCCAGCCGAGGTCGAAGGAGGAGCACTCGTGCGCGAGGCAGTACTCCTCGATGGCGCGTATCGGCAGGCCGCGCAGGTAGGGCGCGTTCAGCTCGTGGGGGAAGTGGTCGTGCACGGTCGAGACGCCCGAGAAGAGGTTCTTGTAGGCGCCCAGCGAGTACATGTCGCCGATGGATACCGCCGAGCGCTCGGCGTAAGCGGGCGAGGCTTTCAGGTCCGCGTCCCAGGGCGACCAATTGAGGTAGAAGACGCCCTCGGGAGGGCCGACGCGCGGCAGGTAGTTGCCCCGCAGGTGGTCGTGGGCGTTTACGAGGCCAGGGTAGACGAAATAGCCCGAGCCTACGGGGATCTCGCGGCGGGCGCCCAGGGCGAAGCCCTTTACCAGGCCGCCCTCGACGAGGAGGGAGGCCGAGCCGCGTATCTTGCGGGGAGTGACGGAATCGGCCTTGGTGAACGCGAATGATTTCAACGCTGGGAAGCCTCGCATGCCGGGTATTCCGGCCCGTCCTTATTTTCGGCCGGAATCGCCCCGCTGTTCAGCGCGAACGCGCGCATCTTCGCCCGATCAGTCGGGGCGGCTTCGGAGGGCGAGGGCGGCGGCGCCGTACAGCCCCGCGTCGGCGCCCAGGGCCGGCCTCGCGACGAAGGAGTCGAGGCGTCCCTCTTCCGCGAGCTGGGGTATGTAGCCCGAGAGCTCCCCGGCGATGAGCCCCCGGACGCGCTCGGCGAGGCCGGGCCGCATGCCGACCCCGCCGCCGAGGATGACCAGCTCGGGCGAGAGTATCAGGGCGTAGGCGGCTATCGCCTCGGCCAGGTAGCGCGCCTCGAGCTCCCAGGCGGGATGATCGTCCCCGAGGTCCTGGCCCCTCGCGCCCCAGCGCGCCTCGATCGCCGGGCCCGAGGCGAGGCCCTCGAGGCAGTCGCGGTGGAAGGGGCAGCAGCCCGGGTAGTCGTCCCCGCCCGCGCGGCGGACCTTGATATGGCCGAGCTCGGGATGGCCGAGCCCGTGGACCAGGAGCCCGTTCGAGAAGACGCCGCCGCCGATGCCGGTGCCGACGGTCAGGTAGACGAAATCCTCGGTATCGCGCGCCCTTCCCCAGAGGCGCTCGCCGTAGGCCGCGGCGTTGACGTCGGTGTCGAAGGCGGCGGCCAGCCCCAGTTCCCGCGAGAAGTAGCCGGCGACGTCCGCGTTCCTCCAGAGCGGCTTCGGGGTCGAGGTGATTCGGCCGAAGCTCGGGCTCGACGGCTTGAGGTCGACGGGGCCGAAGCAGCCGATGCCCAGGAGGTCGGGACGGCCCCGGTCCTCGGCGCACGATGCCGAGCGGAAGAAGTCGGCGGCCGCGCGCAGGGTCTCTTCCGGCGAGGTCGCGGGGATCAGGGCCCGCTCGAGCAGCTTCGGCCGGGAGGCCCCGGATCCCGCCGCCGCGAAGAGGGCGCACGCGAACTTCGTGCCCCCCGCCTCGATCGCGGCGATGATCACGGCCGATCCCCCATCCCGGCGCCGCCGCCCCGGGCCGGCTCGACGTATTCCTTACGCTCGCTCATCCGATCTTCCCTCGATCAGCCATTATATCCGCCGCTCATCGCCGGTCCAGGAAAAAAAAGGAGCCGACCCCCGGCAACGCGAGGATCGCGTCGCGGGGGCCGGCTCCCTGTCCGGGAATCCCGGGATTATTTGATATTGATGCCGATGAAGGGCTCGAGGACGTAGCTGCGGCCGGCGTCGGCGTCGACCTGGGTCTCGATCGACATGCCGCCGATCACCAGGCGGAAGCGGTGCTTGCCGGCGGACATCTGGCCCGAGGCGAAGATCCTGCCGTTGCTTTCAGCCTGGAGGACGCCGTCGAGGTAGAGCTGGATCTGCCTGGACTGCCCCTGCCTGATGTCGCGGTTGACGAAGCCATCGGGGATGCTGAACTGCCAGGTCGCGGTCAGCGGCTGGAGGACGGCGTTGATCGACTCGGGGCCGTTCACGTTGAGCTGGACGGTGTAGTCGATGAAGCCCGGGGCCCTGATGGTCACCGTGTAGCTGCCCGGCGAGAGGAATCCCTTGTAGGGGCTATGCCCGGCCTGGGCGCCGTTCACGAACACGGTCGCGCCGCGGACGTTGGCCGCCGCTATGCTGACCTGGTAGTTCATGCCTTGCAGGTTCGCGTTGACCCGCGTCGGGCCCCTGACCACCACGTTCTGGGTATAGTCGTCGTAGCCCGGCGCCTTGACGACGAGCTTGTAGGAGCCTTGGGGCAGCTGGCTGGAGAAGGGCGTCCTGCCCGCCAGCGCGTCGTTGATGTATACCTCCGCTCCGTTGACGTTGGACGAAACCGAGAGGCTGTAGTTGTGGACCTGGGGCGGGGGGACGACCTGGCCGCCGCCCAGGACTGCGTTGACGGTCACGGGATCGCGGGATATGCGCACCGTGGTCTTGAAGTCCCGGTAGCCCTTGGCCTTGACGGTGATCTCGTAGCTGCCCGAGGCCAGGAGCTGGGAGAAGTTCGGCTGGGTATAGCCCGCCAGCCGGCCGTTGACGTAGACCTGGGCGCCGGTAACGTTGCACTTGACGGTCAGCGCGACTTTGTTATCCGCGAAGGCCCCTCCCGCTACGAGGAGGAGTATCGCCAGGCTCGCGAGTATACGCTTCATATTCTCTCCTTAAGGCGATGGGTTTCTACAGTATTAAACACATGTCCGCGGCGGAGACTACACCCGCCGGCCCTCTTTCCGTACACTATACTACCGGAGGGCCGCTATTTCCACGGCGCGAGGGCGGTGCTAGATTCCCGTCCGCGGAGTGTTATACTAATAGTTGACCGATTTTGTTCTCAATACAATGGGGAGGAACCAGATGAACAGGAAGATTTTAGCGATTATCGCCATGGTCGCCCTCGCGGGGACCGGTGCCTTCGCCCAGTTCGCCATGGGAATTTCCGGGGCGGTGTACGACAACTCGCGGGACATCACCGTCGACGGCTTTTCCCAGGCCTGGGACAACATCAAGCACGGGGACGGTTACCTCGGATTCTTCATCGAAGTGGGCATGGACAACCTGGCCGTGGGCGCCTCGGCGAACTTCAGCACCTACACGGAGGATTGGGGTTACACGAATGAGTTCGACATGATCAATGTCGACGGGAACCTCTACTTCCAGGGTCACCTCTTCGACTACGCCGCCTTCCTCGATCCCTTCGTCGAGATCGGTATCGGCCGCATGTCCAAGGATTATCGCTACGAGTATGACGATCCGGACGATGATGTCCCGCTCATGGCCTCTTATTATTGGGATGTCGGCCTTGGCATCGGCGTGAACCTCGGGAGCATCGGTATCTTCACGAAGGGGCTCTACAATATTCCCATAGGAACGCCGGTTACTGGGACGATTCAGGGTACTGGGTATACTTACGATCTCGCCGAATTCCCCATCTCCAACCTCAAGTTCATCTTCGGAGCTAAGGTCATCTTCTAAGGAACATTATCCGAGCGCGCCGCCGATCGACGGCGCGGCTCGGCCATAGAGCTCCGCGTTAGGCCGCCTTCGGGCGGCCTTTTTTTCGTTGACAAGATGGTGAAAGGCTGTAAACTGAACGCGTTCAGTGAAAATGCACGGTATGTTGCGCAAGCACATCGGCAGTGCATCCCAAAGGAGGCCCGCATGAGGGGTAGGAATAGGATTGTTGTTCGAGTCCTGTTCGCGGTCGTCGTCTTCGGTTTTTTGGGATCCGCGATTAATGCCCAGGAAGTGAAGCTCCGCTACTCGCTTCTGTGGCCGGCTACCCATCCGGGCACCAAGCTCGCCGGCGAATGGGCGAAGGAAGTCGAGGCCGCCACCGACGGCAGGGTCAAGATCACGCTCTTCCCGGGAAACACGCTCTCCGCGCCGATGCAGGCCTACGACAACGTCGTCAAGGGCGTCGCCGACATGGCCAGCTGCCTTCTCGCCTACGCGCCGGGCCGCCTGCCCCTCTCCGAGGTCCTGCAGCAGCCGCTGGGCTGGCAGAACGGCTACCAGGCTTCCATGGCCGCCAACGCCTACTACAAGAAGTTCAAGCCCAAGGAATTCGACGACGTCCAGGTGATGTTCCTGCACGGCGCCGCTCCCGGCTTCATCTTCACCAAGAAGGCCGTCAACTCCATCAAGGACGTAAAGGGCCTGCGCATCAAG
>CAYPHO010000209.1:0-6239 GCA_964410245.1 uncultured Treponemataceae bacterium | reverse complement strand
CGAGAACAGCTCGCCCATCAGGCGGCTCGCCACCGAAGGCCTCGAGGAGCTCGGCCTCGTCGTCGACCCGAAGAAGAACGAGGCCGCGATCTGCCGCAACGCCGAGCTCGACATCACCGGGGCGGGCTCTAAGGTCAAGGTCTTCGTCATCCCCACGGACGAGGAGCTCGTGATGACCGAGGACGCCTTCGCCCTGACCGAGGGGACCTACGACCTGCATACGAAGTACCGCTACGCATTCCAGGATCCCGCCTACGTCAACAAGAGCAGGGTCGAGGGTTTCGAGCGGGACTTGGCGAAGCGGCCCTACCTGAAAGAGCTTGTCGCGAAGGCCCCGTGACGGGCCGCGACTGTCCCATGAGCCCGGCGAGTCGCCGGCGCTCGGCCGCATGAGCTTCGAGTTCGCCGGCCCCGGGCGGATCGCCTTCGGGAGCGGCCGCGTCGCCGAGGCCGGGGAAGCCTGCCTTGCGCTAGCCGGCGGTCCCGACGGCCGTCCGGTCGCCTTCGTCGTTACCGGATCCGATCCTTCCAGGGCCGCGCCCCTCTTCTCGGCGCTCGAGCGAGCGGGCCTCGCCTACGGGACGTATCCGCTCCGGGGCGAGCCGAGCTTCGAGGACGCCCGCGGGGCGGTCGCGGCCGCGAGGGACCGGGGCGCCTCGGTCGTCGTCGGCTTCGGCGGCGGCTCGGCCCTCGACCTGGCGAAGGCGGCCGCCGCCCTGCTGGCGAACCCGGGCGAAATCCTCGACTACGCCGAGCTTATCGGCGGCGGTAAGCCGCTCTCCCTGCCCTCGCTGCCTTGCGTCGCCGTACCGACTACCGCCGGTACCGGCTCGGAGGCTACGCGCAACGCCGTCCTCGCCTCGGCAGAGCATCGCGTCAAGGTCAGCCTGCGCTCGCCTTACATGCTTCCCGCCCTCGCCATCGTCGATCCCGAGCTCTGCCTGGGCCTCCCGCCGGTAATCACGGCCCGGACCGGCATGGACGCCCTGACCCAGCTGATCGAGAGCTTCGTCGGCCGCCGCGCGAATCCCCTGACCGACGCGATCTGCCGAGCCGCCATTCCCCGGGCCGTCCGCGCCCTGCCCGCCGCCTGCGAGGACGGCCTCGACCTAGGGGCGCGGGAGGATATGTCCTTCGCCAGCCTCTGCGGCGGCCTGGCCCTGGCCAACGCGGGCCTCGGCGCGGTCCACGGCCTCGCCGGGCCCCTGGGCGGGGCCTATCCCGTCCCGCACGGAGCGGCCTGCGCGGCCCTGCTGGCCCCGGTCTCGGCCGCGAATGTCCGGGCCATGCGCGAGCGCGATCCGGGGAACCCGGCCCTTGCCCGCTACGCCGAGCTCGCCGCCATGCTCGGCGGGGGCGCTGCCGCGGCCGCCGAGGACGCGCCCGCCTTGCTGGGCGCCTTCGCCGAGGGGCTCGGCATAGAGGGATTGGCGTCCTTCGGCCTGACCTCGGGCGGCTTCGAGGAGCTCGCCGCCAAGGCCGCCGCCTCCAGCTCCATGAAGGGCAATCCGGTCGAGCTGGGCCGCGATGAGCTGTGCCGGGCGCTCGAGTCGGCTAACTGCGCGAAACGGTAGCGTCCGCATCGTTTTCAATGGAATCGCATTGTGAAATATTCGATAACGGTCTATATTCTGCCCAATAGGTTCAGGCGGCCGTACACGATGCTCGTAGTCGGTCTCCTTTCGGCGGCGGTTCGACCTGGCGACCCGCCGCAGGGCCTCTCGGGGTAAGCCTCCTTCCCCGGGGGGCCCATTTATTTGACGCCCCCATCCCGATATACTCCCCCCATGGATTTACGCGGCTTCGACCGATGGTGCCGGGACCTCCTCGAGATCGACGAGCTCGCGAGGGCGGACAAGTCCCTGAACGGCATCCAGGTCGGCCGGAGCGAGGGCGAGATCGGGCTGGCCGCCTTCGCCGTCGACGCCTGCGCAGAGACGATCCGCAGGGCCGCCGCCGCGGGGGCTCAGGTCCTCTTCGTCCATCACGGCCTCTTCTGGGGCGAGGCGGCCAGCCTCGAAGGCCCCCTTCTAGAGAGAGTGAGGCTGCTCCTCGACGCCGACATCGCCCTCTACGCCTGCCACCTCCCCCTGGACAGGCATCCCGAGGTCGGCAACAATGCCGTCCTCGCCCGGATGCTCGGCCTTACGGGCATTCGGCCCTTCGGGCCCTATCGCGGCGTCGAGATCGGCTTCGCCGGCGCGCTGGACCCGCCGATCTCCCTGGACGAGGCGGTCAGGCGCGTCCTCCCCGACGGCTCACGGCCGCTTACACTCTTGCCCGGGGCCGGGGCGGAGATCCGCAGCGCGGCGGTCGTGTCGGGAGGCGCGGCCCCGAACGCCCTCGACGCGATCTCGGAGGGCATCGACCTCTTCGTGACGGGCGAGAGCTCGCACGAGGTCTATCACGCGATGATAGAGTCGGGAGTCGCCTTCCTGGCCGCGGGGCACTACGCCACGGAGACCTGGGGCGTTAAGGCCGTCGCCGAGCGCATGGGCCGGGAGACCGGCCTCAGGACGCTCTTCCTCGACCTGCCGACCGGCTTGTAATGAAAGGATATCGATGGAGCAGAGACAGCGACTTCCGATAGGGCCGTTCTTCCTCGCCTTGGCCGTCATCGCCGCGGACCAGGTTACGAAGGTCTTGGTCATGGCCCTCGTGAGCCCGGGGACGATAGCCTTCAGCGCCTTGGGGGATTTCTTCTGGATCGTCCGCCAGCAGAATATGGGGATGGCCTTCAGCCTCTTCGACGACCTGGGCCCCGGCGCCCGAGCCTGGATCCTGATCGCCCTGCCGGCCGTCCTCGTGGCCGGCGTCTCGGTCTATTACGTCTTCAGCAAGGAGCTGTCGATCTTCCAGAGATGGGCCCTCATGGGCATCGCGGGCGGCGGCGCCGGGAATCTCATCGACCGGATCCTCCGGAAGGAGGGGGTCGTCGACTTCCTCAGCGTAAAATTCTACGGGATCTTCGGCTACGATCGGTGGCCGACCTTCAATATCGCCGATTCGGCCGTCGTCGTCTGCACGATCCTCTTCGTGATCGCGACGATCGTCGCCGACGCAAGGAGCAAAGCATGACCAAGAGCGGGCGAAGGGCCTTATTCCTCCTCGTCGCCACCGTGGCGAATCTACTCATCACTTGCCTCATCCTGGTGATCCTGCTGCTCGGCTGGAGCGGCCTCTCCAGGCTCCTGGCCATTCCGCAGGACGCGTTCCAGTACGCCTTCATGGCCTCCTTCCTCATCGCCATCGTCGCCTCGGGCCTCATATACTCGAGGGTCCTCAAGTACCTGAGCGACAAGCCCGAGCTCGTCGAGCGCTTCGGGCTGGCGAGGAAGTAGGCCGGGGATGGACGGATACGCGGAGAAGCTCGCCGCCCTCGGCGTCCGAGTCCCCGAGATCTTCCTGCCCTCCGAGGGGATCGACCGGACGAAGTGGGCGGTCGTCGCCTGCGACCAATACTCCTCCGAGCGCGAGTACTGGCGGCGGGCCGCCGCCGCCGCCGCGGGCTCCCCCTCGACCCTGGACCTCATCTTCCCCGAGGCCTTCCTTGAGGACAGCGACAAGGCCGAGCGCATCGCCCGCATCCAGTCGGCCATGACTTCCTATCTGGCGAAAGGGGCCTTGAAGAGCGTCGGCGCGGGCATGGTCCTCGTCGAGCGCTTCACCTCCGAGGGCGGCGCGCCGCGGGTAGGCCTCGCGATGGCCTTCGACCTCGAGGCCTACGATTATTCGCCCGGCTCGACCTCGCTCATCAGGCCCTCCGAGGGCACTATCGTGGAGCGCCTGCCTCCCCGCGTCGCGATTCGCAGGGGGGCCGTCCTCGAGCTGCCCCATATCATGATCCTCGTCGACGATCCCGGGAGGACGGTCATCGAGCCCGTCTACGCTTCCCGCGAGGGCCTGCCTGAGCTCTACGACTTCGAGCTCATGCTGGGCTCGGGCCGGGCGCGCGGCTGGAAGCTCGCCGATCCGGCGCTGCTGGACGGCGTCGCCGCGGCCCTGGGACGGCTCGCCGATCCCGCCGCTTTCCGCGCCCGCTACGGGAAGGACGCGCCGATGCTCTACGCCGTCGGCGACGGCAACCATTCCCTCGCGACGGCCAAGGCGGTCTGGGAAGAGATCAAGAAGGCCCGCTCGGGCGAGAGCGATATCATGGAGCATCCGGCGCGTTATGCGCTTGCCGAGCTGGTGAACCTCTACGACGAGGGCCTGCCCTTCCACCCGATCCACCGGCTCCTCATGGGCGCCCCGCGCGACGCTCTCCTCGCGGCCATGAAGGCCTACGCGCCCTGCGAGATAGAGGCCGCGAGCTCCGCCGAGGCGGCCATAGCGCGAGTGGACGAGCCCGATCCCGAGGGCGGTCACCGCTTCGCCATGATCGATGCCGAGGGGGCCCGGCTGATCCGCTTCCCCCGACCCGTCGCCAAGCTGGCCGCGGGCACCATGCAGGCCGTCCTCGATCCCTTCGTGAAGGCCGAGAGGGGCGCGTCCATCGACTACATCCACGGCACCGAGAGCCTGGTCTCCCTGTCCCGGCAGCGGGGCAATATCGGCCTCTACCTGCCGCCGATCGACAAGTCGGGCTTCTTCGAGACCGTTGTCCGCGACGGCGCGATGCCCAGAAAAACCTTCTCGATGGGCGAGGCCCCGGACAAGCGCTTCTATATTGAGGCACGAAAAATAGTACGCTGATGTTGAAGGTTTTTCTGGGCTTGCGCATAAGGAAATTTATTTTATGTCGCACGCGGCCTTCGGCCGCGATTGCGACTCGGCCTGTCGCGGGAATAGAGCCTTTTTTACGAATTGGATATTCATGCGACATCAGCGTATAAATATTGGGCGCATTGCGAATACCCTGGCGGACTAAAGATATATATAAAAACGAAATAATTTGTACACGCATAATTTGCAGGTGTTTCTATAGAGCTTGACAGCTTTTTGGGAATCAGTACAATGTCGCTACTTGCTCGGAATCGCTAAAAAAAGATCGTATTCCATACCAATTAGGAGGAACTCATGGTGATCCTACTTGCCGACGCATTCGCCCCCGACCTTCCGGGACGGCTCTCGTCCTTCGGCGAGGTAGTATCCGATATGAGTCGCGTTTCCGAGGCCGAGGTAATCATCGTCCGCTCCAAGACCAAGGTCGACAAGGCGATGATCGACGCCGCGCCTAAACTCAAGTACGTCATCCGCGGCGGCGTGGGCGTCGATACGATCGATGTCGAATACGCCAAGTCCAAGGGCATCGTCGTCGACAACACGCCCGAGGCTTCCAGCCTCGCGGTGGCCGAGCTGGCCTTCGCCCTGATGATCAGCCTGCCCAATCATGTCGCCGAGGCCGACGCCTCGATGAAGCAGGGCAAGTGGCTGAAGAAGGAGCTGGAGCGGACCGAGCTGGGCGGCAAGACCCTGGGCTTGATCGGCATCGGCCGCATAGCCCGGGAGCTGGCCGTCAGGGCCAAGGCCTTCGGCATGAAGGTCGTCGCCTACGACAAGTACGTCGCCTCCTCGGACGTCGCGAAGATGACGAGCCTCGACGAGGTGCTCGCCGAATCCGACTACGTCTCGATCCACACGCCGCTGACCGACGAGACCCGCGGCATGATGAACGCCCAGGCCTTCGCCAAGATGAAGAAGGGCGCTTACATCATCAATACCTGCCGCGGCCCCGTGGTGGATACCGCGGACGTCGTCGCCGCGCTCAAGGACGGGAAGCTGGGCGGCTACGCGACCGACGTCTACGACAAGGAGCCGCCCGAGGGCTCCCCGCTCCTGTCCGCTCCGCGCGTCGTCCTGACGCCCCACCTGGGCGCCTCGACCGAGGAGAACCTGACCCGCCTGGGCGACTGCATCGTAGAGCGCGTCCAGAAGTACGCGAAGAAATAAGGAGCCCGACATGAGGCGCGCCATCAATTTCAACGCCGGCCCCGCTGCGATACCCCGGGAAGTCCTCGAGAAGGCCCAGGCCGAGATGCTCGACTGGAAGGGCACGGGCATGTCCGTCATGGAAGTATCGCACCGCTCCAAGGAGTACGAGGAGCTGCACAACCACGCCCAGGCCTCCTTTAAGGAGCTCGCGGGCATGGGCGACGAATGGAAGGTCGTCTTCCTCCAGGGCGGCGCCAGCACGCAGTTCGCGCTGATGCCCATGAACTTCCTCCCCGAGGGGGGATGCGCGGACTACCTCGTCACCGGCCACTGGTCGAAGAGCGCCGTCAAGGAAGCCAAGCGCT
>CAYPHO010000208.1:4203-6246 GCA_964410245.1 uncultured Treponemataceae bacterium | reverse complement strand
GCCGTCCGCTCCGTAGCGATAGTCGACCGCGATGCTCGAGTCCACGCTCCTGATTAGGCGGTTCTCCTCGTCCCAGGCGTAGCTTCGGCTGTAGACCGTGCTTCCGCTGCCTCCGCCGCTTCCGCGCGATATGCCGAAGCCCGTGTCGGTCATGCGAAGATCGCCCTCGGCGTAGACCTCGCCGGCGAGCACCGTTCCCGTACCGTGGCCTCCCTCGCGCTCCTCGATCACGTTGCCGTTCCCGTCGTAGCGGTAGAATATGTCGCCGATGCGCTCGATCCGGTGGGCCGCGCCCGCGTAATAGGCGTAGTCGTGGCTGTAGTTCAGGTTGTCGCCGACCTGACGAGCAGGGCTCGTCGAAACCGAGCTCGTCTTGCTCGTCATGTTCCCCAGGACATCGAAGCTGTAGTTCTGCGTGTAGACGCTTTTGTACTCGGGTATAGGCAGGTTGTAGGGATTGTACGAGCTCTCGCCTCGTGCTTGGACGAGTTGGTACAGGTCGTCGTACTCGTACTCCTGCGCCGTCTCGTAAGTCCCCGCCTTGTTCTCATAGCCCTCGACATTGCCCACTTCGTCGAAGTGGTAGCTCATGTCTTGATACACCGAGCCGTACTTGTCCGTCGTCAGGATGCGCGACAGCCAGCGGCGGTCCGGTTCGTACTCGTAGCTCGTCCGCATTCCGTTGCCGTACTCGATATAGGTCCTCTGCCCGAACTCGTCGTAGGCGATGTCGGCCACGTAGTCCGTCTCGAGCCCGCGATGCGTGCTATTGATAGATTTTACCTGGCCGCCCCAATCGTAGCCGTAGCTCAGGATCTCGCCGTCGGGGTACCTTATGCGCTGCATTCGACCGAGGTAGTCCGAGCGATACTCGAATGCGGCGCTCTCGTTGGCGGCGAGAGGCGTAAGGCGGTCGATCGTCCTGGTCGTCGCGACGGTCTCGCCCAGGAGGCCGTACTCGTAGCTCGTCGTCCCGCTTGCGTCGTCGCGCCGCGTTAGGCGCCCGATAGAGCCCTGAACAGCGGCCTCGCCGCCATAGACGTAGACCGTCGGGGCCGTCCTGGGATAGTTCACGCGGACAAGGCGCTCGAGGCCGTCGTACTCGTACCTGATCGATTCGCCTCTACTTCGCAGGACTTCGTCCGTCTTCTCGGCGAGCTTGCCCGCCTCGTCGTACTTCAGGATGATCTTGCCTGCGTCCGGGCTCGTAAGGCTGGTCCTCGCGCCCGCGAGGTCGTAGGTCGAGATCGTGCGGTTGCCCTTCGAGTCGACGACCGCGAGGATCTCGCCGAGCTCGTCGTATTCGTAGCTCGCGCTCATGAGCTCAACGCCCAGTCTCGAGAGCCTGCGGATCGAGAGGATGTTGCCCCGCTCGTCGAGGATCTTCTCGATCGCGTTGAGCTTGGGATCGACGCTCGTCTCGGCCGTATGCCCGTCAGCGATCGAATATCGGCTCGTCGACCTGGAGCCGTCCGGAAGCTCGGTCGCGATCGTCCGGTCGATCGCGTCGTAGCTTGTGATCGTCGGCTTGTACATCGGCGCGAGTCCCGGCTGGATGACGACATTCCTATCGTCGTTCCTCGCGGTCTCGAAGAAGCGCGGCTGTCCCGTCCGGACCGTCCGGCCCTTTTCGTCATAGGCGACGGCGCCCGAGAGGTTCCAGCCGTAATGCCGTCCCCCGCCCGAGTCGCGATACTCCCCGTCCTTGGCGGTCTGCAGGACCCGCCCCAGGCCGTCGACCGCGATGGTGGTCCTGATCGTCTCGTCGTCGCCAGGGTCGTACAGGAGCTTGTTCCACGTAGTCGCGGTCCAGGGAATCGAGCCGAGATCGTACTGGTAGCGTACGGCGCTCGTCGATCCCGTATCGTAGGGACTGCGTACCTCGACGAGGCGGCCGAAGTCATCGTAGCCGTAGCTCATGGTCCGACCGTTCTCGTCGGTTTCGGAAGTCTTCTGCCCCAGCGCGTAGTTCCACGCCGCGCTTGATCGATACGTCGGCGTTCCGGAAACGCGCGAGTTGCCCCGCGAGAAGCCGACCGGGAA
>CAYPHO010000208.1:0-4103 GCA_964410245.1 uncultured Treponemataceae bacterium | reverse complement strand
GCGGTATCGTACTCGATCGTCGCGACGAGATCGTCGCCCGGGTCGTCGACGCGCCCGAGGTCAGCGTATCTCGTCACGTTGCCGTACTGGTCATACGCGTAGCTCGATCCGGTCGCGACGCTCGAGTCGCTTCCGGGCTCGGATCGGGTCGTCGCCTGGGACATGAGGGCGGGGAACATGATCGCGCGGCCGTTCAGGCTGCCCGAGATATCCCTCGGGACGTAGCTCGAGCTGGACCTTTGATAGACGAAGGTCCGTCCCTCGGCGTCGGGCCCCGATACCTCGCTCGAGATCGCGAGGCCTCTCGTATAGTAATCGTCGTTCCGGTAGGTCGTCGTCGAGGCCGAGCCGTCGGTCGAGCTTGAACGGACTGCCTTAAATCCGTAGAACATGCGCTCGATGCGGTCGTGATAGCCGCCAGAGTAGCTGAAGCCTCGCTCGTAGCGGTGCGCGCCTCGGTCCGGCGCGAGGAGGGCGACGCCGTCGTCCTTGACGAGGAAGGAGAGGACGTAGCGGCTCTGCGGCATGTCGACCGTATTGCCGACGCGATCGTAGCCGAACTCGTAGCTCCCGCCCTGGGGCAAGCGGAGCGTCTTCAGGAGCCCGACCGTGCCCATGAGGTTGCGCTTGACGTAAATGCCCGTCCCGCCCGGCAGCATGAAGATGTGGTCGGGCAGGCCGTCGCCGTCGATGTCCGCGAACTTGAGGTCGGCGGAAGTCGTAGCATAGGAGCCGTTGACGCCCGCGGTCAGCTTGAGCACGAGGAGCCATACGTCGAAGCCGACCGAGGCATTGGCCCCGAGGTTGAAGCTGGTGCTGGTCGAGTACTCGAGCTGGTCCTTGATTTGCAGGGGATTGGCGCTTTCGGGGAACTCGCTAGGGGCTTCTTCGAGATTCAAGCCGCCGAGCCCCGGCATATGGTCGGTGATGTCGGCGCCCATGATCTCGATGTTATCCTGCCCCGCGCTGAGGGCCTGAAGGTCCTTCACGACGTTGTTCGAGTACTCCTCGACTTCCCTGGGCCAATCGGGCCTGAATATCCGAGCCTCGCGGTCCGAGAAGCGGTCGCCCCGGTTAAAGCGCACGCGGAAGAAGCTCTCGCCGTCCTTCTTCGCGACGAGGTCGGGAAGACCGTCGCCGTTCACGTCGGAGAGACTGGAGAGGGTGCTGTTCGAGTTGCCCGAGAGGCCGAAGGATGCGCCGATCCCGACGCCGCCGATGTCGAAGTTGACGCTCAGGTTGCCGCCGATGCTGCTGACCGCGGTGTGCGAGATACCCTGTAGGGCTATCACGCCGATATCGGCTATCCCTTCGTAAGCGTCCATGTCGATGCCCGAGCCCCAGGCCGCCTGGGGGCCGTAGCTGCCGTCGCCCCGGCTCAGCGCGACGCCGAAGGCGCCCTCGCCGCCGCGAGAGACGAAATCGGGAAGTCCGTCGCCGTTCAGGTCGTAGAATCCCGCGGTCTGGATAGACGAGCCGAATGAGCCGTTGATCGAGGCATCGAAGCCCGGCTGATTATCGCCGGCCGACTGCGCCTTCGCTGAGCTCGCCTTGCCCTTCGGGTTGAAGATCATCTGGATGCCGCCGGCCGCGCCTATAAGGGACCCGCCGAAGGACCAGGCATCCGTCTCGCTCAAGCTAAGCCATCCCGGGCGCCCGAGCGTATAGCTCTTCGTCGCGCCGAAGCCCTTCCCCGTGCCCGGGGTGACCAGGAAGGACTCATTCCCGTCCTTCGAGTCGTCGAAGCGCACGAGGTCGGGGTAGCGGTCACCGTTCATGTCCTGCAACCCAGCGAATTGCCAGGAGGAGCTCTCGTTGCGGCCGAAGCTCAAGCCCAAGGCGTTAGCTGAAATATCGGTCGACGAAGATCGGCTCTTCCGGACGAAGGGCAGGCGCATGCCGGCGCCGGCGTCGGATCCCGATTCGGCGAGCCTGCGATAGGTATCGCCGCCATAGCGGCCCGGGCGGAATTCGTCGCCGTCGATGAAGGCGGCGAAGGAATAGCTCGTCGTCGCGAAGCGGCAGTCGTCGTCGATAGTAGAGCCGGAATACGAGGTCACGTCGCCGATCCAGGCGTCGGCGGATACGAGGACGATCCTCTCCTTCCCGCACTCGGATATGCGAAGCTCCTCGTCGCCCAAGCGATTCGGATTCGCATCGGTGTAGTAGGGCGTCATGACGTCGGTCGCGCTATTGTCCTGGGCATCGGCGCCGGCGGGCGCCTTCCCCAGGAGGCTCTCGTCCCAGTCGTAGAGGCCGGTCCACATGCCGTAGTACCAGCCCTGGACGCCGCCCGAGAAATAGGCCGTACGCGCCGCTATCGGGGCGCCTTCGCCCTCGGGTATCGCCGTCAGGTCGGTCGCCGAGTAGTCGCGGCTCGAATCGAAAACGCGGAGGTATCGCGGCAGCAGGAGGGTGCCGCCCTCCTCGTCGAATGCCGCGACCCAATACCGCCCGACCTCGTCGCCGGGCAGGTCGGCCGCGCCTCCCGAGGGGGCGATGCCCTCGGTATGGGCGCCCTCGGGAAGCCTGGCCGCCGTAACCGCGAGCCGCGCGTCCGAGCGGTACTCGATGCTCTTCACGAGGCTTGTATAGACCGAGAGGCCGCAATCTGAGAGCGTCGACGCGACGAGGGATCGTTCCGTACTCGAGAGGCTCGGCTTAAGGACGCGCAGTCCGCGATCGGGATCGATATCGTAGTAGGGGAAGCGCACGCGATCGCGATAGTACAGGCGCATCGAGTCTTCGAGCGCCTCGCGCCCATCATCTCCGAGGTAGGGATCCTGGTATCGCCGCGAGGATCCGGCGCTCCGGAACAGCGCCGCGAGATCGGAACCCTGGGCCGCGATGAGTGCGTCGTACTGGGCGCTCGACATCGAGACGAACCTGAGCCTTCCCTCGGGATCGCCCGGCAGCCGGACGAAGGGCCCCTCGGCGCCGATCGCCGCGCCATCGAAGAGGCCGACCAGTCGCTCGATCGCCGCCTCGCCGAGAGCGGGCAGGAGAGTGTAGTACTCCTCATCTTCAGACAGCTCGTATGAGGATTGGAAAAGCTCGAGCTCCGAGGGGATCTCCTCATCGAGCCGATCGTCGGAGAGGCCGGAGGCGATCGCTTCGTAGTTCTCCTCGCTCAAGACCGAGAATGAGTCGGCGGAGAAAGACATACCCTCGAGGACATGCTTGCCGACGATATCGACGTAGAGCGATTCGGGCAGCTCGCGGATCAGGGATGTCCCGCCCGAGAATGCGAAAGACCGCGCGATGCCGCGGTCCTTGAAGCGCGCGGCCAGGCTGCCGGCTCCGCGCTCGACGGCGAGCTCGGACCCCGAAAGCTCCGAAATCGAGCCGCCGAGCTCCCGCAGGATGCGCGGCTCTTCCTCGCCCGACAGCCACAGGCGCTCGGCCTCGCCGCTCTCGGGATCGATCCTCGTGTCGAGGAGGATGCCGCGCGACAGGACCTGCTGGCCGTCATCGGCATCGTCCGCCTCGGCCTCGGCCATGATACTCGCTTCAAGCGAAAGTTCGGGCGCCGTCCTCGCATACGACCAGGCATCGCCCGCTTGCGCGGTCAGGGCATAGCCCTCGCCGTCGACTCGCTTGGTCAGCGCGACACTTCTTCGATCCTCATTCGTAATTCCCTCGGCCATGATATAGGTCGCGAAGGCCTGATCGACCAGATCCCGATTCGCGTCGCTTCGCAGGAACATGTCGACCTCGTCGTCGGAGCTGCTCGAGTACGCCGCCCTGACGAAGCAGTCCATCTCGCTCTGGTAGCGGTACCCGATCCATAAAAGTCGTCGATCGGTTACCGCGGCTTCGTTCACGGCCTCGTCCGACGCGGCAGCGAGCATGCGGCGGAAGATCCCGCCCGGGACCCTGTCCGCGACGAAGAAGCCGCGATCGGCCAACTCTACGTAGTGCGAAAGCCCGGCCCTGCTTCTCCAGTCGGAGCGCCGCGAGCGCCTTCCCTCTACGACTGTCGTATCGTAGAGCGCCTCGAGGCCTCCGACGCTGGTGTATGGCAAACTCGAGGGCGGCATGAAGCTCGTCGAGGCGACGAGGATCCGAAGGGCTCAATCTCGGTATACCTGATCTTGATCTTC
>CAYPHO010000207.1:0-6263 GCA_964410245.1 uncultured Treponemataceae bacterium | reverse complement strand
GGCGGTCACGCGGAGGGCGTCCAGGCCGTAGACGTAGACGGAGGCCGCCAGCGCGGGCATCAGCGCCGCCGCCACGCTGTACATCAGCGAGCTTATCGACGCGCCGCTGTAGGAGTGCGGCGGAAGCGAGACGTACAGTTTCTTGCTATCGCTCATTTCGCCGCCTTCGCCCGCATCAGCATCGCGTAGCGCTGCTTGCCGAGCTTGATATAGTCGAGCAGGGGCCTCTTCGCCGGGCAGGCGTAGGTGCAGCAGGAGCACTCGCAGCAGTTCTGGACCCGCTCCTCGCCCGCGCGCTCCCAGAGATAGCGCTGCGAGAGGTCCATGAGCAGGTAGGGCTCGAGGCCCAGGGGGCAGGCGGCCACGCACCTGGCGCACCTGATGCAGTCCCTCATTTCCTTCCGGACCGCCTCGCCGTCGCCGATCAAGAGGAGGCCCGAGGAGCCCTTGGCCAGGGGCGCCTCGATCGAGGGTATAGCCTTGCCCATCATCGGGCCGCCGGCGACGATCTTGCCGATCCCCTCGAGGGAGATGCCGCAGAGCCCGAGCAGGGCCGAGACGGGCGTCCCGACGCGGACGTCGAAGTTGCCCCCGCCGATTCCCTTGCCGGCGACGGTGACTATCCGGCGGATCAGCGGCTTCCGCTTCTGGACGGCCTCGTAGATCGCGAAGGCGGTCCCGACATTGAAGACCGCGCAGCCGACGTCGATAGGCAGGCCGGGAGGGGGAGGCATCTCGCGCCCGACGAGGGCCTGCACCAGCTGGCGCTCGCCCCCCTGGGGGTAATGGGTCTTCAGGGGGCAGACCTCGATCTCCGGATACTCCCGCGCGAGCGCGGCCAGCGCGGCGATGGCGTCGGGCTTGTTATCCTCCACGCCGATCCTCGCCTTCGGGATCGACAGCGCCTTGAGGATGATACGGATGCCGATCATCATCTGGTCTCCGCGCTCGAGCATCAGCCGGTGGTCGGCGGTCAGGAAGGGCTCGCACTCGGATCCGTTGATGAGGACGTGCTCCAGCTTCTTGCCCTCGGGGACCGACAGCTTGACGTGAGTTGGGAAGGCGGCCCCTCCCATGCCCACGATGCCGGCCGCGCGGACGAGCTCGCGGATCTCCTCCGGGCCGGCGGCGATGTCGCGGACGATCCCGGGGCTCGGATCGATACCCTCCGCCCAGTCGTCCTCCGGCTCGGGCTTGATCTGGATCGCCAGGTTGCGGCGGCCGTTCGTGTCCAGGACCGCGTCCACGCGGGCGACGGTCCCGGTCACCGAGGAATGCACGTTGGCGGAGATGAAGCCGTCGGCCTCGCCTATGAGCTGGCCGGTCTTGACCCGATCGCCGGCCTTGACCAGGGCCTTCGCCGGCTTGCCGGCATGCATCGATAGCGGGATCGCCGCGAGCGGCGGCACGCCGGCGTCCCTGATCGGCGAGAGGGCGGTGCGCTTCTCGTCGCGCGGGTGGATCCCGCCTCCCTTGAAGCCGCGGAGCGCGAGCCTCATGAAGCGCCTCCTTCCTTGCGTTCGGCCGGCGGGAAGTTCGCCTCCCGGATCGCGTGCGTCGGGCAGACCTTCGCGCACTCCCGGCATAGGGTGCAGAGCTCGAAGTTGACGTAAGCGAGGTTGTCGACGACCTTGACCGCGCCGCTCGGGCAGGCGGCCTCGCATTTCCCGCAGGCGATGCAGGCGGCCTTGCAGTTCTTGATCGCGACCCCGCCCTTGTCCATGTTGATGCAGCGCACGTAGACGCGCTTGCCCTCGGGGCCCTTCTTCCGGAGCTCGAAGATGTCGTGGGGGCAGGCCTCGACGCAGGCGCCGCAGGCGATGCAGCGCTCCTCGTCGACCGCCGGCAGGCCGGTCCGCCCGTCCATGCGGAGGGCGCCGAACTTGCAGGCGCGGACGCAGTCGCCCTGGCGCAGGCATCCGTAGGGACAGCCCGATTCGCCGATGTACTGCATCGACATGATGGCGCAGCTGCGCGAGCTGTCGTAGATGTTCGTGGCCTTCCGGTTGTCGAGGCTGCCGTTGCAGCGGAGCACGGCGATCATGGCATCGCGCGGCGGGGCCGCCTTGCCTATGGCCTCGGCCGCCTTCGCGATGCACTCGCTGCCGCCGACGGGGCAGTACAGCCCGTCGATGCTATCCGCCCCGACGAAATTCTCCGCGAAGGCGCGGCAGCCGGGATAGCCGCAGGCGCCGCAGTTGGCCCCGGGGAGGATCTTCTCGATGATCTCGACGCGGGGATCCTCCTCAACCCGGAATTTCCTCGCCAGCAGGTTGAGGATGACCGCCGAGACCAATCCGATCCCGCACAGCACGAGTATCGCGTTGATGACGTCGCCGCTCATTGTTCCCCCCGTATCTTCTCGATCGTGAAGCCCACGGATCGACCGATCCGCTTGCGGAGGATGTATAGGATCCCATAGTAAAGGAATAGGACCGAGAGGGACAGGACGCCGGCGGCCGTCTCGGACCGAGTCGCCCGGGAGGCGATGGCCAGGCTGGCGATCAGCAGGACCGAGGGCAGGGCGTAGGTCAGAATGACGGCTCGGAGGCTCGAGGATTCCTCGGTGACGACGATGACTTCCTCGCCCCGGCGGAGCTCGAAGCCGGAGTAGGGCACGTCCATCGTGAACTCGGACTTTTCCCCGATGCCGCAGCGGGAGCTGGAGGCGCAATGCGCGCAGGCGGACATGCGCTCGATCTTGACTACGGCGACACCGTCCCTCGCGTCCTGGACGATACCCGGGTGGCGGACTGCGCGCTTCATGACCGCCCGCCGCTTCGCCGGGAATCGCGAGTTATGAAGCTATTATCCCGCTCGCCCACAGTGGCGCATAGGATAAAGAAAGGACGATATCCCGTCAAGGATGCCGCGGAGGGCCTCAGGCCCCGCCCTAGCGAAGGGGAGCCTCAGCCCCGGAGACCTCGGTCCTAGAGGCCTCGGCCCGAAAGGCCGTCGCGGATCCCGGCGAGATGCGAGGCGAAGGCCTCCGCGCCCTCGCCCGTCCTCGCGTTCATGGGGAAGAGCCCCGTGCCCGGGGCGACCGACGACAGTCCCCGGCGGAAGAAGTCCTCGTCGAATCCGACGGCCTCGGATAGGTCGATCTTCGTCAGGACGCAGGCCGCCGAGCGCGCGAAGGCCGCGGGATACTTATGGGGCTTGTCCGATCCCTCGGCGACGCTCGCCACGATGATCTTGATGTCCTCGCCGACGACGAATTCCGCGGGGCAGACGAGGTTGCCTATGTTCTCGATGAAGAGCCAGGAGCCCTCGGGCACGCTCATCCTTCCCAGCACCCCGCGGATCATGGGCGCGTTGAGGTGGCAGTCGCCGCCCGTCTCGATCTGGTAGGCGTCGATGCCGAGAGCCCTGAGCGTCCTCGTGTCGATGTCGCTCGCCACGTCGCCCTCGATCACGGAGATGGGGGCGTCCTTCCCGAGCCTCTCGGCGAGGCGCGCGATCAGGCTGGTCTTGCCGGCCCCGGGGCTGCCCAGGATGTTGACCGTGAAGATCCCGCGGGCGCGCAGCTCGGCGTTGATCTCGCGGGCCAGCTCGTCGTTCTTCTCGTAGATAGCGCGCTTGACGTCGATCCTCACGGCCCCTCCTCGCCCACCTCGATCGAGTCGACGTAGAACTCGCCGCCGGTCCCGGTCATGACGCCCTGGGCCCCGCAGGCGGGGCACTCGAAGGAGAAGCGCTTGCGCTCGTACTCGAGGCCGCAGGAAGGGCATCGCAAGCCGGGCTTGACGTAGCGGATGCCGAGCGAGGCGCCCTCGACGCGGGTGCCGGCCGCGAAGACGCCGACGTAGAACTCGAGGGACTCGCGCATGTAGCCCGTGGTCTCCCCGATCACCAGATCGATGCGCTTTACGCGCAGGTCTCGGCCGCCCTCGGCCGACCGGCCGTCGACCTCGGTCAGGACGATGCGGACGATCGACTCGGCCGCGCTCGCCTCATGCATCGGCGGGCGGCGTCTCGTGGCGCTCCGCGCGGGAGGCCGAGTCCGCGAAGGCCGAGACGGCGGGGCGCTCGGCGTCCATGCCGAGGCACTTCTTCGGGCAGGCGCGCACGCAGAGGCCGCAGGACACGCAGGAGAAGCGGTCGATGCTCCAGGACTTCGGCTCCCGCCCCACGGCGATCGCGTTCGCGGGGCAGCGCCGGGCGCAGGCGCCGCAGTGCACGCAGGCGGGATAGTCGATGACGATGCGGCCCCGGCTCCCCTCGATGCTCGGCCTGACGACGTAGGGATAGCGCCGCGTCGAGGGGCCGGCGAGGAGATTGCCCAGGACGTAGCGGGTCATCGATTGCAGGTGGGCCACGGTTACCTCTCCATACAGGAAATGCAGGGGTCGATGGTCAGGATGATGGTCGGGACGTCGGCCAGCTCCTGCCCGCGCAGGGCCTCGACCATGGCCGGCACGTTGGCGAAGGTCGGCGTCCGGGCGCGGAAGCGGTCCAGGTTGCGCGCGCCCGTCGACTTGACGTAGTACACGACCTCGCCGCGCGGCTGCTCGAGCCTGGCGAAGGCCTCGCCGGCGGGGGGAAGCCCCTTGACCGGGACCGATACCGGCCCGGAGGGAATGCGCGCGGCCACTTTCTCCAGGATCGCGAAGGACTGCTCGATCTCGCGGAGGCGGACCTTCGCGCGGGCCATGCAGTCGCCGGCCTCCTCGACGCAGGTCTCGAAGCCGATCTCGCCGTAGGCGGCGTAGCCGAGCTTGCGGGCGTCGTAGTCGAAGCCCGAGGCGCGGAGCATGGGGCCGACCGCCCCGAGCTTGTAGGCGCCCTCGCTGGTCAGCGCGCCCACTCCCTCGAGCCTGTGGCGCACGGTCGCGTTGCTCAGCATGACGCGCGAGAGCTTGGCGACCTCGTCGCGCGCGCCCTTAAGGGCCGCCACGCAGCGGCGCAGCGTCTCGTCGGAGGGATCCCTGGACACGCCGCCCACGACGGCCGAGCCGTAGATCACGCGCCCGCCCGCGGTCTCCTCGGCCACGTCGAGTATCAGCTCGCGCGCGCGCCAGGCCGCCATGAAGAGGCTCTCGAAGCCCAGGGCGTCGGCCGCGAGCCCGGCCCACAGGAGGTGGCTGTGCGCGCGCTCGAGCTCGCACCAGAACGTGCGAAGCCAGCGGCCCCGCTCCGGGACCTCGATCCCGGCCAGGGACTCGACGGCCTCGCAGTAGCCCATGCCGTGCATGAAGGAGCAGATGCCGCAGATGCGCTCGGCGACGTGGACGTAGTCGAGCCAGTCGCGCTTCTCGACCAGGAGCTCGAGCCCGCGGTGGATGTAGCCGACCTGGGGGACGGCGGCGACGACCCTCTCGTCCTCGAGGTAGAGGTCGAAGTGCAGGGGCTCGGGCAGGACGGGATGCTGGGGGCCGAAGAGAATGACCGAGGGGCCCGCCGGCGGCGGGGCCGAGTGGCCGGGGCCGTCGCGGCTCGTGTCTTCCTTGCCGACGCTCCTCGCGCCCTCGCGATCGGTCATCGCTTCCCCCCTTCCGAGGAGATCGCCTCGACCTTGACCTTGCTGAAGGGCCTCTCGCGGGCGACGTCGAGGACCTTGCCCTCCCAATCCGCGCGTATCCGCTCGATGCGGGCGCCGAAGAGGTCGCGTATCTCGTTCTCGTAGAGGAAGGCGCCGGGATACAGCGAGGTGATGCTGGGCACCGCCTCCTCCGCCTTGGGCCGTATCCTGAGCGAGCGCGTCTCCAGGCCGAGGCCGAAGGTGTAGGTGATCTCCGTCCCGTCCCCGAGGGCCGCGGCGAGGAGCTGGACCAGCCTCCAGCCCTCGCTGCGAAGGCGGTCTACCTCGCCCAGGATCTCGGGGATCCCGATCTCGCGGATCTCGATAGCCCCGCTCATCGTCCCTCCTTCGGGCGCCCGGCGGTGCCCTTGCGCCTCGCGGCCTTCCTCGCCTCGCGGCGCTGGGCCCTCATCGCCCTCTCCTTCTCGCGGAGGACGCGCGCGGCGGCGACGACGCCGTCCAGGATCGCCTCGGGGCGCGCGGCGCAGCCGGGAACATAGACGTCCACGGGAATGGCGGAGGCGACCCCGCCCGAGACGTTATAGCATTCCGCGAACACGCCGCCGGAGTAGGCGCAGGCGCCCACGGCCACGACCGCCCTGGGCTCGGGCATCTGCTCGTATATGTTCTTGAGGATGGGCGCGTTCAGGCTGTTTACGCTGCCCGTGACCAGGAGGACGTCGGCCTGCTTCGGGTCTCCGGTCACGATGCAGCCGAAGCGCTCGGCGTCGTAGATCGGTGT
>CAYPHO010000206.1:0-6322 GCA_964410245.1 uncultured Treponemataceae bacterium | reverse complement strand
CATGGGCGCGATGCCCGATCCCGCGAGCATAGCTCCCGACGAGCTCGCCTCGCTCATCTTCACCTCGGGCACGACCGGCAAGCCCAAGGCCGTCATGCTCTCGCACCGCGGCATCATCGCCAACATCGGCGCCTCGATCGAGGCCCTGCCCATCGACGGCGAGGACGTCTTCGTCTGCGTCCTTCCCCTCCATCATACCTACCCGACCACCTGCACCCTGCTCTCGCCCCTCGCCGTCGGCGGCGCGGTCACCATCTGCGAGAAGGTCGTCGGCAAGGTCATCATCGACGACGCGAGGGACACGGGCGGCACCATCGTCATCGGCGTGCCGATCCTCTTCGACAAGCTCGCCCAGGGCCTCGTCCAGGGCATCAAGTCCAAGGGGCCCGCGCTGAGGGCCCTGGTCGCTTTCCTGCTCGGCCTCTCGAGGCTGGGCCTGGGCCTGGGCATGCCGGGCATAGGCCGAGCCCTCCTGCGGAGCGTCCGCGCCAAGGCGGGCATGGGCTCGATACGCCTCCTCGTCTCGGGCGGAGGCCCCTTGAGCGCGGCCACGGCGAGGTCCTTCGACGAGCTGGGCTTCACCATCGTCCAGGGCTACGGCATGAGCGAGAACGGCCCCCTCATCTCGACGAACCGCATCGGGAAGCTGGACCACCGATCGGCGGGCCTCGCCGTCAGCGAGACCCTCGTCCGCATAGCCGAGCCCGGCGCGGAGGGCGTCGGCGAGATCCAGGTCCGCTCTCCCTCGCTCATGAAGGGCTACTGGCGCGATCCCGAGGAGACCGCGAGGGCCTTCACCGAGGACGGCTGGCTGCGCACCGGGGACCTCGGGCGGATCGACCGCCGCGGCTTCATCTACATCACGGGGCGCATCAAGAGCCTCATCGTCACCTCGGGCGGCAAGAACATCTATCCCGAGGAGATCGAGTCGCGCTTCGACGGCTCCCGCGTCGTCAAGGAGGTCCTGGTCGTCGGCAAGCGCTCGAGCGGGGCGGGGAGCCCCGGCGCGGCCGAGGAGGTCGGCGCAGTCCTCTTCCCCGACCTCGAGTCGATCGCTGCGGACCGCGGGCGCGAGGTCGCGACCGATCAGGCGGCCGTCGCCGAGCTCGTCAAGGAGGAGGTCGAGCGGGTCAACCGCTCCCTGCCGCCCTACAAGAAGATCAGCGACTTCGCCATCCGCGGAAATGAGTTCGAGAAGACCTCGTCCAAGAAGATCAAGCGCTACCTGTACCGAAGCTGGGAGGAAGCGGCTGGCTGAGCGATGACTCCGGGGCCGGGACGCGATACCATTAGGCCCATGCGATCGCTCGCTTTTCGCAAGGCGGCCGCGGCATCGCTCCTCGCGTGGGCCGCCCTCGTCCTCGCCCTCGTCCTCGCCTCCTGCGTCATGGGCGCCGGCGAGTCGTACGTCGGCTCGACCTTCCATGTCGATCCCGCCTCCGCGCCGGGCGGCGACGGAAGCGCGGCCTCGCCCTGGAACGACCTGCAATCAGTGCTCGACGAGCTCGTCGAGACGACCGAGTACTCGAGCTACCCCTACGAGAAGGCCGAGGGCTTCAAAGTCGTCAACAAGGGAGCCCCGGTCAAGCCGGGCGATACGATCGTCCTCGCCGACGGCTTCTACGGCCCCCTGAGCATCCTCGAGAAGCGGAACCTGCGGGAAATCGCGATCATCGCGGCCGCGGGCGCGCGGCCCCGCTTCGCCGGCATCCACGTCCGATCCTCGGCTAAGTGGAGGCTCTCGGGCCTCGTCGTCGACGGGCCGACCTACGAGAGCCCGAACTCCTCAAAGACCATGCTCTTCATCGAGAGCCACGGCTGGCGAGGCGGGTGCAGCGGCATCGTCATCGAGGGCTGCGAGCTGAGCTCGGACTCGGCGGCCGATCCCCGCGCCATGACCGCGGACCAGTGGAACGAGCGGGCCTGGACGGGCATACGCGCCGACGGCGACGGCCTGGTAATAAAGGATAACCGCCTGAGGACGGTCGACTTCGGCATCTCGCTGTCCGGCGACGGGAGCCTCGTTTCCGGCAACCTCGTCGACGGCTTCTGCGGCGACGCCCTGCGGGGCCTGGGCGACGACCTCGTCTTCGAGTACAACACCGTCGAGAACTGCTACGTCGTGAACGGGAACCATTGCGACGGCTTCCAGTCCTGGTCGATCGACGGCGACCCGCCGGAGCGCGTGACGCTCCGCGGCAACAGGATATTCCAATGGACGGGGGAGAGGCCGGCGCTCTCGGAATACCTTCAGGGAATCGGGCTCTTCGACGGCCCCTACGTCGACTGGCGCATCGAGAACAACCTCGTCGTCACGGACATGTACCACGGCATAACGATCAGCCGGGGCATAGGCTGCGTCGTCGTCAACAATACCGTCGTCGACGAGCAGGAAGAGCCCTCGTATTACGAGGAGGACGGGACGCCCCGCTACAGGGCGCCCTGGATCATGGTCTCGAATCATAAGGACGGGACGCCGAGTTCCGACTGCGTTATGCGCAACAATGTAGCGCCCAGCATCTCGGCAGGCGCGGGCGTCGCCTCGGATCACAACCTCGCGGCGAGGATCGGCGACTACCCGGCGCTCTTCGCCGATCCGGCGGCCTTCGATTTCAGGCCGAAGCCGGGCTCGGCCCTGGACGGCGCGGGGTACTACCAGCTCGCCCCGAGCCTCGATATCGAGCGGAGGCCCAGGCCCCTCGGCGGCGGCTACGACATCGGCGCCTTCGAGCGCTAGCGGGGAGCGGGGAAAGGCCCAGCGGGCCGCTCGGCTAGAAGTAGATGCAGATCCCGATGCAGGCCGAGTTGCCCTGGCGCGTGCCGAAGAAATACTCGGGATCCTCCTTCGTCCTCGTAAGGGTCCCGCCCGCGCTGACCTGCTCCGACGGGAAGGTCGCCTGGAAGGCCAGCTCGTAATCGAGGAAGACCGAGAGGCTCTCGAAGAGGAAGAGCTCCGCCCCGATCGCGGGCCCTGCGCCGAGCTCGTCGAGGATCCGCTTGGTCCAGGTATCCTCGTCGACGCTCGTCTTCTCGCTCGAGCGCGAGTATCCCGCGAAGAGCCCGGCGTAGAGCCTGGCCTTCGAGCCGACGAGGTAGCGCCCGCCGAAAAGGCGGGCGCCCCAGTCGAAGGACTCGGTCAGCGCCTTCTCGTATTGGAAGAAGAGCCCGGCCCTGGCCAGCCAGGGTCCCTTCACGGCCTGGGCGCCTATCCCTCCGTTGAAGGGCTCGGCCTCGAAGGGAAAGCCGCTCGAGCAGAAGAGGGCGCCGAGGCGCAGGGGCTGCCCGCCCGCGCCTTTCGCCGGGACCGCCGCGAGCGGGACCGCGGCGGCGAGCGCGGCGAATACCGCGATGACGATCCGGTAACGCACATCGGCCTCCTAATCGATCATTCGACGAGCTCGGTTATCACGTTCGGCGTGCCGGGTCCCTGGCTGCCCTCATAGCGGAAGAAGGTCCCGTCCTCGCCTATCAGCATCCTAGCGCTCCACAGGCCGGCCAGGATGCCCGTAAGGGATATCTTGACCTTGACGGCCTTCCTGCCCTTGAAGGAATCGCCGCCGTCCCGCTTCAGCTCCATGACCGTCGCCTTCGAGGGATCGGCGAAGCCGATCATGGGGAACTTGAGGCTCTTCGCGCCGCTCAGCGCGAGGGCGCGAAGGGCGAAGGTAAAGCCCGAGCCGTAGAACCCGAGCCCCTTGAGCTCGCAGCGGCCGGCGACTTCCTTGCCGTCCCAGGTCCCGCTCGTGACGACGTAGCCGCCCTCGGAGGCCATGCGCACGCTGCCCTGCTTCATGCGGATCTCGGTCCAGGCCACGGTGCCGTCGGCCGCGAGCTGGGTGGTCACGATGCCGTCCTCGCCCTTCTCGGTGATCCGCGGCGAGCCGCCGACGGACTCCTCGAGGTACTCGCTCGACTGGAGCTTCGTATCGCCCTTGATAGTGGTGCTGTATACCCTGACCTCGGCCGACGCCGTCCCGGCGAGGACGAGGACGGCCGCCGCGATCGCCAATACGCGCATATCGCCTCTCATGGAATCAAGATGAGAGTGGAACAACCGGCGCGGCCTCAAGTGACAGGGGCCCTACCTGATTACCGCGAAGTCGGACAGCCAGACCTCGTCCACCCTGCCCAGGGAAAGCCGAGCGTTGAAGGCGTCGCGCATCGCGGCCTTGACGCCGGCCTCGAAGGCGGGGGCGAGCTCGTCGGCGGGCCGCGACTCGAGGACGGCCAGGGCGGCCGCGCGCAGTACCGGCGCCTTCCTCCCCAGCTCCTCCGAGAAGGCGATGTCGGAGGCGTCGTAGGGGAAGGCCACGGTCGCGACGACGACCGCGGGATCGGCGTCCGCGCTCTTGGCGCGTATCGTGCCGATGCCGGCGAAGGCGGCCCTGCCGCGGGCCTCGGCGGCTACGGCTGCCGCGGCGGCCTCGCCCGCCAGCTTCCTCTGGCGCGATCCGGAGGCCAGGCCGACGAGGGTCCCGGCGAGGATCGCGAGGAGGAGGGCGGCCGCGACGATCGCGAGGACGCGGACGGCGCCGGCGCCGGCGCGGGATCCGGGCGGAGCCTCGCGGCCCGCGCTTTCAGGGTTGTACATCGACTAGCTCGATCACCATGGAGGAGGTACCCGGGCCCTTGTTGCCCGAGAACCTCAGGATCCGCCCGCCCTCGTCGACGAGGAAGCGGGCTTTCCAGAAATGGGAGAGGACGCCGGACAGGGAAATCCTGATGCAGGCCGCGTCGCTTCCGTTGTAGCTTTCCCGGCCGTCCATCCTCAGGCTCATTACGGCGGGGTCGGAGGGGTCCTCGCGATGTACCATGACGAACTTCATAGAGTCGAGGCCGTCCTCGATCATGGCGCGGAGGGCGAACTCGAAGCGGCAGCCGTAGAATGCGCAGCCCTTCAATTCGCGCTCGGCATCGATCGGCTTGCCCTTCCACGAGCCCGAGATCCTCACGGCGACGCCGTCGCTCGAGATAGTCAGGTAATCGCTTCCCGATTCGACGCGCTCGTAGATCACGCGGCCCTCGGCGTCCAGGATCGAGCGGCTGAAGCCGTCCTCGTCCTCGATGATCACCTCGAGCCCGTCGGCGAGGGGAGTCTCCCTGACGAATGTCGAGCTCGTGCTGGTCTGGCCCTTGATCGTCGTGGCCATGACGCGCGTCTCCGCGCCCGCGGCCGCGCTCGCGCAGAGGAGCACGGCCGGGATTATGGCGGAACGGCGCAGGAGGGCTCGCATGCCTATGGATTCTACACCGAGAAGCGGCGCGCCGCGAGCCCCGAAGCCCGATTCTAGCCCCCGGGCGGGAGCCCGGCTAGACTCGGGCACGGCCAGGACCGCCGCGCGGCCGCGGCGACTCAATCGCGCAATCGAGGCGCCGGCGCTTGAAGGGGCGATGAGACCGACGACGACACGGACAGCGTCGTCCAGCCCGATATCGTCCTCTTCTGCGACCGCTCGAAGATCGTCGAGCACGGCTCGCGCGGGGCCCCCGATATGCTGATCGATTCCGCGGCGCGCGATAGCGCGCGCTACAATCGTTTCCGCTCGGTACACGGAGCGCAGCGACGTAGATACTCTCGCCCTCGACCTCGAAAAAGGACCTGAACGAGAAGTTCGACCTCTACGAGCGGCATGGCGTACGGGAATACTGGGTCGTCGATCCCGGGAACCGCGCGATCCAGGCCTAGCGCCGAAAGCCCGAGGGCGGATTCGATGGCGGCGAGCTCCGCGACATGATCCGCGACGGCTCCCCTATCGACTCGGCCGTCCTGGAAGGCTTCTCGGTCGACCCCCGCAGACTCTTCGCCGGCTCGGACTAAGCGCGGGCCGCCGCGGGCCGGGGACAGCCGGCCTCGGGCGAACCCGAGGCCCAGCGCCGAAAAAGTCCAAAAGTATACACCTCATTTCTTTCCGCGCAAGGCGTATTCTTCCCGCCGTACTTGAAACTTATCCTCATTTTCACTAGAGTGCGGCTTATATCGGGGTTTTTCCTAGAAACGACGACAAACCGCAGAGCTTGCGACAAGGCCGGCGGCCAAAGATAGAGCGGCAGCCGCCGGACGCGACGGAGATCGCGGCGGCGAACATCAACGATCACATCCCAGGAAGAGGTTGGAGACCGACATGGCAATCGACATCCACACGATGCGGAACATCGGCATCAGCGCCCACATCGACTCGGGCAAGACGACGCTATCCGAGCGCATCCTATTCTATTGTCAGAAGATCCACGCGATCCACGAGGTCAAGGGCAAGGACGGCGCCGGGGCCACCATGGACTCCATGGACCTCGAGCGCGAGCGGGGAATCACCATCCAGTCGGC
>CAYPHO010000205.1:0-6341 GCA_964410245.1 uncultured Treponemataceae bacterium | reverse complement strand
TTCTCCATGAGCTCGGCGTGGCTCCCCGTCCCGACGACGCGCCCCTCGTCCAGGACGACGATGCGGTCGGCGCCCTTGATCGTCGCCACGCGCTGGGTGACCATGATGACGGTCGCCCCCTCGGTCTGGGCCTTGAGCGCCTTGCGGAGCGCCGAGTCCGTCTTCAGGTCGAGGGCCGAGAAGCTGTCGTCGAAGACGTAGATGGGCGGCCGCTTGACCAGGGCGCGGGCGATGGCCAGGCGCTGCCTCTGGCCGCCCGAGACGTTGGCGCCGGCCTGCGAGATCGGCGCGGCCCTGCCCTCGGGCGAGGACTCGACGAACTCGGCGGCCTGCGAGATCCTCAGCGCCGCGTCGATGGCTTCCTCCGGCGCGTCCTCGTCCGCGTAGCGCAGGTTCGACTCGATCGTCCCCGAGAACAGGCTCGACTTCTGCGGGACGAAGCCTATCCGGTCCCTCAGCTCGGACTGCGCGACCTCGCGCACGTCGACGCCGCCCACGAGCACCGAGCCCGCCGAGGCGTCGTAGAGCCGGGGGATCAGGCTCACGATGCTGGACTTGCCCGATCCCGTGGCGCCGATGATGGCCGTCGTGCGCCCCGGCAGGGCGGAGAAGCTGACGTCGCGAAGGACGTCCTCCTCGGCCCCCGGGTAGCGGAAGCTCACGGAGCGGAACTCGACCGTCCCCTCGAAGGGCTCCGCGTAGGGCCGCGGCCGCTCGGGATCGACGATCGAGGGCTCGGTCGCCAGCACCTCGGCGATGCGCTCGGCCGATACGGCGGCCCTGGGCAGCATGATGAAGATGAAGGACATCATGAGGAAGGAGAAGACGATCTGGATCGCGTACTGCATGAAGGCCATCATGTCCCCGACCTTCAGCGACGAGGCCGCGATCTGGCCGGCCCCGACCCAGGTTATGAGGAGCGAGACGCCGGCCATGATCAGGGTCATGGCCGGCATCATGACGACCATGACGCGGTTCACGAAGAGGATGTTCCGGGTCAGGTCGCGGTTGGCCTCGTCGAAGCGCTCCTCCTCCCGATCCTGTCGGCCGAATGCCCGGATCACCATGACGCCGGAGAGGCGCTCCCGGCTGACCAGGTTAAGGCGGTCGACCAGCTTCTGCATGAGCTTGAACTTGGGCATGGCCGCCCGGAAGACGACGGCGACCAGGAGCACGAGGATCCCGACGGCGAGCGCCAGGGTCCAGGACATCGAGGGGCTCTTGCCGACGGCCCTGACGATGCCGCCGATGCCGATGATGGGCGCGTAGGCGATCATGCGCAGGCCCATCGTGGCCAATGTCTGGAGCTGCATGACGTCGTTGGTCGTCCTGGTGATGAGCGAGGCCGTGGAGAACCGGTCCAGCTCCCTGCCCGAGAAGCCCTCGACCCTCTCGAAGACGGCGGCGCGCAGGTCGCGCGCGAAGCCCGAGCCGGTCCTGGCGGAGAGGTATCCCACCGCTATGGTCGCCGCGGCGCCGATCAGCGTGACCAGGAGCATCCGGCCGCCGACCTTGGTCAGGTAGCGCGCCTGGACGGCCCCGGGATCGGCCTCGGCCGCCTTCGCGCTCTCCGGAGAGTCGACGCCCCCTCGCAAGATCCCCACGTCGACGATCCTCGACATGTAGTCCGGCAGCGCGAGGTCGCAGTTGGCCTGCAGGAAGAGCAGGCCGACCGCGGCGACGAGGAGCGCCCAGTAGGGCGCGAGGTGCTTAAGGACGGCTTTCATCTGTTCTGTTCCTCCGCCTCGATCTCGCGGGCCCTCTCGACGAGCATCGAGAGGACCTCGCAGGCCTTGTCGAGCTCTTCACGCGTCATGCCCGACGCCACCCGCTCCAGCCAGCCGTGCCGGGCCTGCGTGGCCTTGGCGACGGTCTTGACGCCGAGCTTCGTCAGCTCTACCCGCTTCGCCCGCCTGTCGCGGGGGTCCTCGAGCCTCGTGACCAGTCCCATGGCGGCCAGGCGCTCGAGCATCTGGCTGGCCGCGGCGGTCGTGACGCCGAAGTCCACGCCGAGCTCCGCGACCCTGCTGGCGCCGCCGCGCCCCATCTTCATGAGCGCGCCGAGGTGCATCGGGGAGAGCCCTAGCTCCCTGGCGTAGTGGAAGAAGCCGCCCATCGAGCTGTGCATGGTTAGGTAGTTCCATTCGCGCGCGGCGGAAACGAATTCGACTGGAGTCGACATTGTATAGCTCGCTTAAAAATTAAGATAGATTGAAAATAAAGCTAGCTTAAATAAAAGTCAAGGCTCCGTCCGTGGCGTGCGCGTTCCTCGGCGCATGGGCGCCGCCATCGAATGCGGGGATCCTCTCGCCCGCCTTAGCTCCATCGATACGCGTCGCCGTCCCGAGCGGCGGGGCGGGTTTTCCCATTGACATAATGACTCTCCCTGCTATTATTTCTTACCTCCCGCAGATAGGCAGCTGATCTATGAAAGGAATTTCATGAAATCCAAGACCTTCGCCGCTGATCGATCTTGTCGCGCTTCATGCCGCATCATTCCCCGCGCCTTGCTCGCGTCAGCCCTCCTCGCCGCGGCCTCGGGCGCTTTCGCATATCAGGCCTCGAAATGGAGGCACGCCAAGTCCGACCATTTCATCGTTTCCTATGACCAGCGATCGGCGGGAAGAGTCGGGCAAGCTTTGGAGATAGCCGAGGAGACGAGGAGCGCGATCGTTTCCTACCTCGGGTGGCAGCCTACGAGCCGACCGATCTCCATCGTGCTCTCGGATTCATCCGATGACCCGAACGGATGGGCCGAAGAGAGGAATCCCCTCGTCCACGTCGATTGCAGGAAGGCGAGGTCGCTCCTGCGCGGAGATGCCGACTGGCTGCGCACCGCCCTCACGCACGAGCTTTCCCATATCTACTCGCTGTCGATACTGAAGGCGCCGATCCAGCTCGGGCTCGGCGGACAGATCGAGTCCGAAGGCGGCGACTTCTCGGCCGCCGCTTCCTTGACCCTCGGGCTCAACAGGATCCCGGTCTGGTTCATCGAGGGCATCGCGCAGATGGGCTCGACCGTCGTCGGCGCCGATTCCAGGGACTCGGTCCGAGAGATGGTCCTGAGGGACGCCGCCTTGAGCGGGCGGCTCCTCGGCCTGGACGCGATGGAGCGCTTCGAGGGATCCGGCATCGAGTACGAGCTCGCGTATAACCAGGGCTATTCCCTGCTCGCCTTCATCGAAAAGGAGCATCAGGACAAGACTTTCCTGGGATTTTGCGCGCTTATCAAGAAATCGGGATTCAGGCAGGCCTTCAGGCTCCGCTTCAAGGAAAGCCTTCCATCGATATACTCGCGTTGGAAGGAGGATCTGCTGTCCCGGGCCGCGGGCGAGAGTCTCCGGCCGGCTGGCGAGAGGCTTTTCGACGAGCGCGGCCCCTACGTGCTCGAGACCGCGATCGCCGCCGGCGGCGAGTATGTCGCGGCCAATTGGGGGAACGACTACGAGCGCTTCGGCGTTTTCCGGAAGAACCGGTCGGGAGGCTATTCGCGGATAGCCGACGATTCGGGCAGGGCGATCAAGGTCGATCGCGATACCGGGAAGGCATGGTACTCGCGGCGGGCCTACGATTACGCGAGCGGGGTAGAGGACTACGATCTATTCGCCGTGGGCGAAGGAGGGAAGGAGGCGAGGGCGACGAGGGGCGCGCGCTGCCTCGCCTTCGACGCGGCCGGCGGCCTCCTCGTATACGCCGCGTACGAGGACGGCGAGACGAGAGTGATCTCGAGGAGCCGGGAAGGCGACGAGCGCGTCCTCGCGCGGCTTCCTTACGGCCTATCCGTCGAATCGATCTCGATCGCCGCGCCCGGCGAGGCGATCGTCTCCCTCGGTACTCCGATCGGGGCACGGGCGGCGCTTCTCCGGGATTCGGAGCTCGTGCCGCTATGGGAAGGCTGCGAGGCGATGGATGTCTCGTACGCGGGGACGGGGCGCGCCGTCTTCTCGAGCTCGATCGAGGGAAGCCCGCAGATATACTGGGCGGATATCGAGGCCGATCCTGGCGTTTGGTATCGCATAACCGACGCGCCGGCCGGCTGCCGCTTCCCCTCGGTGGAAGGCGAGGGATCCGGGGCCGTCCTCTATTATTCGAGATACGAGGGGGGATGCTATCGGCTCTATCGCCTCGAATCCCCCTTCGCGGCCGATGCCGCGCTGGACGTCGGGGATAGCTCCGGGCCGCCGCTCGACCTTGCCGGCTCGGGGACCCCGGGCGATCGCGGCCTTGCGGCCTCCGCCAACCTGCTGCTCGAATTCTGGCCCTTATCGGCGGGACTGATAGCCGTGAAGGGCGATTCTCCCGAGGACGGATGGGCCTACATTCCCTATGCGGGCGCGGGCTTCACCGTTCTCGACGCGCCCGAGGATTTCGGGATCGACGTCTCCTTCAGCCTCATGATGCCGAAGTACGAGGGTTATTCCGCTCCTGTGTCATTGGCCTTCTCCGCCGAAAACGGCTTCGCCCTCGGGCAGACGAGGAATGCCGTCTCGTTCTCGATCGACAGCATGGACTGGAATTCGACCATGGACCTCCTCGCGTCGACGAGGCTCCAGCTGGGGGCCGATCAGGTCCTCGAGCTCGGGGCCGAGCGTTTTTGGAACGTGGCGACGCTGGGGCACGATCCCGCGTTCACCTATTACGCTTCCAACGCGCTCAGCCTGCGATGGGATCTCGCGGCGACGCGCCGATCGCGAGTCGACGTCGCCGATCTCGGCGGCGATTGGCATGCGCTGCGGATCGGCGGGCGCGCATGCTTCCCCGACCTTATGGACCCGACGTTCCTGTGGGAGGATTCCGGCTATTTCTACGGTACCTCTCCATATTACAGGATTTTCGGCGAGGCGGCCTTTCACTCCCTCCTGGCCGGCGGCAGGCTCGGCATAGGCGCCACGATATACGGATTCAGCGTCTTCGGCGGATACCGAGGCGATTTAGCGGCGTATAACGCCCTTTCGTCTATCGGCGGGGCGTCCTTATTCAGCGGCTATCCGAGCGGATACGCGACGATAAACGACCTGGCCTCCGCTTCCGTGGAGATCGGCATCAATCCCTTCGTCGACAGCTCCGCGAAGACCCGGTCGATAGAGCGCTCGAGCCTCGTCCTGAGGCTCGATGCCGGGATCGCTCGATATCTCGATGAGGGCTTGATCACCGAGTATCCCCTTTCGGTCGAGGCGGAGCTGCGCCATCGCTTCTTCCTCGCCGCGAGCCGTCAAAGCGCGATTTCCCTCTCGCTCTCCTTCCCTTTGCGGGATTTCATGGGGAGCCTCGGGACTTCGCCTTTTCAAGTCAGCGCGAGGCTAAATCTCTAATCTCTAGCGTCGCCCCGTCCCGTGGTAATCGAATATTTAGTAACAGCTTTTTCCTTTAATATGCAATTGATTATATATATCATTATGGTTATAATAACAACATGTTGGTAGGGCGGAGCGTATGAGCCGCGCGACGAAGCCTTCGCCGCCGGAGAGCCAGGTCTCGGAAGCCAGGGAGCGGATATTAGAGGTCGCGGAGGGTCTTTTCTCGGCTCGCGGCTTCGCCTCGGTGACCCTCCGGGATATCGCGCTCCCCCTCGGCCTGAAGCATTCCTCGCTCTACCATCACTTCCCCGGAGGGAAGGAAGAGCTCTTCGCCGAGGTCCTGGAGCGGAATATCCGCCGCCACGGCGAGGGCCTTGCCGCGGCCATGGCGAGGAGCGACGGGAGCCTGCGGGGAAAGCTGCGGGGCGTCGCCGCGTGGCTCCTCTCTCAGCCTCCCATGGATCTCCTTCGCATGGTCAAGTCCGACCTGAAGGCCCTGCCTCCGGAATCGGCCGCGAGGATCTCGGGCCTCATATATACCGAGGTCATCCGCAAGGTCCAATCGGCCTTCGAGGGCGCGCTGGGCTCGGGAGAGGTCCGCGAGTGCGATCCGGGCCTCCTGGCCGGCGGCGTCATCGGCTTCGTGGAGAGCCTACACGCCGCGCCGGAGCCTCGGGTCGGCCGCCCTCGATTGGATATGGCATACGGGATGATAGACGTAATACTTAAGGGAATCGATTGTCGAAAGTGAAGGAGGATCTCATGCCGGTCGTCGAGCTCAAGGGAGTCAAGAAAGAGTACATGCTGGGAAGCACCAAGGTCGAGGCCCTTCGGGGCGTCGACCTGGAGATCGAGAAGGGCTAGTTCCTCGCGGTCGCCGGGCCCTCGGGCTCGGGCAAGAGCACGATGCTCAACATGTTCGGCTGCATCGACGTGCCGACCTCGGGCACGGTCCGCATCGACGGGACCGACGTCGCCGGCCTCGATGATCGGGAGCTGACCCGCTACCGCCGCGAGAAGGTCGGCTTCATCTTCCAGTCCTTC
>CAYPHO010000204.1:0-6376 GCA_964410245.1 uncultured Treponemataceae bacterium | reverse complement strand
CCGGGACTCTCATTCATAATGTCGGGGATGAAGGAGCCGATCGCGCGGTCCAGCATCAGGACGATCACGTTCTTCCCGGTGCGGGATAATCGGAAGGCCGGTTTCAGGCCCCCATTCGCGGCGTTCCGGGAAGCGTCCTTCGTGGCGCCCCGCGCATCTCCCGCCTCGGCCGTACGTATCGCTCGGTACTCGGCGTAATCGCCCGCGATCGCGGCGCCGCGATACGCGGACATGGCCGTCAAGGACAGAAGGCAGACGGCCATCGCGGCCCTGGCGATACCTGCCTTCTTGATCGCAAGGACGAAGGCGAGGGCCGCAACGCCTGCCGCGACCGCCCCGATATTCGCCGCGGCGAGCGCGGCGGCCGCCTTCAGCGCCCCCGGATCGGGAAAGGCGAACTGCCTCGATATGGTTCCGTAGGATCCCGCGAAGGCGAAGGCGTCCAGCAAGGCCGCGGGCACCAGAATGGCCATGAAGGCCGCGATGAGCGATTTAGCCCTGGCCCCGAAGAGGAAGAACAGGACGGCGGGCCAGAAAAAGAAGAAGCCCGAGGCCTTCGAGAAAGCGATCCAGATAAAGCCGAAGGGACTGCTCCTAGTCCCAACGAAGGAGAATTCCTGGGCCGAGCTCGATATGAGTCCCGTGGGAATGACCAGGCCGACCAATACGGCCAGGGACGCGGCCGAAAGGAAGAAGAGCCCCGCCCGCTCCCTTCGATCGGCCAGGGCCGGAACCAGCCTCCGGTCCAAAAAGGCGCCGACCGCCTTCACGATCAGCGGAGACAGGAGGATCGCGGCGCCCAGGGCGCCGACGACCATGCGCTTGCGGTCCGTGGTGTCGTAGAAGAAGAGCACATAGGTAAGGGCGATCGTCGTCAGGCCGGCCATCAGCAGGTAGAAGGCTCGTAAAGGCTTCTTGGCCTTGAAGACCAAGTTCTTGGCCAAGGAGAAGAGATTGTTCAGCGTCCAGTACAGGGTGAGAGCGGAAGGCGATGAATACAGCAGGACCAGGAAGAGGGCGGCCATCCCGTACAGCTGGACCTTCTCGCGCGCCGGGAAGCCCTTCACGTAGACCGCCGCCGCCGCGACGTTGATCAGCGTCATGAAGATCGGCAGGAGGTTTATCTTCATCGATCCGAAGGACAAGAGGGCGTCGGGCGCCGACAGGTCTTTGATAAAGAAGAAGGAGCGCCCGGCAAGGTCCGGCTGCTTGACCAGGAAAGCGTAGGCGGCGATGAAGAAGGGGATCTGCAGAAGTAGACCGAAGCTCGAGCGCAGCGCGTAGAAGGGATGGTAGCCGTTCTGGCGATAGTAGGTCGAGAGGATCATCATCCGCTCGTCGCCCTTAAAGACCGCCTTGATGTCGTCGATCTTGGGCTTCAGCCGCTTCTGGATCTCGCGCTCGATCCTTTGCCACTTCTCGGCCTTGGCGTAAAGCGGCAGGGCCAGGATGTTGACCGCGAGGCTGACGCCGACGACGGCGATACCCGGACTGCGGGCGACACGCGCGAAGAGGAGGTAGAAGACCTCGATGACCGCCTCGAGCGGGTAGATGACCAGATTGTACAGGAGCTCAAGCATGGTAGTCGTTCCACTTCAAACCGCTGAAATGCGGATTCGGTCCGGTGATCAGATAGCGATTGACCGAGTGCGCGCCGCGCCTGTCCTCGGGAGGCGGCGTCATGTAGTCGGGGCCGTACATAGTCCTAAGGTAGCCGTCGGGATTCGCGGGGCAGAGGAACTCGGCATCCTCGAACCTGATCGCACCCAGGGGAAAAACGATCTCGTCGGCGAAAGCCTCGCGCATCCACTCGATGGGATAGTCGTTTACCCAGAGCTTGTCGCCCCGCTCCCCGAATCGCTCCAAGGCCCGCGCGATCGGCGCCATTCGGACGATGGGCCGCAGCAGCGCCTGAGCCAGCGCGAAAGTCCCCGTGTACAGCTTGTGCTTCCACGAGTAGCCTGGGCGGGGCCAATCGGGCCCCAGATTATACGGAGGGAGCAGGGCGTAGAGCTTTCGCATCCTGTGCCGCCGGCGCGTCATATAGACCGCGGGAAAGATGTCGATGGGGATGCCTTGCGAGTACTCGAAGGGCCCGCCCGGATCGTCCATGAAGCTGAAGCGGTCGCGCAGCTTGGCCCAGCTGACCGGATGGGCGGGATCGGTCTCCTTCGTCTGCAGGAAGATGTCGTAGGGAAGGGCCTCGGGCGCCAGCTCGAGGAAGCGCCGGTAATCCTCGATCGGCATCTTCACGTCGACATCGTCGTCCCAGGGAATAAAGCCCCCGTGCCTGACCGCGCCCAAAAGCGTGCCCGAGTCGAGCCAGTAGCGCAGGCCTGAGTCGCGGCAGACCTTGTCGAAGATCTTCAGGATGCGCAGCATGACCAGCTGGCAGCTGCGAAGGTCGGTATCGCCCTGTGGCCGGAGGTCGGGGAACTCGGCGTCGAAGGAGATCATAGGTATACGCTCTTCACCTTCAGGAATCGATACGAACCCAAGTCGGCATGGCGATGTCCGTATTATCCTCGCCAGTCCCGCCTATCCACCTGCGCGGCGCGAATATCCTTTGTTCTGGCTTGCCAAGACGCGCGCCCCACCAACTGAAACTGCTGTTCGCGATGACGAGGCGATCGCACCGCGTCATGAGCCGCATGTCCTTCCACGAATCAAATCCGCGATTCCAGTCGACATAGATCGCATCGCGCCCACGAGCCAGACTGTCCCGGCACCAATCGAGGTCGTCCGAGAAGAACAAGACGAGCGGATCGCGGGCATCTACGCAAACAACCTGGAGCGCCTTCTCATAGTAACTTTGGGTGCAGACGCCGTAAAGCAGCTCGCTGGTCAGGAAATCGCCGCGCCGTACGTGGACTCCGATGATCGATCGCCCGCTCGCGCCAGATAGGCAAGAACGGGCCTCAGGCTCGAGATCCGGAGAAAAAGCGAAAGCGGACTCGATCTCGGACTCGACGTCCTTATGATACCGGGGACTTTGCCAAAACCCGTCCAAGTACAAATCGTCATCGATATCCAAGAATGTCGGATCGTAGCCGGGCCGACGCTCCTTCAGGTGCCCTGCGCGCTCGCCGAAGAGTTTCCTACGAAGTCGCGACGGGAAGCCTTGATCAAAATCCCCGAGCCTGTCGCGCTCTTCGATCGTACAGAGCGGTATGTCGATGCCGAAGACATCCGGCAGCTCCCAGCCGTTATGGGCGCCGCATCGCTCATACCAGGTCGCGTCGAGCTTCACCTCTCGGCCCCGCTTGCGAAGCGCCAAGGCAAAAGCGTAGGAGAACATCTGGTTGCCCAGCCCTCCCATCATCTTGACGATCAGCATCGGCGACTCAGTTATCCTGCGACAGCGCGGACATGAACTCGGTCATATCCTTCGAATGTATATGCAGATTGAAGATCGGGAATTCCCTATCGCCCACCTTGCCATGGGGCTTCCGCAACCCTCCCTCGGTTTTCCAGAACAGGCCGAGGTTCCGCGGATCGTAAACAGCCGTCTCGTTGACGAAGCCTGGCTTCGAGTCGCTGAAAAGGCGTTTGTCTATTCCTCCGAGATACTGGCCAATCGCCGCCGCATCGAATATACCCCCAAACGCGTGGAAGAATGCATCATACCAAGGGCTTACCCCTTTCCCTCCATTTTGGCTCTCGAGAGCAAATGAACCCCTATATTCGGGAGGGATTACTGGAAGCGCCGAGCATGCGCCCTTTTCGGCCCCGGCCATATATCGGGCTAATGCCTCCATATCGTTCTGCCTCCTACTCAGGTATCCCCTAAGAAGAAAGGCGTTCATTGTCTTCAAGGAGTCGAGGTCGCGGATAAACACAAAACCAGGAACGCATCGATTCTCCGAATCCATCGTGATCCCGATATGCGGACAGGTTTCGAGCATCGCCGGAAGGATCTTGTTGATACTCTCATAAAGCATGATGTCGTTCTCGAGATGAACGATATTCTGTATTCGGCAAACCGTAAGAAATGACTCGAGCGCAAAAAAACGCTCGGAAGCATATAGCCAGAATCCTCCTAGCGATCTTCGGTTCGTTCTATTGAAAAGAGAGAATAGTTTATGATTCCGGCTTTTCTTAAGCGATTCAATTCGTACTATGACCACACCGAGCCCGTTTATCAGGGACTCATCGAAGGCCGCGCCGGTATTTGTTATCAGATATATAGGAGTATCCGGATTGAATAGCCGCGCCTGACTAAGCTGCGGATATACATGAGGGGGAATCTCCTTTCCCAGATGCACTTGCACTATGCTTGCGCGTTCGTTCATCGCGACTCCTTAGTATCGACTCTAGCACTGAACAGAAGCCTTGCAACGCGATTGACGATCGACCGGCTACGAAGCTTCCTCGTCAGTATTTTTGAAGCCATATCGAAAGCGGCTTCGAATCCGCTTGGCCGTCGCGGTATACTGCCCCTGCCTAGGACATACATCTCGCGCACGCCTAGGCTATGAAACGCGATGGGCCGCTCCACGGGCGCCGCGTCCACGACATCGCCCCGCCCGTCTAGAGACCTTGTGCCGGGATATCGATACGGCGGCAAGAAATAAAAGCCCTCGGCATAAGTAGTGGAAACGCCTCTTTCCCTTTTCGCGAGGTAGGCCATCGCGACGTCGCAGGCCTCAGGCGGCCCAAGCGCCCCTCCCTCCCACTCGACAATAAAACCGGGAATGGCGCCGGCTAACGCGTCGACTAGGGCCTTTGAAAGCGCGAATCCCGGACCGCCGCTCGGGAAGAGCAGCTTCTCCCCGCGAATAGTCGCCTCGCCGCAGTGTCCTCCTATCAAAAGCTCATCCCGGCTATCGAAGCCCGACAACAGATCGACGAGGTTCTTGGCGAAAATAAAAGCGTCGCAGCCGGTCAAGTAAAACCACTTGGCCTCGGGAAAACGGCGCCGCAGCTCGAGCAGTCCTAAAAACTGCTTGCGGTGCGCCGAGCGGTAATCCTCGCCGACTTCCTTTCCCAAGGATATCAGCTTTAGGCTCGGATCTTCCTTCCATCCGCCTATGAGATAGCCCTTGGGGAAGTTCCTCAACCAGGTGCTCTGGGCCGCGAGAGCCCGCTCCCTGAGATTCAATGCCGAGGTAAAGACGCCAACGGCGATCGCATCGACCGTCAATTCGCCGGCCGCGCTCATCCCCGATCCTCCCACTTCAAGGCGCTGAAATGCGGATTGGGACCGATAGGATAAATGGCCTCGACGCTGTGCTCGCTGACGCGCTTCTCGGGCGGAGGAAGGGCCATATAATCGCCGTAATAATCCTTCAGATAGCGGCCCGGATCGGCGGGTCCCCAGAACTCGAATCCTTCGAACCGTATTTTCTTAAGCGGGAACACGATCTCGTCCGGAAAGAGATTGCGCCACCTGATCGGGGGCTCGTAGGCCCAAGCCTTCTTCCCCGACTCAAGGTGGCGCATTAAAGGCCGGCGCACGAAGGGCACGCCCATGAAGGCGAGAAACGCGTACTGTGCGGCGCAGGATAAGACTCGCTTCACGTTGCTCTTGAAGGGCAGGGACTTCGATGGTAACTCGGGCTTCTTCTTCAAGGGAGGAAGGAGCGAGTAGTAGCTCCTCCATGCGTGCTGGCGCTCGGTTTCCAGGACGGCGGGAAAGACATCGATGAAAATCGCCTGCGAATAGGGATACGGCCCCGTCGCCTCGTCGATATGGCTGTAGCGGTCGCGAATCTTGATCCAGTGGCAGACGAAGCCGGGGTCGGTCTCGGGCGACTGGAAGAACACATCGAAAGGCAAGCGGTCGGGAGCGATGGCGCAGAAGCGGAGGTAGTCGTCCCTCGGCATAAGGACATCGACATCGTCGTCCCAGGGGATAAAGCCGCCGTGGCGTACCGCACCCAATAGCGTACCGGCGTCGAGCCAGTAGCGCAGTCCTTCTTCCTCGCAGATCGAGTGGAAGACCTTAAGGATGCGTAGCATGACCAGCTGGGCTTGGCGAAGGCTGGTGTCGCCTAAAAGGCGATCGTCCGGGAAAGAGGGGATCATCGAGCCTTCCTTCCGAAGAACGCCTTTCGGGCGGCCGTATACGCGCGCTTAGGTATTAATCCTATAACCAAAGGCTTCAGCGCATAGGGAATACCGCGCGGCAGCAATCCCAAAGCCCGGAATCCGTGCAGCCTGACCCGCGCCTCGGTAACCGTGTAGCGCAACTTCCGCTTCCTGAAGGAACCCAGCTCCTCTCGGTACTGCAAGAGAAGCTCCTGGATATTATGGCCCCTCGAGCCCTCGGCGTAGAGACGCATGAAGAGCTCGTAATCTTCTGATCTTCCCACGGCTTTCGACGTGTCATAGCCGCCCGCCCGCCGCAGGCGAGAGGCGCGGAACATGACCGAAG
>CAYPHO010000203.1:0-6384 GCA_964410245.1 uncultured Treponemataceae bacterium | reverse complement strand
ACCTTCGAGAAGAACCGGAAGACGGCCTTCGACGCGGCGGCGCGCGAGGTGGCCGTCGCGGCCGCCGAGATCGAGGACGAGGCGCCCGAGGCGGCGCGCTCGGTCGATCCATGAGCGATCGCCGCGACTCTCCCGAGTCCTTGGTACGGAGCCTCGGACTAATTCCTCATCCCGAGGGCGGCTTCTATAAGGAGACGTATCGCTGCGCCGACGAGGCCGACGCGCTCCCGCAGCGCTTCGGGCGGGAAGCGGGGCCGCGCGCGTACTGCACCTCGATTTATTACCTCCTCGAGGCGCCGGACTTCTCGGCCTTCCATAGGATCAAGTCGGACGAGCTGTGGTACTTCCACGCGGGCACGGGCCTCCGCATCCACTGCCTCGAGCCGGGCGGAAGCTATCGCGCGCTCGAGCTGGGGCCGGGCCGGGAATACTTCGCGGCCGTGCCGGCGGGCGACTGGTTTGCGGCGGAACCCCTGGATACTCAGCCAGCCGAGGCCGCCGATCCGGCTGAGCGCCCCTGGTGCCTCGTCGGCTGCGCGGTCTCGCCCGGCTTCGACTTCCGCGATTTCGAGCTCGCCGATCGCTCAGCCCTCGTAAATGATTATCCCGATCAGGTTTCCCTGATCGGGCGCCTGACCCGGGGCTGATTCTCGCCGGGACTCGGCCTCGTCGCGCTCGGCCTGTGCCTCGGGCCATCTAGCCCTCGTATTGACATTCGTGGACATTCTCAAATAATTGCAACTGTTGTCTAAAGTCGAGCGCCGATGACCGGGAGCCTATTCCAATGCAACTTTCCGTCAAGGACGCGGCCGCGATCCTGAATGTCTCCGAGAAGACCATCTATCGCTGGATCAAGCAGGAGACGATTCCCTGCTACAAGATCAACGAGCAGTTCCGCTTCAACCGGGCCGAGCTCCTGGAATGGGCGACCTCGCGCAGGATCCAGGTCTCGCCCGCGATCTTCGCCGAGAAGGACAGCCATGCCGCTCCCCTGCCGACCCTCCTCGAGGCGGTCAAGTCCGGGGGCATCTTCTACCGCGTCGGGGGCTCGGACCAAGCCTCGGTGCTCCGCGCCGTCGTCGAGATCCTCCACCTTCCCGAGGAAGTCGACCGCGAGTTCCTCTACCAGGTCCTCCTGGCGCGGGAGACCCTGGGCTCGACGGGGATCGGCGACGGAATCGCCATACCCCACGTCCGCAATCCCGTGGTGCTCCACGTCTCGAGGCCGACGATCGCGCTCTGCTTCCTGGAGCGGCCGATCGACTTCGGCGCCATCGACGAGAAGCCGGTTGATACCCTCTTTACCTTGATAAGCCCTTCGGTCCGGGCCCATCTCCACCTGCTGTCGCGGCTGGGCATCGTGCTCCGGAGCCCGGGAGTGAAGGAGGCCCTGCGGGCCCGCGCGAGCCGCGAGGAGCTCTTGGCCGCCTTCGAGGCCGCCGAGGCTTCCCTTCCCTCCGGGTCGAGGGACAAGGCCGAGAGGGGCGCCTCGGCATGAACCCGGATCCCGCCGAGGCGGAATCGGCCGCGGGGACGGAGCAGGCATGGGCTTGAGCCTCGTCCTCGGCGCGATAGCGCTCGCCGCGGCGAGCGGCCTGCCCGCCCTCCTCCTGCCGCGGCGCGGCCGCGCGGGGCAGCTTTGGGGGACCGTGCTCTTCGTCGCGGCCTCGACGGCGGGGCTGGCAGGGGCCGTCCTGGGGCTGTCGGGTCCCGAGCAGCGCGGCGCGTCCCTGCCCTGGCCCGCCTTCGGCGGCGCCGCCGCGCTCGGCCTCGATCCCCTCTCGGCCTTCTTCCTGGTCCCGATATTCCTGGTAGGCGGCCTATGCTCGATCTACGCCCTCGGCTACAGCCCGCAGTCGAGGAACCCGAGGACTGTACGCCGCTCGCAATTCTTCTTCGGGACCATGGCGGCCGGCATGGCCCTCCTCGTCGTCGCGCGCCACGCCCTCGCCTTCATCCTCGGCTGGGAGGCGATGGCCCTCTCGGCCTTCTTCCTGGTGGGCGAGGATGACGAGCATCCCGAGACGAGGCGCGCGAGCCTCGTGTACCTCATCGCGACCCACGCGGGGACCCTGGCCCTCTTCTGCATGTTCGCGCTGCTTAGGGCCCTGACCGGCACCTTCGAGCTCGCGAGCGCTTCCGGCCTCGGGATCGGGGCGGCCGGCGCGGTCTTGGCGCTGTCCTTCCTGGGCTTCGGCCTCAAGGCGGGAATCATGCCCCTGCACTTCTGGCTCCCGCCCGCCCACGCCGCGGCCCCCGGGCACGTCTCTGCCTTCATGTCCGGGGTCCTGATAAAGATGGGGATCTACGGCATCCTGCGCCTGGCCTCGCTCCTGCCGCCCCTTCCCGCGGCCTGGGGAGGCATCGTGCTCGCGTTAGGCGCCATATCGGCCCTCCTCGGGGTCGCCTTCGCCCTGGCCCAGCACGACCTGAAGCGCCTGCTCGCGTACCACAGCGTCGAGAACGTCGGCATCATCCTCATGGGCCTGGGCTCGGCGATGATCGGGCGATCGACGGGGAATACCGCCCTCGTCGCCCTGGGGCTGGGCGGCTGCCTCCTCCACGTCTGGAACCACGGCCTCTTCAAGCCGCTGCTCTTCCTGGGCGCGGGCTCGGCGACGCGCGCGGCCGGCACGAGGAGGATCGACCTCTTAGGAGGCTTGGCCCGCCGCATGCCGACGACGGCCCTCCTCTTCCTCGTCGGCGCCGTCGCGATCTGCGGCCTCCCGCCGCTGAACGGCTTCGTCAGCGAGCTCTTGGTGTTCCTGGGGCTCTTCGGCCGCGCGGCCGGGGGCGGCGCCTTCTCGATGACCGGCGGCATCGCCGCCGCGGTCCTGGCCATGGTCGGCGCCCTGGCCCTCGCCTGCTTCGTGAAGGCCTTCGGGGCCGTCTTCCTGGGAGAGCCGAGGAGCCCCAAGGCCGAGCGCGCCCGCGAGTCTGGCGCCGCGATGCTCGCGCCGATGGCCGTCCTCGCCCTCGCCTGCGCGGCGATCGGCGTCGCGCCGGGATTCTTCGCGCTCGCGGTCGACGCGGCCTCGGCCTGCTGGGCCGCCGCCTCGGACGCATCGGCATCCGGGGCCGCGGCTACGGCCGCGAGCGCGGCGGCGGCCGCCGCCGCGCCGATCGGATCGCTTCCCGCCCTGTCCGATATCGCGCCGCTGGGAACGATCGGCGCGATTTCCGCCGCCCTCCTCGCCGCCGCGGCGCTCGCCCTGGTAGCGATCGCCCTAGGGCGGCGCCGCCGCGAGGAGTCGCGGCCCACCTGGGATTGCGGCTACGCGGCCCCGACGGCGCGCATGCAGTACACGGCCTCGTCCTTCGCGCGGGGCCTCGTCGGCATGTTCGACTGGGCGATCAAGGCCCCTGCCGAGCCGGGCCGCCTGAAAGGCGCCTACCCCGAGCCGACGCGCGTGCATGGCGAGGCCGGGGATCCGGTCCTCGACCGCTTCCTCGCGCCCGCTTTCCGAAGGGTTACCGGCCTGTCGTCCTGGCTCAGGCGCTTCCAGCAGGGCCTGACCCAACACTACGTCCTGTTCCTCCTCGCCGCGCTCGCCGCCCTGCTGGCGACCTTGGCGCCCTTCGGCGATATCCTCGCGCTCCTGGGGATCTCATGAGGAGCATCGAATGACGATCCTGAGCGCCATCCTCGTCGCGGCCGCCGTCATGGCGCTGAGCGGCGTCCCCTCCTTCTTCCTGCCGCGCCGATCGCGCGCCGCCCAGGCCGCGGCGGCCCTCCTGATGGCCGCCGGGGGCGCCCTGGGCCTCGCCTCCCTCGTCTCGTACGCGTTAGGCGGCGGAGCTCCCCTGTCCGCCTCCCTCGATTGGGGCCTGCCTTGGGGGGCCCTGCATGCCGGCCTCGATCCCCTGAGCGCGGTCTTCCTCGCCCTCGCGTTCCTGATTCCTCCCCTGGGCTCGATCTACGGCCTCGAGTACTGGCCAGCGGCCGAGCGCCCGCGCGGCTCCCGCGCCCTGCTCGCCTCCTACGGGCTCTTGGCGGCCGCGATGGCCCTGGTAGCCATCGCCCGAGACGGCGTCCTCTTCCTGATGGGCTGGGAGCTCATGGCCCTCGCGGGCTTCTTCGCGGCGAGCTCCTCCGACGAGGGCGCCGGCCTGCGCAGGGCCGGCTGGATCTACCTCATTGCCGCCCACGTCGGCGCCCTGTGCCTCTTCGCCATGTTCTCGATCTGGAGGGCCGAGACCGGATCCTTCATCCTGAGCCCGGCCAACTCGATGCGCGCCGGGGCGGCGTCCTCGATCTTCCTCCTCGCCCTCGCCGGCTTCGGCTTCAAGGCGGGCTTCGTGCCCCTGCAATTCTGGCTGCCCGCGGCCCACGCGAGCGCGCCCAGCCACGTGTCGGCGGTCATGTCGGGCGTCATGCTCAAGATGGGCATCTACGGGCTGCTCAGGACGGCCTCCCTCCTCCCGCCGCTCGAGGCCTGGCAATGCCTCCTCGTCCTCGGGATCGGCGCCCTGTCCGCCGTCGCGGGCATCGTCCTCGCGACGGCGCAGAGGGACATCAAGCGTATACTCGCCTACTCGAGCGTCGAGAACCTGGGCATCATCGGGATGGGGCTCGGGCTGGGCCTCTTGGGAAGATCGATAGGCAGGCCCGAGCTCGCCGCCCTCGGCATAGGGGGCGCCCTCCTCCATGCCTGGAACCACGGCCTCTTCAAGCCCCTCCTCTTCATGGGAGCCGGCGCCGTCATGCATCGGACGGGGACTCGCGACATCGAGATGCTGGGCGGGCTGGCGAAGAGGACGCCCCGCCTCGCGGCGCTCTTTCTCCTGGGATCCGTCGCGATCTGCGCGCTGCCGCCTTTGAACGGCTTCGCGAGCGAGTTCCTGCTGTACGTCGGCTTCTTCCGCTGCCTCGAGGGCGGCGCCCCGCCCGGCTCGGCCTGGGACCCGCAGGCGATCGCCGCCATAGCCGCGGCGGCCCTCTCCCTGGTCGGCGCCCTCGCGGTCGCCTGCTTCGTCAGGCTCTACTCGACCGTCTTCTCGGGCGAGGCCCGTTCCGAGGCGGGCTCGAGGGCGCGCGAGTGCGGAAGCGCGATGCTCCTGCCCATGGCGGCCCTGGGCGCGCTCTGCCTGGCCCTCGGCCTCGCGCCCGGCCTCGTCCTCGGCGCGATCGACGCCGCCGTCGCGAGCTTCCTCTCCGGGGGCCGGTCCGCCCCGGGCCTCGAGGGCGCGCTTCGCCCGCTCGCCTCCCTCGCGCCGGTCGGCGCGGCCTCGGGCATCGGGGCGGCCGTCGCGGCAGCCCCGATCGCCGCCTATATCGCCTATCGCGCCCGCCGCCGCCGCGATGCGCCGTCTACCTGGGATTGCGGATACGCCGCGCCGACGAGCCGCATGCAATACTCGGCCTCGTCCTTCGGCGAGCTCGTCGTCGCCCTCTTCGCGGGATTCCTCAGGCCGAGGAAGAAGCGGAGGGCCGCCGCCGGCGCCTATCCCGCGCCCTCGCGATTCGAGCTCTCGCCGCCCGACGCCGTCCTCGAGCGCGTCGCGCCGGCCGCCTCGCGGCTCTTCTCGCGCCTCATGCCGCGCCTGCGGTCAGTGCAGGCGGGCATACTCCAATCCTACCTGCTGTACATACTCGCCATTACCATCGCTCTCCTCCTGTTCGGAGGCCCGGGGGCTCCTCGATGATCGACGTAGCGTTCCACCTGGCGGTCCTGATCGCGCTGCCGCCCTTCCTGCTAGGCCTCATCAACAAGGTGAAGGCCGCCTTCGCGGGACGAAGGGGACCGCCGCTATTGCAGCCCTACTACGACATCGCGAAGCTCTTGCGCAAGGGCCTCGTCGTTTCGAGGACGACGACCTGGGTCTTCTTCGCCGGTCCATTAGCGACCGCCGCCGCCGTAGCGATCGCCGGCCTCCTCGTGCCGATCGGGGCGGGCGCGGCGCCGATCGCCTTCGCGGGAGATATGATCCTCTTCGCCTACCTCTTCGGCCTGGCGCGCTTCTTCACGACCGCCGCGGCCCTCGATACGGGCTCGGCCTTCGAGGGCATGGGCGCCGCGCGCGAGGCGGCCTTCGCCTGCCTCTCCGAGCCGGCCCTCTTCTTCGCCTTCCTCGCGCTCGCGCGCCGCTCGGGCTCGCTGTCGCTGAGCGGCATGCTGGGCCCCTCGGTCGAGTACAGCGCCGCGACCGCCGCGGCGCTGGCCATGATCGGCTTGGGCCTCTTCATCGTCCTCCTGGCCGAGGGCTGCCGCATCCCCGTCGACGACCCGAACACCCACCTCGAGCTGACCATGATCCACGAGGTCATGGTCCTCGACCACTCGGGCCCCTTGCTGGGAATAGTCGAGTACTCCTCCGCGATGAAGCTGCTCGTCGTCGAGTCCATCCTCGTCGGGCTCCTCTCGCCCCTTCGGACCGGGAACG
>CAYPHO010000202.1:0-6404 GCA_964410245.1 uncultured Treponemataceae bacterium | reverse complement strand
GACGGCATTGAACCTAAGCCGGAGAAAGCGTCCCTTGGCTCCCGACTTATAGAAGCCATAGCCGCCCGCGTTATTCGTGATGACGGCGCCGTATTCCGTCGATCCGAGATAATTACTCCATGACTGAGGAGTGTCGGGACGGGTAATGACGTATTCCTTGCGCTCGTCGTCGAAATGCCCGTACTGCATTGGCCGCTCCTTTTCCTGCAACCGATTGTAGGAACCGTGCGATTCTACTCCTTCGGCGCGGGCGCGGCAATGGAGGAAAAGGAAGCCTCCCGGAAAGGAGAACGCGCCTTTCCGGGAGGCTACCATACCTTAGGAATTGAGCAGGGAGCCGAAGGCTCTCGAGCAATTCCTCGCCAGGACGAGGGCAGGCGACGAGTCTGCCATCGGCCTGGCGAGAAACCGGCCGGCTGATAAGGCCGGCCGGAAACCGAGCGTGACTCGGCTTTTTCAAGGGCGGGATTCCTTACGAAACCCTGCCCCCGCTAGTGTACCTATCCATCGTCCACCTCCTTTCCCTTCAGCGGGCGAGGCCTCGCCGCCAAGGGCTCTCGGCTAGCCGTCGATAATCAATATACCGATGCGGCGCTATCGGTAAAGCGAGAGAATGAGTAAAATACGCGAGTTACCGATCGCGTATAACCGTTCTTTGGGTATTTACGAGCGCGCGGCATTGTGGCAATATCGCCGAATCCAATTCGCTCAAGGAGGCGCACGATGATGATTATCGCCCGTACAGACACGCTTGCCCGTATCGTCGGCGCCGACTGACGCATCGAGGACGAATACCAGGTATTCGGGCGATCCCGCCGCGAAGGCGAGGGTATCGCTCGTCATGTCCAGAAGGCTTCCATAAGTCCTGGATGACGCCTCGAGCCTCGGACGGATGTATTCGTCGGTCCCGTACCGGACCGGCCAGCATTCCGCGAGGAAAAGGCATGTCCTATATAAACGCAGACTCGCTCCTGCCCCCCGACCTCCTGAAGGAGGTCCAGACCTACGTCCAAGGCTCTCTCGTGTATATACCGCGAGAGAATGGCGAAAAGCGCCTGGAATGGGGATCGCGATCGGGAGCGAGGAAGAGCTTCGACGAGCGCAATACGGAGATCAAGGCCGCCAAGGCCCAGGGTCGCCGAATCGATGATCTTGCCGATGAGTATGGATTATCTCCCGGTGGTATAAGGAAAATACTATATTGTAACAAAAAGCGGGAAAAAGCTTGACACCGGTTGCATTGATGCCTATCCTACAGCCAAGGAATTCGGCATGCAGAAGCTCAAATCGATAGACGACATCGCGAAGCTCGCCGGCGTCTCGAAGTCGACCGTCTCGAGGGCCTTGAACGATAGCCCCCTGGTCGGCGCCGAGACGAAGGCGCGCATCGTCGCGATCGCGAAGGACCACGAGTTCACGCCGAGCGCCATCGCGAGGAACCTGTCGACCAGGAAGTCCCGGACGATAGCCTTCGTCAACCACGCCTATTGCAAGTGCGACGGCGAGCTGTCGGATCCCTTCAGCGTGGAGATCATGGGCGGGGTCGCGCTCGGCCTGGCCGAGCTCGGCTACGACATGCTGGTCGCCCATATCCGGCCAGGCGATACCGGTTGGGTATCGAGCTACCTCGATACCGGGAAGGTCGACGGCTTCATCCTCGTGACCTCCGAGTCCAAGCACGATCACGTCGATCTCCTCCTGGCCTCGAAGGCGCCATTCATAGCCTGGGGCTTCGGCGGAGGCCGCTATTGCAGCGTCGCCGGCGACGACGCGAGGGGCGGCAGGCTGGCCGGCGAGCGATTCGCCTCGGCCGGGCGCCGCAGGATCGGCTTCATAGGCGGTCCCCGGGTCGAGACCGAGGTCAAGGAGCGCTTCCGCGGATTCTCGGAGGCGCTCGGCGAGGCGGGCATCGAGCCCAAGGGCCTCGCCTCGTACTGCGACTACAGCGAGCACGGCGCCGAGCGGGAGATGAACGCCCTCATGAAGCGCGAGCCGAAGATCGACGCGGTCTTCGCGGGCAGCGATATCATGGCGGTCGCCGCCATGAAAGCGATCAAGGCGAGCGGCAGGAAGATACCCGACGATGTCGCCGTGATAGGCTACGACGACCTAACGGTCTCTTCCTACGTCTCGCCCGGACTCACGACGATAAGCCAGAACGTCCCTGGCTCGGGCAGGCTTCTCGCCCGCAATCTCGTGGCCTACCTGGAAAGGGGCGTCATCAATACGACGACTGTTCCGGTGCATCTCGTGGAGCGCGATTCTGCTTAGTTTTTTTGCACATTATTGCAACCGGTTACAAAGGAGGGCTTTATGGTGACATGGGAAACCTATGAAGCGGCGATGGCTTTCGAGCGATCGAGGAAGCGGGCATTCGTCAGGCTCGCCAAGGCCGCGCTCTTCAGGAAGAGTAAGGGGCATCCGTATTCGCGCATCGCCGCCGGGGAAGAGTTCGCGGTCGCGCTCGACGATATCGAACTGCTCGATATCGAGGGAACGACTATCCCGCTTCCCGTTCTGCCCCAGTCTCAGCGAGCGCGGTGGATCAAGGAGTACAACGACTTCGGCCGCGGGGAGGGATTCCGCAAGCCCTTCGCGGCGAGGCTCGAGGGCGGCCGGCTCGCCTTGGTCGGGGGCATGCCCGAGCTAAGGCGCCTTGAGCTGCTCAGGGCCCTGGGAGATAGGCGGGCGGCGGCAAAGATGGCCAATGGGCCCAGGCCCGAGTGCGACATTATCGAGTATCCGGAGAGGGCCGGCGAGGCTCGATGCTCGGACAGGGCCGCTTCCTGATCGTGCGGCCCGGTCGGCCGCCGCGGGCTCGCGCGTCGCCCTCTTCGGGAGATGACTAGAAGGGCAGCTCCGCCTTAAGCCCGAGCCTTTCCTTGACTTCGCGGAAGTTCTTCCGCAAGGGCTCGTTGAAGGGCACGCCCTTGTCCCTGCGGAAGAGCCAGGTCTCGTACTCCTTCTCGCCGGGCGTGTAGATCCTCTGCGCGCCCGGCGCCTTCTTCGAGGCGCGGAGCTGTCGGCAGATCTCGCCCGCCTGCTTCCTGAACGCGTCCAGCTCCACGAAGGACTCGATCTTGACCGCCATGAAGAAGTGCCCTAACTCGATCGGCGCGCTCTTCCCGTCGGGTCCGACGCCGACGAGGGCCTTCATGAAGTTCGACTGCGAGAGGCAGGAGGAGAGCAGCTCGCAGACCATCGCGTATCCGTAGCCCTTGTAGCCGGACAGGTCCTCGCCCAGGCCGCCCAGCGGCGTCAGCGCGGCCTTGTCTCGGGTCAGGTCGGCGAGGACCTGATGGGTATCGCTGCGATACTTCCCGTCCTCGCCGATGACCCAGCCCTCGGGCAGCTCCTTGCCCAGGCGATCGTACATCTCGATCTTCCCGCGCTGCGTCGTGCTCGTCGCGCAGTCGATCATGAAGGGGAAGGCCTCGTCGGTCGGCATGCCCCAGGTCAGGGGATTGGTGCCCAGCATGGGCTCGACGCCCCAGGTCGGGGCGATCGAGGGGCGGGCGCTGGTGCCGGTGAAGCCGATCATGCCGGCCTCGACGGCCATGCGCGCGTAGTAGAAGGCGGCGCCGTAATGCGTCGAGTTGCGCACGACGGTCATGCCCATGCCCGCCTTGTCGGCCTTCTCGATAGCCATGCCCATCGCCCGCTTGGCTATATAGTGCCCCATGCCGTTATGGCCGTCGATGACCGCCGTCGTCGGCGTCTCGCGGACGATCTCGAAGCGCGTCCTCGGATCCTGCGTCCCGGCCCAGATGCGGTCGAGGTAGATCGGCTTGAAGCGGCCCACGCCGTGGGAATCGACGCCGTGCTTGTCGGCCGAGATGAGGACGTCGGCGCAGACGGCCGCTTCCTCCGGGGGAACGCCGACTCCCTCGAAGCCCGAGCGCATGAAGGCCTCGACCTCGTCGAAGGCCCACCAGGTGATTCCCTTCTCTTCCATGTCCCCTCCTCGCGCGACGGTAGCGACGAGCGCCGCCCTAGTCCCGGGGTCCCTCTGGCCCCGGTAAGTAAGTATCGCTCACGTTCGACATCGAGTCGAATAGATTCCTCTTCAAGGCGCTCGATCCCCCCGTCAAGAGCTCCAATCGCGATCGGGCCTCGCGCCGCTTCGAGGCCTCGTCGTAGCCGCAGTCGCGCCCCAGCTCGCCGAAGCCCTTCTCGGCGGCGAAGGCCTCTATCTGCCTCTCCTCGCAGAGTATGAGCGGGCGCAGGATCGCGAGCGGGTACTTGTCGTACCGCAGCCTCGCGGGCATGCCGGATATCCGGCCTTTGTACAGCATGTTCATGAGCAGGGTCTCGACGGCGTCGTCCAGGTGGTGGCCCAGGGCTATCGCGCCGAATCCCTCCGCCATCGCGTAGCGGATGAGCTCGGTGCGGCGCTGCGTGGCGCACCAATAGCAGTTCATCGACCGGCCAGGCTTCAGGCGGCCGATCACGGGAACCTCCAGGCAATGCGCCTCGATATCCCATTCCTCGAGCTTGCGGCGCACGGATCCCGGGGAAGGGGCCGACGGCAGGTCCGTGGCTATATGGACGGCGCGAAGCTCGAAGGGAACGGGCCACCAGCGCCTTTTCCGGGATAGGTCGTAGGCGAGCGCCAGGGAATCCTTGCCGCCCGACACGGCGACGATGATCCGCGCGCCGTCGGGAATCATGGCGTAACGCCGGAGCGCCACCTCAACGAGCTTTGCGACGGTAGTCTCGGCGTTCTTCATATCGGCTGCTCTATAGGGGGAGTTCGGAACGGTATAGGAGGGGTAGGGGAGCCGCCCGGGCGGGCGGCTCCCTATGTAAGGAAGGAGCTACTTCGCGCCGATGATGGCGTCCTTGGCGACCTTGGAGATCGTCATCCTGACCGCGGTCTTCGCGGCTATCTTGATCTGCTCGCCGGTGGCGGGATTGCGGCCCATCCGAGCCTTGCGCTTGATGAGCTTGAGGATGCCGAGGCCGGGAATGGCGAACTTCTTGTTCTTCTTGGTCTCCTTATACGCGAGCTCGATGAAGGACTCGAGGAACGCGGCGACCTGCTTCTTGGTAAGATCGTTCTTCTCGGCGAGGGTGGCGATGATCTGCGACTTCGTCATGGCCTTGGGAGCGCTTTCCTTGGAACCTGCCATTGTCATCTCCTTGGGCGAGTTTTACTTACTATAATCCCGCGAAGCCTTTATACGCAAGCGAATTCATCGACGAGCCGCGAAAAAGGCCTAAAAATAAGGGTAAAAGCCATGTCCGTCGCGGGCTAAGAGACGTCACTCTTCTTCCCCCGACTCGGCGAGCGCCGCGTCGGCCTTCACGCCCCGATACACGAGGAGGGAGGCGACTACGACCGCGACGAGGCCGACGACGGTCGCGATCCTGGTCAGGACGCCGGCGCCCTCGTCGAACTGCGATCCGAGCGCGTAGCCGACGAAGAGCCAGGCCGGGGCGACGAGCGCGGCGCCGATGCCGTCGTAGGCGAAGAACTTCGACCATTTCACGCGGAGGAGTCCCGATCCGAGTATCGACCACAGCCGGAGGCCCATGACCAGTCGGGAGCCCAGGATAATGATCGGCCCCCGGCGCTTGAAGTAGCGCTGGGCGGCGGCGATCCTCTCGGGCTTGAGGAGGCGCGCGAGGGGCCCGCGCCTCGTCAATCGAGGTCCCAGCAGCCAGGCGATCGCGAACAGCATCGAATCCTGTAATAGCAAGGCGGCGAGGGCGACCGACGCCGCCGGCGCGAAGCCGACCTTGAGCGCCTTCGCGGACATCCCAGCGAACGAGATCGCGATCTCCTGGCATACGGGAACCGTGAAGCCGACGAGGAAGAGGAAAGCGAAGAGGAAGATCAGGGGATCCCGCTTCACGAAGTCCGGGAGCAGCTGCGCGATCGCGTCCAAGTAGCCTCCAGGATGCGCCCACGGGGCGTCCGTTCAAGGACTCCGACAGTAATGGGCGCGAATGCCGCTGTCAAGAACGCCCGCTCGCCCAGCGGGCCGGCGCTTATTGAGCCGTCGAGCCCGCGTCGCTATAATTGCCTTCCCCGCCTAATGGCGGAGTGGCATGGAGGAATGATGAACAAGGCTCTCGCCGTCCTGCAGGACCGCGGCTTCATACAGCAGTGCACCGACATCGAAGGCCTCTCGAAGGCCATGGACGAGGGCCCCATCACGCTCTACGAGGGCTGCGACCCGACGGGGCCCTCGCTCCACATAGGCCACATGGTTCCCTATTTCGCCATGCGCCACCTGCACGAGGCGGGCCACAAGGTCATCGTCCTCATGGGCGGCGGCACCGCGAGGATCGGCGATCCCTCGGGCAAGACCACCATGCGCCAGATCATCAGCTACGAGGAGATCGACGCCAATACCAAGCTCTTCCTGGGCCAGATCGACAAGTTCCTGAAGCTCGAC
>CAYPHO010000201.1:3655-6413 GCA_964410245.1 uncultured Treponemataceae bacterium | reverse complement strand
CTGCCCGTCGCGACGAGGGGCGCTGCGACGAGCTTGTCGCCCGGGGGCCGCCGCCCGCCGGGCCTTTCGAAGCGGTCGGGATCGGCCATTACGTCGTTGACCACCTCTCCCGCTCCCCTCGAGGCGACCCTCCCGACGATGCCGACGCCCGGCGGTATCAGGAATTCCTTGAAATGCTCGGCGTTGGCGCCGACCGAGACGACGGCCCTCATCCCGCCGCCCGGCTCGAGGAGGAAGACGGCCGCGGTGTCGCGGCTGAGCAGCGCTTGGGCGCGCTGCGCGATCCTGCGCAGGACCTCGTCCGGATCGAGGCTCTCGCCGATCTCCCGGCCCGCGTCGGCGATGGCGGCCGCCTCCTCGGCCTTGCGCCTCGCTTCCTCGTAGAGCCTCGCGTTGCGTATTCCGGCCCCGACAGTGGACGCGACGGTCGACAGGAGCCTGACGTCGTCGTCCGAGAAGGCGTATTCCCGGTCGAAGGACTGGGCGCAGAGCACGCCCAGGGCGCGCCGCCCGGAGAGGATAGGGACGCCGAGCCAGCTCGCCGGCTCGCGCCCGGGAAGGGCCCTCGCGCCCAGGCCGGGCAGGGCCGCCCCCACCCCGGAGCCCAGGTACAGCGTGCGCAGCTCCTTGAGCACGTGCGAGCAGAGTCCCTCGCCGTAAGCGAAGGGCCCGTAGGCCTCGCGCCTGCCCTCGTTCGAGTAGTAGGGAACGCGGACGATGCCGGACTCCTCGTCCCAGACCGCGACGTAGACGACGCCGGCCTTGAATATCGCCTGGACGCGCTCGCCCACGACCTCGCAGAGCTCGTCGACCTTGAGGCGCGAGGCGACGGCCGCCCCGACCTTATTGACGGCGTCGAGCTCGTCGAGGCGCCGCTTAGTCTCCGAGAAGAGGCGAGCGTGGCGGACGGCGACCGCGGCGAGGTCGGCGAAGGCCCCCGCGGCGTCCAGCTCGCGCCGCCCGTAGGCATCGGGGACGCTCGAGCCGATCGACAGCATGCCGTTCACCTCGCCCGAGGCCTTCAGGGGAATGCCCATCCACGAGCGGATCCCGCTCTCCATGGCGCCGGAGGCGCTCCACCGGGGATCTTCCGCCGCGTCCGCGAGGACGATCGGCTCCCCTCCCTCGATTACCGAGCGGTTCAGCGGAAGGCGCTCCAGCTCGACGCGGCGGAGAGCGAGGCCCGAGCCCCTCGGATGCCCCTTCGCCGCGCGCAGCTCGAGGCCCGATCCGCGGAGGAGGAAGAGCGCGCAGGAATCGAGGGGGATGACGTGGCCGATCGAGTCGAGCACCCGCGCCAGCATCTCGTCCAGCTCCAGGCTGGACGCGAGGGCCTTCGACAGGCCGAGCACGACCTTCGCGGCCTTGTCCGTCCCGCTCCTCGCCTGCGTAGCCATGGGGCTGAATTGTATAACGCGTTCCGCGGATGCCGCAACGTGAAAAACCGCCCGCCATCGCGGATCGCGGAGCGCGCGCTAATGTCGCGGCCGGCCGCCCCGCCCGCGCGAGCCCGGCCGCGGCTCCTCGATGCGCGCGCCCTCTTCCTCGTCGGGGACCACGCGGACGCGGCGGGGCCCGGGCTCGGCGGCGCGCGCGAAGGCCTCGAGCGACAGGGCGGCACCGAGGGCCTCCTCGGGATCGTAGCTGAGATCGAGCTCGGTCGCCTCGCCCTCGGCAAGGGCGCGGCCCCAGGCCCCGTGGAGCCGAACGAGGTCGCGCAGGGCGGGCAGGAGGCGCCGGAGCCGCTCCGTCGAGTAGAGGCCCTCGAGGTATCCGAGCTGCTCGGCCTCGATGGCGCGGCTCTCGTCGGCGCCGACGCCGAAGGCGGCCGCGCCGTCGTCGAGGCGCGCCGCCGCGGGGCCGCCGCCCGCCCCCCCTCGGACGCCGCGTTGCGCGAAACCGCGAAGGAAGGCCGAGGGGCGCATGCCCAAGGGCGCCAGCGCCGCCTTGAACCAGGCCACCGCCCGGCCCCGCGTGTAGAAGCGGTCGCAGGCCGCGGCCAGGGCCGCGGCGGCCTCGAGATCCCCGGGCGGCATCTCGCGCGTCGAGCGGACCAGGTAGGGCGGCCTCGGATCGGCCTCGATCCCCAGCTCGCCCGCACGGTCCGCGAGAAGCGTGCCCGGGAGGAGGGCCAGGGGAAAGACGTCCAGGTGGTTGGGCTCGAGGCCTAGGGCGAAGTCGAGGCTCTCCTCGAAGCGCCCCAGGCCGTCGCCGGGCAGGCCGTAGATGAGGTCGAGGCCGAAGGTGACGCCCGCCTCGGAGAGTGAGCAGGCGGCGCGCGAGAAGGCCTTTCGGTCGAAGCCCGGCCGGTTCACGGCCTCGAGGGTATCGCGATGGGCGCTCTGCAGGCCGATCTGGAGCGAGCAGTCGAGCGCGGCGAAGCGGTGGACCAGGGCGCGGTCCAGTAGCTCGGCCCTGACCTCGAATTTCCACCTGATTTGTGACGCCTTCCGGCGGATGAGATCGAGGACGGCCGCGGCCCTGGCCTTGTCGGCGTTGAAGGTAGGATCCAGGATGAAGGCGTAGCGCACGCCCGAGCGGGCGAAGAGCTCGAGCTCGGCCTCGATCCTCGGCATCGGGAAGGGCCTCGCCCCCGACGAGCCCTTCGACTCGTAGCAGTAGGCGCAGCGGAAGGGACAGCCGCGAGAGAGCTCCCACAGGACGTCGCCGCCGCGCGCCGCCGGATCGGCCGTTCCCGAGAGCCAGGGAGAGACGAGCTCGGCGGCGGGCGGCGGGGCGGCCCCGGAAGCGGCCTCGG
>CAYPHO010000201.1:0-3555 GCA_964410245.1 uncultured Treponemataceae bacterium | reverse complement strand
GCCCTGGCCCCCGGCGCGGGACCGCCCGGGCCCTCGCCCTCGCGCGGCGAGGGCAGGACGACGCCGGGTATGCCGGCGAGGGCCCGGCGCGCGGCCTCGGCCGTCCCGCCCGAGCGGCGGAGCGCCTCGACCGCCGCGGCCGCGGCCTCCTCGCCCTCGCCGACGATGGCGAAGTCGAGGCCCGCTTCCTCGATGATCGAGGCCGGATCGGCCGTGACCTCGGGCCCGCCGGCGAAGACGGCGGCGCCCGGCGCGGCCGCCCGCAGCGCCCGGGCCGCGGCCGCCATCGACGAGCGGTTCCACGAGTACAGCGAGAGGCCGACGAGGTCGGGACGAGCCGACGCGATGCGCGACGCCAGCTCGGCGCCGGCGCGCTCGTCCTCCCCGGGCTCGGGACGGCCGGATCGCGGGGGCCCTCCCTCGACGAGCGAGAGCTCGAGGCCGGCGAGGGCGGGCCTCGCTGCGACCGCGGCGGCGACGCACAGCGCGCCCAAGGGAAAGGCGTCGGGAGAGTCGCAGGCGGGAGACGAGGCGATGACGAGCCGCATAGCTTGCCCCGGCTAGAGCGGAAGAGCGCCGGGCCCCGGGCGCCGCTCGCGTATCATGCGCGCCTGCTCCTCGGTCTGGGGCGAGGCGGAATCGGGCGAATCGGTAGAGGCGCGCAACGCGGCGATGAGGCCGATGGCCTCGTTAGGCGCCGCCAGTCCCTTCTCGACCAGGAAGGAGCCGACCACGGTCCCCGTCCGGCCGAAGCCCCCGAGGCAATGGAGATAGACCGAGCGACCGGAAGCCAGGAGCGAGTCGAGCTCGGCGAGGGCGCGCTCGACCGGCTCTCCCTCGGCCGACATATCGGAAATGGGGACGCTCCGGTATTCGACCTCGCGCCCCGAAGCGCCGCCGGGCCGCCGCAGGGACTCGGAATAATGATGAGAGGAGGAATCCTCGCCCGGCGCGGTCAGGTCGACGAAGGCGTCGATGCCCGCGCCGAGCAGGGCTTCCACGCCCTCAGGCCCGCCGCGGAGGGGATGCCCGCCCGCGAGGAGCTTGCCGGGCAGGACCCAGTAGGAGCGCGGCAAGGGGGCCGGCGCCTCGACCAGGCCGGCGAGGCGGCCCGCGAGATCGGCGATCTCGCCCGAGCGCGCTAATGCGGAAACCCAGTCGCGGGGAATCGAGCTTGATCCGTAGGCGAGCCCGGCCAGGCCGCCGGCCACCGCCCCCGTCGTGTCCGCGTCGTCTCCGAGGTTCACCGCCGCGAGGGCGCAGGACGCGTAATCCTCCGTCGAGACGAGGCAATACAGCGACGATTCCAGGCAATGGACGACATAGCCCGAGCCTCGAAGCTCGGACTCGTCCATGCCCGCGATCTCCCCGTCGAGGACGCGGCGATAGGTCCCGGCCTCGGAGGCGATCTGCCTGGGCAATCCGTCCAGGAGTCCCCGCGCCTCCTCCATAGCCGAGAGGTAGGCCTCGCGCGGCCGCTCGCCGCCGAGGAGTCGGCCGGCGACCAGGCAGTGGAGCCAGCAGCCCATGACGCTGCGCGGATGTCCGTGCGTATAGGATGAGTACGCGGCGACGGCGCGGAAGCGCGCGCGCTCCGGCAAGGAGGCGAGCCAGATCGAGGCGGGCAGGATCCGCATGAGCGATCCGTTCCCGTTGTCGTTCTCGCCGCGGCCGCCGGCCATGACGGCGGGCAGGCCCGACCGGATATGCTCCAGGGCCCGCAGCGTCGAGCCTCCGCCGCCGAAGGCCGATCCCCTGGCCGACCAGAGCCCCTCGTCGAGCCAGGCTACGGATCGGCGGCCCGCGTCCTCGGGATCGAAGCCGCGCGAGGCGATGCTGTCGGCGAGGCAGAGGGCCAGGGCGGTATCGTCGGACCAGGTGCCCATCTCGGTCAGCCAGACGCCGCCCGCGCGCATGCCGACGACCGGATCGGCGGCGCGGGCCTCCCTCGGCTCGTGCTCGACCGGCACTCCCAGCGCGTCTCCGACGGCCAGCCCAATCAAGCCCCCGATGACGCGATCCCGCGTCGTTATACGGCCGCTCATATCATCCTCCTGACGGACGCGCGCTCGCGCCGGCGCACTATCGCCGAGAAGCGCCGCAGGTCGCAGAGCCTTCCCGGCGCCCGCCGGCGGACGTCGACCCAGCGCATGAGGTTAGGTGGCGTCCCCTCGGCCGATCCCGGGGCGGGCCAGGGCGGCGGGGGCCAAATCCAGCTCCCGTCCTCGCGGCGCATGTGCGAGCGGTCCGAGGACAGGCTCGAGATGTACTCGGCCGCGCCGATCATGCGGAAGCGCGCGGTCTCGATCGAGGGACTCCCGGGCGGGAAGGTGTCTTCGACATAGCGGGCGAAGGGACAGGGAAAGGGCAATTGGGTATCGATGTCGAGGACCAGGGCGCCCTCGCCCGGATCGAGGACGAGGGCGAAGGCGTGGTAGTCCCAGCGCACGAGGCCGTCGACCGGCCTGCCCGCGCGCTGGCGCATGAGGACCGCGTCCATGGCCCTGTTCGAGACCAGGACGGCCCAGGCCTGCCAGGCGGCGAGCTCCGGCCGGCCGAGGAGCCGAAAGACGTTCTCCTCGCAATAGTAAGGCTGGTAATCCAGCTCGTCGCGGACGAAGGGTATCACGGTAATAAGTATAGCATCCGCGCGGCTTCGGCGCCGCTCGAGGGGGGGCTCAGGGCTGGGGCTTCCGCTCGTATTCCTTCAGGAATTCCTTGGGCAGCACCAGGCATTCCTTGGTCTTGGCGCTGGTCGGCGCCCACGCGACGGCCTCGTCCTTGAGCATGCGGTAGATGGCCGCCTCGATCTCGTCCTGGGCCGCCCCGATATGCGTGTTGATCCAGGCCTTCATCTGCTCGATATTGACCTTGATCCCGCCGTCGTGGATCTTCTCGCCGCGTAGGCCCGCGAACTCGACCATGCCCCTGGCCATCCGCTCCTTCGGCATAGTCTCGATGAGGTCGGAGAACTGGTCGTTCGACCTCCTGATCCTGGCCGAGAGCACCTTGATGATCTTGAGCGCGAACTTCCCGTTCGAGAGGATCATGGACTCGAAGGTCGGCCCGTCGACGGCCAGGACCTTGGTCCTTCGGCTGGCGATCGCCGTCGCCGAGCGGGGCCGGTCGTCCAGGAGGGCCATCTCCCCGAAGAAGTCGTTCCTCGCGTCCACGACCTTGAGCACGGCCTCGCCGCGCTCCACGCGCTTCTTCAGCTCGACCGCGCCCTCGAGGAGGACGTACATGAGGTCGCCCTTCTCGCCTTCCCTGAAGATGACGTCGCCCGGCTCGAAGCTCTTGATAGTATCGCCCGCCATGCCTCGTAGTCTAAGCCCGGCGCGCGGATCGGCGCAAGGAGGAGGGGCGGCGAGCGCGGCCTCGCGCTATTCTCCCGTCCGTGCTAGCATATCCGGCGAGGGGGATGATATGGCTCCCAAGCAAGCAGCCAAGCCGCCGAGGGACGCGGCGCGGGATCGCGACGGCATGGTCGACGAGCGCGCCCAGATGCCGCAGCCGCGCCGCTCGAAGAGCGTCAAGGACATGAACGGCCGCCAG
>CAYPHO010000200.1:4701-6462 GCA_964410245.1 uncultured Treponemataceae bacterium | reverse complement strand
GATATTTCGTGCCGATTGTCCTCGGCGTCGCCTTGGCCTCGGCCTTAGCCTGGCTGATCGCCGGCCAGGACGCCGCCTTCGCCCTGACCGTGTTCGTGTCAGTGCTGACCATAGCCTGCCCCTGCGCCCTGGGCCTCGCGACGCCCACCGCGATCATGGTCGGAACCGGCAAGGGCGCCGAGCTGGGCGTCCTGGTAAAGTCGGGAGCCGCCCTCGAGACCGCCCATAAGGTGGATACGATCGTCCTCGACAAGACCGGCACGCTAACGAAGGGCAGGCCCGAGCTCGCCGACCTCCTTCCAGCGGGAGAATTCGGCGAGGAGGGACTCCTGTCGCTCGCGGCCTCGGCGGAGAGGCATTCCGAGCATCCCCTGGGCGAGGCCCTCGTCCGCGCCGCCCGCGAGCGGGGCGTCCCCATCCTCGAGGCCGAGGACTTCGAGGCATTCCCCGGGCTCGGCATCGAGGCGCGCGTCGGGGAAAGGAGGGTGCTGGCGGGCAGCGCCAGGCTCCTGTCTTCCCGCGGCGTCGCGATCGGCGCTGCCGCGGGCGAGGCCGAGCGCCTCTCGGCCGAGGGAAAGACGCCCATGCTGATCGCCGTCGACGGCGCCTACGCCGGGACCCTCGCCGTGGCCGACCTCCTCAAGGAGTCGAGCGCCGCGGCGGTCGAGGCCCTGCGCGGCATGGGCCTCAGGGTCGCGATGCTGAGCGGCGACTCGGCCGGGACCGCGAGGGCCATAGCGAGGGCCGCGGGGATCGAGGAGGTCCATGCCGAGGTCCTGCCCGCGGACAAGGCCGATGAGGTCGGGAAGCTCCAGGCCGAGGGCCGCGTCGTCGCGATGGTGGGCGACGGCATCAACGACGCCCCGGCCCTCGCGCGCTCCGACGTCGGCGTCGCGATCGGCTCGGGAACGGACGTGGCCATGGAGAGCGCGGACATCGTGCTCATGAGCTCGGACCTGATGGAGGTACCGACCGCCCTCCGGCTTTCCGCGCGCGTCATGCGCACCGTCAAGCAGAACCTCTTCTGGGCCTTCGGCTACAACGTTCTGGGAATTCCCGTGGCGGCCGGGCTCCTGTACGCCTTCGGCGGCCCGCTCTTGAATCCCATACTGGCCGCGGCCGCGATGTCGCTGAGCTCGGTGTCGGTATTGGCGAACGCCCTCCGGCTTCGCCGCTTCGCGCCGTCGCGAGGCCCGGGGCCAGCCGCCGATCCGTCGACGCGATCGAAAGGAGAGTAGCGATGAGGAAGATACTGTCGGTAGAGGGCATGTCCTGCGGCCACTGCGTCGCCCATGTCAAGGAAGCGCTCGAGTCCGTGGACGGCGTGACTAAGGCCGAGGTCGACTTGGCGAGTAAGCGCGCGGTAGTGGAAGGCCCCTCCCTCGACGACGCGGCCATGCGGGCCGCCGTCGCCGAGGCCGGCTACGAGGTCGCGGCGATCGCGGCCCCGTAGCCCCGGCCGGGCTCAGGCCTCGGAGTCGAAGAGCCAGGTGGACAGGTAGCGCTCCCCCGTATCGCAGAGGATGGCGACGATAGTCTTCCCGGCGCTCTCGGGCCGCTTGGCCACTTGGATCGCGGCCCAGAGGGCCGCTCCCGCCGAGATCCCGACGAGGATGCCCTCGCTCTTGGCGAGGTCCCGCGAGGTCTTGCCGGCGTCCTCGTGCCGAACGGCTATGACCTCGTCGACGAGCTCCCGCTTGAAGTTGCCGGGGATGAAGCCGGCGCCGATGCCCTGGATCCTGTGCGGGCCCGCCCTGCCCT
>CAYPHO010000200.1:0-4691 GCA_964410245.1 uncultured Treponemataceae bacterium | reverse complement strand
TCGACCTGTTCACAATCGTCAGCGAGTTGGGCCGCGTGGACGGCCTGACTGTGACCATGCTGGGCGATCTGAAGTACGGCCGCACGGTCCACTCCCTGGCCCGCCTGCTCTCGCAGTTCAACGTGCGCATCAATTACGTCTCTCCCGACATTCTGCGCATGCCCTCCGAGATCATCGGCGAGTCGGCGGGCTCGACGGCGATCGCCTTGAACCCCGGCTTCTTGGCCTTGAGCGCCTCGGCGATGCCGGTGATCGTGCCGCCCGTGCCGACGCCGGCCACCAGGATGTCGATCTTCCCGTCGGTATCGCGCCAGAGCTCCTCGGCCGTGGTCCGGCGATGCGCCTCGGGATTCGCGGGATTGTCGAACTGCATGGGTACGAAGGCCCCGCTCGTCGAGGCCGCGAGCTCCTCGGCCTTGTCGATGGCTCCCCTCATCCCCTTCGCCCCCTCGGTCAGCACCAGCTCGGCCCCGTAGGCCGCGAGGAGCTTGCGGCGCTCGATCGAGAAGGTGTCGGGCATCGTGAGAATGATGCGGTAGCCCTTGGCGGCGGCGACCGCGGCCAGGGCTATCCCGGTGTTGCCGCTGGTCGGCTCGATGATGACCGAGCCCGGCTTCAAGAGGCCCTTCCTCTCGGCGTCCTCTATCATCGCCAGCCCTATGCGGTCCTTGACGCTCGAGAAGGGATTGAGGGACTCGAGCTTGCCCAGGAGAAGGGCCTTTGAATCTGGCCCGAGGGCCTTGATCCTGACGAGGGGAGTATTCCCGATAAGGTCGGTGATCCGTTCCGCGTACTTCATGGCCTGCTCTCCTTCCCTGAGTCTCGGATAGATTCAATCTAGCGATAAACGCCGCGATCGGAAACAGGCGAAGAGGTAGAGCGCCGCGCCCGAGAGGAGCCCGGCGAGGTTCACCAGGGCGTCGGCCAGCTCCCGCGACCTTCCGACAAGCGGCTGGATGAGCTCGATGGCGGCGCCGAGCGCGAAGCCCGCGACGACCGAGGCGACGGCGGTACGAAGGCGCGCCGGACCCGCTCCGCGGAAGAACGAAGCCCCCAGGACGCCCAGGACGAGATAGGCGATCCCGTGCTCGATCTTGTCGATGAAGCCGAGGTCGATCGGGACCTTGGGCGGAACGGGCATGAGCGAAAGTACCGCGACCGCCGCGGCGCACAAGGGATACGAAACGAGGGCCAGCGTTCGCATAATTCGCATGGGCGCATTCTCGCCCGTATCGAGTATGAGCATCAAGCGGAGGGCGCGGCGCTCCCCCGCGATCGGGCTCCGCGCCCGCCGCCGGGCGGCCTAGGCCTCGACCTTGGCCCAATTCTCCTTGGCCTTCGCTAAATTCGCCGCGCGGTCCTCGTCGAACAGGTCCTTGATCGCCTGGCTGAATTGGAAGAAGACTCGGCCATCGACCATGTCCCAGGTCTCGATCTCGACGGGGAAGAAGACGCCCAGGCCGACGCCGAAGGCGCAATAGCCCCCGAAGGCGGGGACGTACTTGTCGGGATCCTTCTGGAAAGCCGCCTTATTCTCCTCGGAAGCGAAGAGGAATTTATAGCCCGCCGCCTCGGCGAAGATGTAGGGATCGCCCTTCGCCGGCTTCTTGGCCGCGTGGAAGGCGACGGGATCGTAGCCCTGGATCGCGATCTTTCCGATGGGATCCGCATTCAGTATCCGGCTCATGGTACCTCCTTAGCCTGCTATATAAGTGTAACTGCCCTAAGGGGGATATCAAGGCTCGAGCGGCGATTTCCCACGAGATTCCTACGCTCGGGCGCGCTTCCTACGGGACGGTAAGAAAAGTTGATCGAGCCAGCGGCGTATTTCCTTGAACAGCCCCGAGCGCGCGTGCTATTGATTCCGCGGGGTCGGATGGCCCGATGATACCGAAAGGAGGCGCATTATGAGGAACAAGCTTATCGCCCTGGTCATGGCGGTCGCGGCGCTCTCGCCGCGGGCCTTCGCGCAGGAGAAGGTATCGGTCGCGGCTGCGGCCAATCTCGCGGCGGTCAAGGACGAGCTCGGCGCCGCCTTCGCGAGATCTCGCCCGGAGTACGCGGCCGAATTCTCCTTCGCCTCCTCCGGCGCCCTCGTCACGCAGATACTGAGCGGCGCCCCCTTCCAGGTATTCTTGTCGGCCGACACGGGATTCGCGCAGAAGCTCGTCGACGCGGGACGCGCCGCGGGCCCCGCCAGGACCTACGCTACGGGTAAGCTCATCTTCCTTACGACGCGGAGCCTCGACCTCTCGAAGGGACTGTCCCTGCTCCTCGACCCGAAGGTGAAGCGCTGGGCGAACAGCAATCCCGAGACCGCGCCCTACGGAAGGGCGGCGAAGGAGGCCCTCGAGGCGGCCGGGATCTACGGGGCCGCCCTCCCGAAGCTGGCCTTGGCGCAGAACGTCACGCAGTCGCTCCAGTTCGTCATGACGGCGGCCGATTGCGGCTTCGTGAACAAGTCGGCCCTCTACTCGAAAGAAGTCCGCCCCTACGACGCCGAGGGGAAGTACTGGTTCGAGGTCGACCCGGCCCTCTACGCCCCTATCGAGCAGGCCTTCGTCGTGATCGACGCCGCCAAGGATTCCCCGGGAGCGGCGGCCTTCGCGGACTTCCTGTCATCGCCCGAGGCCGCGGCCGTCTTCGCCGCCTTCGGGTACGGCAAGCCGAAGTGATGGACCCGTCCCCCTTCGCCGTCTCGCTGAGGCTCGGCGCCTGGGTCACGGCCATCCTCCTCGTCATAGCCTTCCCCCTGGCCTGGGCCCTCGCCCGGGCCAGGAGGCCATGGGCGATCGCCGTAGAATCCCTGGCGACCCTCCCCCTCGTGCTCTCTCCGACCGTGCTGGGCTTCTACCTGCTTACGGCGATGTCGCCGAGAAGCCCGGCCGGCGCCTTCCTCCTCTCGGCCTTCGGCCTCCGCCTCGCCTTCTCCTTCGAGGGCATCGTCCTGGGCGGCTGCGTATCGGGCCTACCCTTCATGCTCACGGCCCTGAAGGCGGGAATATCGGGGGTCAGCGGCAGCCTCGTCGAGGCCTCGTACTCGCTCGGCAAGGGAAGGGTCGAGACGGCCCTGCGGGTGGTCATCCCGAACATGAAGGGAGCCTTCGTCGCGGGCCTCGTCACGACTTTCGCGCACGCGATAGGCGAATTCGGAATCGTCCTTATGATCGGCGGCAGCATACCCGGCGTCACCCGGACCGTCTCGATCGCGGTGTACGAGCGCGTCGAGGCCCTGGACTTCGCGGGCGCGCAGGCCTACGCCCTCGTCCTCGTGGCCGCGAGCTACGTCACGATGCTGGCGCTGAACGCGCTGCAGCGCTCCGAGGCGAGGCGCTAGGCCGATGCTGTCCTTCCGACTGCGGAAGCGGCTCCGGGCGGGCCGGCACAGCTTCGAGCTCGAGCTCGAGCGCGGCCTCGCCGACGGCGCCTTCCTCGGAGTCCGCGGGCCCTCGGGCTCGGGCAAGACGACGCTGCTCCGCTGCCTCGCGGGGCTCGAGCGGCCCGACTCGGGCCGCATCGCAGTCGGCGGGGAGATATGGTTCGACTCCGAAACGGGCGATCGCCTGCCGCCCAGGCGGCGATCGGTAGGATTCGTGAGCCAGGACTACGCCCTCTTCCCGAACATGACGGTCCTGGGAAACATCCTCTACGCGGATCCCGACCGCGAGCGCGCGCGCTCCCTCTTGTCCCTCGTCAAGCTGGAGAGGCAGGCGGGGCTCTTCCCCCGCGAGCTCTCGGGCGGGCAGAAGCAGCGCACGGCCCTGGCCCGCGCCCTCGCGCGCCGACCCGCCCTGCTCCTCCTGGACGAGCCCCTCTCGGCACTCGACGAGGAGCTCCGCGAGGAGCTGGGCGACGAGCTTAGGCGCATCCAGCGCGCCGCCGGCGTCACGGCGATCATGGTCAGCCACTCGAGAAGGGAGATCTCCCGCCTCTGCGACGAGGCGATAGAGCTCCGCGACGGCAGGCTCGCCGGCGCGCTTCATCCCGAAGAAAGACCGCGCGAATAGCCGCGCCCTCGAGCCACAGTTTTGTGGGAATCGCGGGGAAGGCACCGATCGGTCGCTTCGCGGCGGCGCGACGGCGGACCGGTCGCGCGCGAGCCGCGCGAGCCGCACGGAAAAGCGTCGTCGCGCGATGCGATGTATTTCCTTTATAGCGTGGACGGATGCTCGATCTATGTTTCGCGTCTCGCGTTGAGATCGCGATCGCGCGTGTTCCTTGGCACGGGCCTTGCTTTATAGATGGCATCCGAGCTCGCAGGAGAGGAAAGATGCGCAAGGTTGCTATTTACGGCAAAGGCGGCATCGGAAAGTCGACGACGACGCAGAACACCGTCGCCGGGCTGGCCGAGGCAGGCAAGAAGATCATGGTCGTCGGCTGCGATCCGAAAGCGGATTCGACCCGGCTGCTCTTGGGGGGACTCTCGCAGAGCACCGTGCTGGACACGCTGCGCGCCGAGGGAGAGGACCTGGAGCTGGAGGACATCGTCAAGGTCGGCTTCAAGAACACGACCTGCGTCGAGTCCGGCGGCCCCGAGCCCGGCGTCGGCTGCGCCGGCCGCGGCATCATCACTTCGATCAACATGCTCGAGCAGCTGGGCGCCTACGCGGACTCGAAGGCCCTGGACTACGTCTTCTACGACGTCCTCGGCGACGTCGTCTGCGGCGGCTTCGCGATGCCGATCAGGGAAG
>CAYPHO010000199.1:0-6475 GCA_964410245.1 uncultured Treponemataceae bacterium | reverse complement strand
CGATCGACGACGTGATGGGCGGGGCGATGAATCCCCATCTCCACTGCAAGCCCGCCATCAAGTCGGCGCGCGACCGTGACGCGTTGCGCGACGCCGTATTCAGGGGCGAGCGGAAGCTCTTCTTCGGAAGCGATTCGGCCCCGCATCCCCGCTCCGCCAAGGAGCGCGGCGCGGCGGCCTCGGGCGTCTACTCCTCGCCGACGGCCCTCTGCGCGCTCGCGGGCCTCTTCGAGGATGAAGGGCGACTCGAGGCCCTGGAAGGCTTCGTCGCGGGGCGCGGTGCGGCCTTCTACGGCCTCGGGCCGCCCTCGGGAGGGATCGAGCTCGAGGCCTCGCCGTGGATCGTCCCCGAAGAGGCCGACGGCGCCGTACCCATGCTCGCGGGCTCAGAGATGCGGTGGCGGATCGCCGCCGGGCGCTAGCCGCGCGGCCGGGCCGGGCGAGGGCCTACAGGTAGAGGATGCGCGAGGCCGTAATCACCTCCGCGCCCGAATCCGTGATCAAGAGGTCGTTCTCCAGCCTGGCCCCGCCGAGCTCGGGCCGGTAGAGCCCGGGCTCGATCGTGACGATATGGCCCGGCTCTAGGACGTCCTCGCAGTCCTCGCGGGCGCGTATCGAGGGAGCCTCGTGCGCGTCCAGCCCGACCCCGTGCCCGAGCGAGTGCGGCATCGCGTAGCCGGCCTCGGCGAAGATCGCGTCCGCCCGCAGGGCGATGTCCCGCGAGCGGAGGCCGGGGCCGCAGGCGGCGACGCACTCGTCGTAGGCCCGCTGGACTAGCTCGAGCATGCGCCCGCGCTCCGCTCCGATCCTCCCCGCGGCGAAGGTCATGGTCACGTCCGTCGTATAGCCCTCGAGCTTGAGCCCGAAGTCGAGGATCGACAATCCCTCGGATCCGAAGGGGCCGGCGCCGTAGGCCGGGAAGGCGTGGATCCCCCAGCTGCGCCCCGGCCCGGCCGCCAGGGTCTCGAAGCCGGTTCCCTCGCATCCCGCCTCCCGGGCGGCGCGCTCGATGAAGAGCGCGACGTCCGACTCGGTCGCGAGGGAGCGCGAGCGGACGCCCCGCTCGATCTCGTCCATTACCGAGTCCGTGACGGCTGCGGCGCGCCTATAGATCGCGATCTCGCCCGCGTCCTTCACCGCCCGCATCCCGAGGATGAACTCGTCGATCCCGCCCTCGCGGCACAGCAGCTCGAAGCGCGGCAGGGCGGCCGCGAAATCGCCGTAGCGAGGGAAGGACGTCGTCGAGGGAAGCTCGACCTTGGATCCCGCGCCTATCCCGAGCCGATCGAGGGCGCCCGCGAGGGCCGCCTTGGGCAGGCGGGAGAAGTCCGAGTACGGGAGGACCTCGATGTCCCGGGCCATGGCGCGCGCGAGATTCACGTCCCAGGCGACCAGGAGGGCGTCGCCCGAGGCGGACAGCACGAGGAGGGCGTCCCCCGGCTGCCCGGTCAGGTAGCGGACCGCCTGGTCGCGCCTCCCCTCGGCGTCCTCGAAGAGGGCGGCGGCGATCCCCTCCTCGGCCAGGCGGGAGGCGGCGCGGCCGATCCTGGACCGGTACGGGCCTACGTCGCTCACGGTATCTCCTTCAAGGCTTCCTTGGCGGCGAGGATGATGCCGCCCGACCACGCGTCGTTCGCGGCCACGAGCGTAAGCGCTCCCCGGACCGCTTTGTTCCTCGTCAGTCCCGCGTTCTCGATCGCGGCCTTCGCCATGCGATTGCGGGACTCGGAGGTAACGCCGGACCGCTGCTCGGCGTCCAGTTTCATGATGACGGCCTTGAGCGCGCCCGACGCGGCGTCGGTGCCGCTGGAGCCCAGGGCGGCCAGTCCCAAGAGCCGCTCCTCGTCGTCGTAGCCCCTCTCGTAGGACGCGACCGCGCCGTCGACGGCCCCGTCGTCGCGGGACTTCTGCGCGATCAGCATGCGCAGCGCCAGCTTGCGCAGGTCGCAGAGCGCGAGGGACTCGTCCTTGCCGCGCGGGACGTCGGAGTGGCCCTTGGCCAGGGCGGCGAGCGCGGCCCGCGCCTTGCGATCGGCCGGCGCCGCGGAGTCGGACTCGGCGCGAAGGGCGCGCAGCTTCCTGGGGGCGTCCTCCGACTCGATGATCGCGATGATGGGATCGGTGGGATCGGCCGAGATGTTCGGCAGGGAGCGCGCGGCCTGCTGCCTGATGCGCTGCGAGTACCAGCCCTCGGCGGCGAAGAAGACGGGAGAGAAGCCGCGGGCGTCCTTAAGGCGCTCGAGCGCGAGGATGGCCCCGTAGGCGAGCTTCTCGCCCTCGTCGCGGTCCGCCGAGGGACCAAGGTTGAGGTCGCGCAGGAGCAGGGCGATCGGCTCGACGTACTTCATGTCGCGTATCTTGCCGATGGAGATCAGCGCCTCGGCCCGCGCGACGGGGTGCGGTACTTGCATGGCCGCGTCCCAGAGGAAGGGAGCGGACTCGGCGTGCTTGAAGTCGCCCAGCGCCTGGGCGACTAGCCTGACGGTCCTCCCGTAGAGTTCCTGGTCGCTGCGCGAGGAGTAGGCCTCCTGCTCTTGGAGCAGCTCCTCGAGCGCGAAGGCCAGGGTATCCGCGGTCTGGCTGTCGTTCAATCCTACGATGCTGAGCACCGCCGAGTACTTCTGGGATATCCCCACGGCTTCCTTGTAGATCATGCGATAGACCTCGGAGGTCTCGTCGGCGGCGACCCCGAGGGCGAGGATGGCGAGGATCAGGAGCAGCGCGCTTCGTTTCATGTATCGAATCTCCTTGGCGTCACTCGTAATAGGTCTCGGTCCGCGATTCCGCGCGGACCTTGTACTCGTACTTCGTCCTGCCCGTGACGCCGCCCGCCCGGTCGTAGCGCGTCTCCGAGAGGCGCTCGCCCGAGGGACCGAGCTCGAATACCGTCCTCGAGGACGGGGAGCCGTCGGCGCGGCGGTACTCGATCGAGGACAGGAAGCCCCCGGCGTAGGCGTAGGCCTCGGACTTCTGCGGGGCGCCCGAGGCGTCCAGGTAGCGGCGGGCGGCCAGGAGGCCGCCGGGTCCGTAGTCCAGGGCGACCGATCCCGCGGCCTCGCCCCTCGAGCCCGCCATGAGGACGGACTCGAGCCTGCCCTCCTCGTAGCGGTACGAGACGATCGCCTGCGCGGCGCCCGATCCGTCCCGGGCGATCCACTGGGCCTGGCTCCCGTCGGTGTTATAATAATATTCCACAGACGAGACCGCGGCGCCCTTGGCATCGAAGGTCGTCTCCGACGCTACGCGGCCGGCGGCGTCGTAGGAGATCTCCTTCCTCGAGCGGAGCTCCCCGTCGGACTCGTAGACCGACTCGCGAACGCGCCGCCCGTCCTCATAGGCGTAGGCGATCCTCTGGATCGGGCCGGGCCGCGCGCCGTCGTAGGTCGATTCCTCGAGCAGGGTCAGCAGGTCATCCGAGAGCTTGTAGGCTACGTACTGATCGACGAGGCCGTCGGAATAGAACCTCGTCGCCTTGACCAGGACTGGGACCTCGACGATCGCCGTCCTCTCCTTCGCGACCTTCGCCGGCGCGGCCCGGGCATCGGCTGCCCGAGGGGAAGGCGCGCTTCCCGCGCTAGCGCAGGACTGCGCCGCCGCGAGGGCAAGCGGCAGGACGAGCGCGGGCAAGGCGATACGAAGGAATGAATTGCGTTTCATGTACGCCCCCGGGACGCGGAGGGGAAACCCCGATCGCGTGTTTTTAACTTTAATCGATTTCCCGGATAATACACGAATAAACGGCGGCGCGATAGCGCCGCCGCCGAAGCGCCCCGGCCTACTTCGCCGCGGCGTCGAGCGCGTCGCGCAGGATGCCTAGGCCCCGGTCGATCTCCTCTTCCGAGATGACCAGGGGCGGCAGGAGCCTGACGACGTCCTCGCCCGCGGTCAGCGCCAAAAGGCCCCGCTCGATGCAGAGCGCCTTGATCCTGTCGGGCGGGACCGACACGACGATGCCCAGCATGAGCCCCCTGCCCCGGGCGTCCTTGACCAGGGGATGGTTCCAGGAGCCGATCGCGGCGAGGATGCGTTTGCCCTTGAGCTCGACGGCCTCCATGAAGCCCGGCGCGGTCACCGTCGACAGGACGACGCGCGCCGCGGCCGCGGCCAGGGGATTGCCGCCGAAGGTCGTCCCGTGGTCGCCCCTGCCCAGGGCCCTCGCCGCCTCGCCCCGCGCGAGGGCGGCCCCGATGGGCACGCCGCCGGCGAGCCCCTTCGCCACCGTCGCGATATCGGGCTTTATCCCGAGCCGGTCGAGGGCCAGGAAGGTCCCGGTCCTGCCGACGCCGCACTGGATCTCGTCCGCGATGAGAAGCATGCCCCGCTCGGCGCAGAGCTTCGCGGCGAGCTTGAGAAAGTCGTCGCTCAAGGGGACGACGCCGCCCTCGCCCTGGATCGGCTCCAGCATGAGGGCGCAGGCGTCCTCGCCAAGGGCCGCGTCGAGCGCGGCCGGGTCGTTCGCGGGAACGTGGGAGAAGCCCGGGGTCAGGGGCGCGAAATGCGCGTGGAACTTTTCCTGACCGGTCGCGGACAGGGTCGTGACCGTCCGGCCGTGGAAGGAGCCGATCAAGGTCACGATGCGCGATTTATCCGAGCCCCCCTTCCCCTTGCCCTCGCCCCACTTGCGCGCGACCTTGATCGCGCACTCGTTGGCCTCCGCCCCGGAGTTGCAGAGGAAGACCGCGTCCATGCCGGAAATCGCGCAGAGCTCCTCCGAGAGGGCGGCGGCCTCCTTCGTCTGGTAGTAGTTCGAGACGTGTATCAGGCGCCCGGCCTGCTCGGCGATCGCCTTTACCAGGGCGGGATGGCCGTGGCCCAGGCTGCTGACGCCGATGCCGCTGGCGAAGTCGAGGTACCGCTTGCCGCCCTCGTCCTCGAGGACGCAGCCCGATCCCTTGACGAGCACGAGCCCCGTCCGCTTGTAGGTGTCCATGGTCTTGTCGGTCGTCATTCGGCTACCCCTATACGATCATCGTCCCGATGCCTGCATCGGTGAACAGCTCCACGAGGAGGGAGTGGGGCACGCGGCCGTCGATGATGTGGGCCTTGCCCACGCCCTCCTCGACCGCCCTCGCGCAGCACTCCACCTTGGGGATCATGCCCTTGGTCACGACCCCTTCCTTAATCAGCGCGGCCGCGCCCGAGCGCGGCATCTCCCGCACCAGGGTCCCCGAGTCGGAGACGTCGCGCAGGATGCCCGGGACGTCCGTCAGGAGGACGAGCTTCTCTGCCTTCAGGGCGACCGCGATCGCGGCCGCCGCCGTGTCCGCGTTGACGTTGTAGGCCTTGTGCGCGGCCCCCTCGCCCTCCGCCCCGGCGGCCACGGTCGCCACGACGGGGAGGAAGCCGCCCTTGAGCGCGGCCTCGAGGACCGCGGGATCCACGGACTCGATCTCGCCGACGAGGCCCAGGTCCTGGCCCTTGGAATGCCGCCGCGCCGTGATGAGGCCGCCGTCGACGCCGCAGAGCCCGACCGCGGGGCAGCCCGCCTTGCCCAGGAGGCCGACGAGGTCCTTGTTGACCTTGCCCGCGAGGACCATCTGCACGACTTCCATGGTCTCCTCGTCGGTGTAGCGCAGGCCGCCGACGAACTTCGGCTCCTTGCCCAGGCGGCGCAGCATCGCGTCGATCTCGGGGCCGCCGCCGTGGACCAGGACCGCGCGGATCCCGACGCAGCTCATCAGCGCGAGGTCGGAGGCGACCTCGGCCCTTAGGCTCTCGTTGATCATCGCGGCCCCGCCGTACTTGACGACGAGGGTCTTGCCGCGGAACTCCTTGATGTAGGGCAGGGCCTGCGAGAGCACGGCCGCCCGCTCGTTATTCGTCACGAATCGCTCCTATGTGCGGTAGTCGCCGTTGATCTTCACGTACTCGTAGGTCAGGTCGCAGCCCCAGGCCTTCGCCTCGGCCTTGCCCGAGCCCATGTCCACCAGGATGCTCACCTCCTGGGCGCCCAGCACGATCTTCGCCTTCTCCTCGTTGAAGGGAACGCCCGCGCCGTCCACGCAGACCTCGAGGTAGCCGCGCGGGCTCTCGAAGGCCAGCCGCACCTTGGCGGGATCGAAGTCGACGCCCGAGTAGCCCAGGGCGCAGAGGACCCGGCCCCAGTTGGCGTCCGAGCCGAAGAGGGCGGTCTTCACCAGGCTGGAGCCGATGACCGACTTCGCCAGGGCCTCGGCCTCGTCCTCGGTCGCGGCCCCGGATACCAGGCACTCGACCAGCTTGGTCGCGCCCTCGCCGTCCCGCGCCATCATGCGGACGATCCGCTCGCAGACCCACTCGAGGGCCTCGGAGAAGGCGCGGTAGCCCGCGTCGCGCTCGGCGATCGGGGGATTGCCCGCCATGCCGTTCGCCAGGACGCAGACCATGTCGTTCGTGCTGGTGTCGCCGTCGACCGACAGCCGGTTGAAGGTCCGCCTGACGCTCGCGTCCAGGGCCTCCTTCAAGAGGCCCTGGGATATCGCGCAGTCCGTCGTGA
>CAYPHO010000198.1:1861-6490 GCA_964410245.1 uncultured Treponemataceae bacterium | reverse complement strand
CCGGGAATGATGATGATGCGTAAAGCCGCATTCGCTGTAAATTGCCGGTCGGCTAATAGTACCGGATACGGTCCCGGCTTTCAAGTTTGCCGCCGGATCGGGTATCCCTCCTAGGCAGGATAGGCGGTATGGCCGAGGCGCCGGACTATCTCGGCGATCCCCTCGATCGCGCCCGCGCTTCCGTCGTAGCGGACCCGGATCGTCCCCGCGGCGGCGTCCACCCGGAGCTCCTCGACGCCCGCGACCTTGCGGCCAAGGCGCTCGACCGCGTAGGCGCAGGAAGCGCAATGGAGGCCGTCCGTGCCGAGGATGGTTTCGACGCTCATTTCCCGCCGCCCAGCTCGAGGATCTCGGCCAAATCCGCGGGCTCGAGCCTGAAGGGCGAGCCGCGGCCTTCTAGGAATCCGTGCTCCTCGAGCAGGTGGATGCCGAGCTCGGTATAGGACAGGCTCTTCCCCAGCCGCGCGTTGAGGACGCGGACGACCGTCTTGCGTATGCCGCCCTTGTCGCCGAAGGGGCAGGGCAGCCTGCCCCGCTCGGAATCGACGCGGACCTCGAAGGCGGGAGGGACGGCGACCGGCTCGCCCAGGCCCGCGCCGCCCGAGGCGGCCAGCTCACGCAGCCGGGCCGCGATAGCCTCGCGCGAAAGGCCGAGCCGCGCGAGCTCGGCCTCGTCGGCCGCGATGATCTCCTGCAAGGAACGCCGATCCGTTCCCAGGAAGCCGTGGAGCGCGATCGCGCCCGGCGCCATCCTCGAGCGTATTTCCTCGAGCCGCGCTGATTCCTTCATGCTCGGCCTCCTCGAATCACGCGAACTTGTCGTAGAAGATGCGGTCCTCGCTCATGCCCTTTGCCGTCAGCGCCTTGACCGAGGCGTCGATCATTCCGGGGCTGCCGCAGAGATAGGCCTCGCGCTCGGCCAGCGATTCGAAGTGCCGGCCCAGGACCTCGGTGACGATCCCGGTCTCGCCCTTCCAGTCGTCCCCCGGGGCCGGGCTGGACAGGGCGGGAACGAAGCGGAAATTCGGCAGCCGCCGTTCCAGCTCGGCCATCTCGTCGAGCAGGAAGAGGTCGCGCATCGCGCGCGCGCCGAAGAAGTAGGTCGCCCTTCGGGTCGAGCCCTTCTCGGCCATGTCCAAGAGCATGCTGCGTATGGGCGCCATGCCCGATCCGCCCGCGATGAAGATTATGTCGCGCCCGCTCTCGCGCAGGTAGAAGTCGCCGTAGGGGCCGTTGATCGCGACCTTGTCGCCGACCTTAAGCCGGGTGAAGACGTAGGTGGTGCAGATGCCCTCGGGCACCAGCCTGATCTCGAGCTGGATCTCGTTCTTCCGCGAGGGCGGGGAGGCGATGGAATAGGCCCGGTACACGGGATCGGGCGAGCTTCCGTAGGCGGGAGCCTCGAATTGCACGAATTTGCCCGCGACGAGGTCCATCTCCGGGGGATCGACCAGGCCGAGGGTCACTTCCTTGATGTCGTAGGTGAGGTCGCGGATCGACAGGACCCTCGTCTCGTACTGCCTGATCGAGAAGAGCTCCCGCGGCACGCGCAGCTCCATGTCGCGCTTGACCTTGACCTGGCAGGAGAGGCGGATGCCGGCGGCCCGCTCGGCCTCGCCCAGCCAGGGCGATTCGGTCGGCGATATCTCGCCGGCGCCGCTCTCGACCTTCAGCTTGCACAGGCCGCAGGAACCGCGCCCGCCGCATGCCGAGGGGATGAAGACGCCCTGCTCCTTCAGCGTGGACAGGAGGCTTTGGCCGCCGCGGCATGCCAGCTCGCGCTCGCCCCCGTTGATCGAGAGCTTGACCTCGCCGTAGTCGCCGATGGTCGCGTCCGCGATCATGAGGACGGCGGCGAGGACGGTCGCGAGGCCCGCGACGGCTCCGATCGCGATAAATAAATCGCCTAACGCGCCCATTCCGCCCGCCCTAGCTCGCCTTGATCATGCCCGAGAAGCCCATGAAGGCCAGGGCCATGATGCCCGCGGCGATCAAGGTGATGCCCGGGCCCTCGAGGCCCTTCGGCAAGGGGGCCTTGGCGATCTTCTGCCTGATGCCGGCCATGGCGAGTATGGCGAGGGCCCAGCCTAAGCCCCCGCCGAAGCCGTAGGCGAGGCTCGAGATAAAATCGTACTTCCGGATGAACATGAAGAGCACGGCGCCGAAGACCGCGCAGTTGACCGTGATCAGGGGTAGGAAGATGCCCAGGGCGTTGTAGAGCCGCTCCGATACGCGCTCGACGATCATCTCGACCAGCTGGACCGTTCCCGCGATCACGATGATGTAGACGATGAAGCCCAGGTACTCCAGGCCGAGGGGGACGAGGACGTAGTAGTGGATGGGCCAGTTCAGGGCGTTGGCCAGGGCCATGACGAAGACCACCGCCGCGCCCAGCCCCGCCGCCGAGTCCACCTCGCGCGAGACCGAGAGGAAGGAGCACATGCCCAGGTAGTTGGTCAGGAGGATGTTGTTCGTGAAGACCGCGCCGAAGAGGACGGCCAAGGGGCCGATCGCGTTGAACTCGGTCATTTGCGGCCCTCTTTCAGGATCGCCCCGCGCACGACCCAGATCAGGACGGCCAGGAGGAAGAAGGCGCTGGGCGCCATGGTCATGATCGACCACTTCGTCCACCAATCGCCTAGGATCGGGAAGCCCAGCCAGGTGCCGAAGCCCATGATCTCGCGGATAGAGGCGATGATGAGGAGGACGTAGGAATAGCCTACCGCGCTCGAGACGCCGTCGAGGAAGGCGAAGTGCGGGGGATTCGATAGCGCGAAGGCCTCGGTCCTGCCCATGACGATGCAGTTGGTGATTATCAGCCCGACGTAGGGCCCTAGCTGGCGCGAGATGTCCGGGGCGAAGGCCTTGAGCGCGATGTCGACGATGATCACCCAGACGGCGATAATAAGCGTCTCGATGATCATCCGGACGCGCGGGGGAATGCGCTTTCGCAGGATAGAGACCGAGAGGCTCGACATCGAGGTGGCCCACAGGAGCCCTAGGCACATGACGATCGTATTTCGGACCGAGTTGGTCACGGCCAGGGTCGAGCAGATGCCCAGTATCTGCGCGAAGACGGGATTGTCCTTGCCCAGGCCGGACAGGAGGATCGCCGTCGGCTTGCCCCGCCGCCCTTTCGCGGCGCCGGTGCCGGGCGCCTTCGGGCCCGCGGCCCGAGCTGCTGTATCGGCCATCGCGTCTCCTTACTTCCCCGCCCGGCCGGCCATCGCGTCCGCGGCGGCCGCGACGGCGGCGGCGTTTACGATGTCGCGCACGGCGCTCGACGTTACGGTCGCGCCGCTGATGGCGTCGAACTGATCGGCCTTCGCCGCCTCTCCCTCCGGCACGGTCGACAGGGGGCCTCGCTTGCCGCGGAACTGGGCCTTGAACCAGGCCTCGTCGATGCGCGCGCCCAGGCCCGGCGTCTCGGTCTGCTCCAGGAAGGACAGGCCCGTCATCGTCCCGCCGCCCGCCTCGAAGCCGACCAGCGCGACGATACGGCCCCAGAGGCCCGAGCCCTCGCGGCGGATAACGAGGGCGCTCTCGGCGATGCCGCCCGCGCCCGCCCCCGCGGCCGAGTCGGCCCCGGCGGGCGGCCTGATCGCGTAGGCCTCGCCGGCGCCGGACGCGCTTTCCCGGACGCGGGAATCGAATAGGGACTCGACTTCGGCGTCCGAGGCCGGGACTCCGAGGCCGGCCGCCTCGAGGACGCTCCGCTTCAGGCGAAGCTCCTGATTCCGCTCGACCCGGTCCCTCGTGGCCTGGTTCAGCAGGGCGACGGGCGCGACGAAGGCCGCGGTGACCGCGGCGGTGAAGATGACCGCCCCGATCCGCGGCTTCACTGTGCCGGCCCCTTGGCCGCTGTCGCGGGCGCGGCCGCCGCCTTCTCCTTGGCCGCCGCCTGGCGGCGCCGTATCAGGTAGTCGATGATCGGCGCGAAGGTATTGCCCAGGAGGATCGCGAACATCGTGCCCTCGGGCCATGCCGAGAAGACGCGGATGAGGACGATGAGCGAGCCGACCAGGGCCCCGTAGATCCAGCGGCCGCCTTGGGTCTGGGCGGCCGACACGGGATCCGTGGCCATGAAGAAGAGGCCCAGGACGACGCCGCCGGACAGGAGGGCCGACAGGGGGTCGGCGGCGGCGGGGACTTTCGCGAGCCAGAGGATGGATTCCAGGATCAAGAAGGCCGCGAATGAGGATAGGACGATGCGCCAGCTGGCCGCCTTCTTCCGGATGATGAACAGGCCGCCCAGGATAAGCAGGAAGGCGCTCGTCTCGCCGATGCAGCCCGAGACGTTGCCCCAGAGGAGGGAGAGGAGGTCGACCTTCTCTCCCGACGCGAGCAGCCCGAGGGGAGTCGCCGAGCTGGTGGCGTCGGCGGCCGCGCTTATCGCATCTGCCGCATACCGCGCGAAGCCTCCCGCCCCGGCCGGGAGCGAGAGGAGGCCCGATGCCGAGGTCGCGGGCTCGAGCCAGCGCGCGGTCATGGGATTAGCGAAGCTGACGTAGATGAAGACGCGCCCGACGAGGGCGGGATTGAAGACGTTGCGCCCGAAGCCTCCGAAGGCCATCTTGCCGAAGACCACGCCGAAGACTATCCCGACGGCGGCGATCCAAAGGGGAATCG
>CAYPHO010000198.1:0-1851 GCA_964410245.1 uncultured Treponemataceae bacterium | reverse complement strand
GAGGGCGAAGAGCAGGCAGGTGACGAAGATCGAGGAGGTGATGCCCTGCTTCGAGAAGCGGCCGAATACGTACTCGGCCAGGAAGCCGGCTAGCGCGACGACCGCCATGACGACCAGCGATCTCCACCCGAAGAACCAGATCGAGGCGAGAGCCGCGGGAGCCAGGGCGTACAGCACCCGCCTCATGGGCGGCTGCCAAGTCACGAGCTTCGGCATAGGTAGATTCTATGAGGCCTCCGAGGCCCCGTCAATGTTTACGCCGGCATTACGAAGTCAGCTTGCGCATCGCCCGGGACGCGCTCGCGACGATCGCCTTTAGGCCCGTGCCGCCGATCATTTTCTTCGAAGCGCGGCCGGTCTTCGCCGCGGCTCTCTTGGCGGGCGGCCTCTTCGCCGCGGCCTTGCGGGGCGCCGACTTCTTGGCGGGGGCCTTCTTCGGAGCCGGCTTCTTCGCGGCGGCCTTCTTCGCGGGGGCGCGCTTGGCCGGCGCCTTCCTTGCCGTAGCTTTCTTAGCGGAAGCTACGCGAGGCGCGGCTTTCTTGGCCGCCGGCTTCTTGGCCGCGCCGACGCGAGCGCCGGCGCCCTTCGCCGCCTTCGGCTTGGCCGCTTTCTTGTCGCGCGCCTTCTTCTTCGTGGCGACCTTCGCGGCAAGGACCTTGAGGCGCTTGTCGGCGCGCTCGATCTTGCGCTGCACCACGGTCAGGGACTCGCCCGAGGCGACGTCGACTTTTATCGTGCCCGCGATCCTCTCGACGCGCTCGGTCCTGATGGTGCCGTCGCGCCGATGGATGAGCACGAAGCCTCCCTGGTTGGCCGCGATCCTCTTCGCGGCCCGTATGGCCTCGGCCTGGGTCTCGAACACGGCGCTCGCCCTGGCCTTGCCCTCGCCCTTGACCGCCCAGCCCTCCGCATGGGGCACGACATGATGCTTGCTCATGGCCCGCCTCCTCGATCGGCGAGTATATCACCGAAAAGAGCGCGCGAGGCGCCTCGGAGCGCCCTTCGAATCGCATGCCCCCTTGAATCTATTGCTCATATTTCTCTACTATGATCGCAATCGAAAAAGACATTCACCTCGGAAGTGTCAGAGGAGTAGTCCATGATCGTCAGCAGTCTCATCATCACCGTCGTAGGAATGCTGGTAGTATTCTCATTCCTCATCCTGCTCGTCGGGATCATGAAAGCCTTCTCGGCGCTCGTGATCCGCTTCTTCCCCCAGGCGGAAGAGGCGGTCCAGCAGGCTCAGGCAGTCGAGGCCCCGTCGAGGGGCTCCGAGATAGCCGCCGCGATCGCGGCGGCCTACGACAGAAGATCATAGCGGCAGCGAAGGGGAAGCATCGGTTATGAAGAAGCGTATCGACTCAATGATTACCGCCTTCAGGGACGGGTTCCAGTCCGTCTACGGGGCGCGCGTGTTCACCAAGGATTTCCTGCCCGCCGTCGAGGCGGCGGCCCGGGCCGGCATCTCCCACTTCGAGGCGGGCGGCGGCGCGCGCTTCCAGTCCCTGTACTTCTACTGCAACGAGGACGCCTTCGATATGATGGACGCCTTCCGGAAGGCCGCGGGTCCCGAGGCGAACCTCCAGACGCTGTCGCGCGGAGTTAACGTCGTCGGCCTGACGTCGCAGCCCCGGGACATCATCAAGATGCACGCCCGGCTCTTCAAGAAGCACGGCATGACGACGATCCGCAACTTCGACGCCCTGAACGACGTCGATAACCTCGTCTACTCCGGGCAGTGCATCCACGACGCGGGCCTTAAGCACGAGGTCTGCGTCACCATGATGGAGCTTCCCCCCGGATGCGAGGGCAGCCATACGCCGGAGTCCTACGCCGCGACGCTCAGGAAGA
>CAYPHO010000197.1:0-6539 GCA_964410245.1 uncultured Treponemataceae bacterium | reverse complement strand
CGACCGACTTCCTCGCGCCGGGCGACCTGATCTACGTCCTCGGCGGCACGAGCGGCCGCTTAGGCGGCTCGATGCTCGAGCGCGTCGGCCGGCTCGGGGGCTCGGGCGGCCTTGGCCGAGGCCTCGGCGCCTGTCCCGTCGCGGACCCCGCCGAGCATCGGCCCCTCTACCTCGCGCTGGCCAAGGCGATCTCCGGCAAGATCGTCCGCTCCTGCCACGACCTTTCCGACGGCGGCCTCGCCGTCGCCCTCGCCGAGTCTTGCCTCGGCGGCCGCATGGGCGCGGCGGTATCGCTCGACGCGATGCCCGGCAGGGCCGCGTCCGGGAAGGCCGCGGCCGACGGCGCGGGCGCCGCCTCGGGCCCGGCATTTTCAGAGGCGGGCCCGAGATATCCCGAGGCCGCCGCGCTCCTCTTCTCCGAGGATCCCGGCCGCTTCCTCGTCTCGATCCGCGGGGAGGACCGCGAGCGCTTCGAGCGCAGCCTCGCCGGCCTCCGCTTCGCCATGATCGGAGAGACGAGGGCGGAGCCCCGGCTCCTCGCCTCGCTCCGCGGCGCCGCCGTCGCGGACGCGGCCCTCGACGACATCGAGCGGGCGTTTAAGACGCCGATAGCCTGAGCTCTGGAGGAAATGTGGAAATCACGGCGCTTGTCCTGGGCGGCTACGGCATCAACGCCGACGAGGAGCTCGCCGAGGCCTTTTCCCGGGCCGGGGCCTCGGCCCGGCGGGTCCACGTCGCCGACCTCGCGGCCGAGCCCGGCCTCCTCGCGGGCGCGCGGATCGTCGCCTTCCCCGGCGGCTTCTCCTACGGCGACCACCTCGGCTCGGGCCAGGTGCTGGCCCTCCTCTGCCGCGACCGGCTCCGATCGGCCCTCGAGCGCTTCGTCGCGGACGGCGGGCTCGTAATCGGCATCTGCAACGGCTTCCAGGTCCTGGTAAGGATGGGAATGCTTCCCAATAGGGACGGGCGCTGGGGACGGGAGGTCTCGCTGATCCCCAACGAGTCGGGCCGCTTCGTGGACGGCTGGTATCCCCTGGCCTTCGAGCCCGGTAGCCGCTGCGCCTGGACGCGCGGGCTGTCCGGCGTCGAGTATCCCGTGCGCCACGGCGAGGGAAGGTTCGTCGCCCGCGACGAGGCGACCCTGGACGCGCTCGAGTCCGAGGGCCTCGTCGCCGCCCGCTATGTCGGCGACGGCCCGAACGGATCGTCGCGCGGCATCGCCGGCATCTGCGACCCGACCGGCAGGGTCTTCGGCCTCATGCCCCATCCCGAGTGCTACCTGGATCCGGAGAGCTCTCCCGATCGGCGCCGCGGCAAGCGCGGCGAGACCGGCCTCGCCCTGTTCGAGAACGGCGTCCGGGCGGCGCGCGAGTCGGCGTAGCGCCCGGTCTCCTGGCGCGATCCCGAGGGCCGCGCTATACTGGGGGCGCCCCGAAGGAGGTTCGATGTCCGGATCGCAAGATATCGAGGCGGTCAGGCAGGAATACGAGAAGCAGGTCTTCGACCTGCGGCAGCTCCTCGAGGTCTCGAAGAGCTTAAATTCGATGCTCGAGTACAACATCCTCATCGACTCGATACTCCTCAACGTCATGGGCCAGATGAAGGTCCTCAAGGCGGGCCTCTTCGCGAAGAAGAGCCTCGATTCGAGCGCCTTCAGCCTCCATCGGAACTATAAGGGCTTCGAGATCGACAGGGGCGTCGAGTACTCGGTTCCCGAGGATCATCCCGTCATCTCGCTCTTCTCGCGCCAGTACGGCTGCTACACGTTAGGCGACATTCAGCAGCGCCTCGGGTCGCTCGACGGCCTCCAGGGGATGACCATGCTCGGCCCCAGCCTCATCGTGCCCCTGAAGGCGAAGGGGAGCATCAACGGCCTCCTCGTCGTGGGCGATAAGATCGGAGACGAGGACTTCGACGTCTACGAGCGCGAGTACGCCCTGAACCTGGCCAGCCTGGCCGCGGTCGCGATCAATAACGCCTTCCTCTTCGAGATGACGACGACCGACATGATGACCCGCCTCAAGATGAAGCACTACTTCTACTCGGTCCTCATCGAGCGCATGAGCGAGTCCGCGGCCTCGAAGGCGCCGCTCTCGGTCGTCATGATCGACATCGACTTCTTCAAGAAGGTCAACGATACCCACGGCCACTCATTCGGCGACGCCGTGCTGAAGAACGTCGCCCATATCGTCCAAGGCTCCATCAGGGCGATCGACCTGGCGGCGCGCTACGGCGGGGAGGAATTCTGCGCGCTCCTGCCGGGGGCCGACCTGGCGACGGCCTCGCAGGCCGCCGAGCGGATACGCGCCGCTGTCGCGGCCTCGGCTACCTCGTACGAGGGCAGGACCGTCGGCGTGACGATATCGCTCGGGGCGGCCCAGTACGACCCGTCCCGGGACCGATCGGCCAAGTCGCTCATCGACCGCGCCGACCAGGCCCTGTACGCGTCGAAGCAGGCCGGGCGCGACCGCGTCACGGCCGCCGAGTAGCCGCCTATGGGCGCGCGCAAGTGGTGGGAAGACGCCGTCTTCTACCAAGTCTACCCCAGGAGCTTCCAGGACTCGGACGGCGACGGCGTCGGCGACCTGGCGGGCATAGCCTCCAGGCTCGGCTACCTCGAGTCCCTGGGCGTCGACGCCCTCTGGATCTCGCCCTTCTTCAAGAGCCCCATGAAGGACTTCGGATACGACGTCTCGGACTACCGCGACGTCGATCCGATGTTCGGGACCCTCGGCGACCTGCGGGACCTGATCGGCCGCGCCAAGGGGCGCGGCATCAGGATCGTCCTGGACCTGGTCGCCAACCACAGCTCGGACGAGCATCCCTGGTTCGTCGAGGCGCGCTCGTCGCGCTCGAGCCCCAGGCACGGCTGGTACCTCTGGGTCCCCGACGGCCCCCGGCCCCCGAACAACTGGAAGGCGATCTTCGAGCTGGGCTCGGCCTGGCACCGCAACTACGCGACATGCGAGCGCTACCTGGGCACCTTCACGCGGCACCAGCCCGAGTTCGACTGGCGGAATCCCGAGGTCCGCGAGGCCTTCTACGACGTTATGCGATACTGGTTCGACCTGGGCGTCGACGGATTCCGCCTGGACGTGGCTACCGGCTACTTCAAGGACGCCGAGCTGCGCTCGAACCCGCCCTCGCTCAAGGCGGTCCCGGACTTCTTCCAAAAGCACGTCTACGACCGCAACCGTCCCGAGTTCCACGAAGTCTTCAGGGAAATGCGGAAGGTCGCGGACGAGGCAGGGGAGCGCGTCCTCATCGGCGAGACCCACGGCAGCGACGCGCGGATAGCGGCCTCCTCCCACGGCGAGGACGGCGACGAGCTGCACATGGCCTTCAACTTCGACTTCCTCCACCGGCCCTGGGGCGCGCGCGCCTTCCGCGAGTCCGCCGAGCGCTGGTACGGGCTCCTGCCCGAGGGAGCCTGGCCGAACTTCACGCTGTCGAACCACGATCAGCCGAGGCATTACTGGAGGTACCGCGGCCGCGGGCCTAAGGCCGACGCCCTGACCGAGGCGCGCGCGAGGATCGCCGCCGCGATGCTCCTGACCATACGGGGCACGCCCTTCCTATACTACGGCGAGGAGATCGGCATGACCTGCGGCCGCATCCCCCGCCGCGCCCTCCGCGATCCCCTCGGCGTCTCCACCTGGCCCCTCGGCTCCCTGGGGCGCGATCCCGAGCGGACGCCGATGCAATGGGACGGCTCCGAGGGGGCCGGCTTCACGAGGGGCCGGCCCTGGCTGCCGGTAAATCCGGATTATGCGTCGCGCAACGTCGCCGCGCAGGAAGCGGATCCCGCGTCCCTCCTGTCCTGGTACAAGGCGCTGATCGCCCTGCGGCGGTCCCGCGAGAGCCTGAGGTCGGGAAGCATGCGGTTCTTGGGGCTCGGCGGCGCCGAGAGGGACGTGCTGGCCTACGAGCGCGGCTCCGGGGACGAGAGGACCCTCGTCCTGCTCAATTTCGCCTCGAGGCCGAGGCGCGTCGGGCTGGACGGCGCGGCGCGCGTCCTCCTCGGCAGCGCGCGGGCGGCGGGCGGGCTCATGAGCCCGGGCGAGTTCGCGCTCGGGCCCTGCGAGGTCCTGATCGCCTCGGCCGAATAGCCGATCGCGGCTACGCGGCCCGCTACAGGACGAGCTCTGGCGGAGGCGCCAGGTCCAGCTCGCCCTTCTTCTCCATTATCCCGTACACCAACGCGTGGAGCAGGACCCGCTCGTAGGCCGAGCCCATGGACCTCGCGCGCGAGTCGATGTCCGAGGCGAGGAGGAGGATGCGGCCGCAGTCCTCTCGCGAATAGCGGCGCAGGGCGGCCTCGCTCTGGCGCTGGACGGCCTTGCTCCGGATCTGGAGCTTCATGCAGGCGGCCTCGAAGCCTGAGCCCTCGTCGATCAGGGCGCGCAGCCGCGCCAGGCGGCGGAAGCTCCACGAGATCGCCGACAGGATCTGCACCGCGTCGCCGCGGCGGTCGGCCAGGACGGCCTCGAGCGTATTCAGCGCCTCCTCGATCCCGCCCGAGGCCATGCGATCGAAGAGGCTGAAGGCGTCCTCCCGGCGGTTGCGCGCGATCGAGGACTCGATGTCGGCTTCGGTCAGGACGGCGCCCGCGGGGAAGGCGGCCGCCAGCTGGGCGCAGGCCGCCTCGAGGGCGCCCGACTCGTTCTCGACCAGCTCGAGGAGGGCCTCGACCGCCTCGCCCTCGGCGCTTATGCCCAGCTCCCTCAGCTTGGAGGCTACCCATCGGGGCTTCTCGCTCTCGAACATCTCGAAGAAGGTCTTCTTGCGATCCTTGCCGACGGCTTCCTCGAGCGCCTTCTCGATATAGAAGGAATCGGATACGAGGAGGAGTACCGCGTCAGGGGCCGGGGCGGAAATGTAGGAAGCCAGGGCCGATACGTCTTCCTTGCCCTTCACGAGCTCGGCGCCGCGGTACTCGATCAGCCTGCGCGAGGAGAAGAGGGCCCCGTTCCTGGCCAGGCCGAGCAGGGCGGGAACGCCCGCGTCCTGCGCGTAGAGCCGATGCTCCTCGGGGCCCTCGCCGTCGGCCGCCGCGATCGCCGCCTTGAGGCCCGCGACGAAGGCGGCCCTCTTGCCGGCCTCGGGGCCGGCGAGGATGTAGCAGCTCTCTACTTTCATCCCGGGTCTAGTACTTGCGGATGATGCCGCGGAGCCTGCCCAGGATTCGCGCGTCCTGGGTATAGATGGGAGCGTAGGCGGCGTTCTCGGCGACGAGCTTGACCCGGTTGTTCTCGCGGAAGAAGCGCTTCAGCGTGACCGAGTCGTCGATCATCGCGACGACGATCTCGCCGTTGTCGGCGCTCTGCCGCTGCTCGATCACCGCGATGTCGCCGTGGAAGATGCCGACGTCCTTCATGCTGTCGCCGCGCACCGAGAGGGCGAAGCAGGTTCCCGGCCGCGCGAAGTCGGCCGGCACCCGAACGGTGCCCGAGAAATTCTCGTCGGCGAGCATCGGCTTGCCGGCCGCGACCTCTCCCAGCAGGGGCAGCTCGACGACCGAGCTTTCCGGCCGCTCGCGGCCCACGAGCTCCAGGGCCCGCGAGCGGTTCTCGCCGAGCCGGAGGCTGCCCTTCTTCTCCAGGGCCTTCACGTGGTCGTAGGCGCCCTTGACCGAGATCTCGAAGCGCTCGGCTATCTCGCGTATCGTCGGGGGATAGGCGTGCTCGCCGTGGTACGAGGCGATGAAATCGAGCACTTCCTTCTGGCGCGCCGTAAGCGTCTTCATGTACCCTGCCCTATCCCGAATTTCTTGACCTTGGCGTGGAAGCCGCTGGGGTGTATGCCCGCGGCCTGGGCCGCCTTGGCTACGTTATAGTCGCACTCCCGGAGCTTCTGCGCAAGGTAGTCTCGCTCGAAGAGCTCCTTGGCCTCGGCCAGCGGCAGGTCGCGGTATTTCCGGCCTATCGGGGATTCCGGCGCCGGCCGCGAGTCCCCGCCGAGGATCCTGAGGACCGTCTGGGGAGTGACGACGCGCTCGTCGCTCATGACGGCGACGCGCTCGAGGAAGTTCGCCAGCTCGCGCACGTTTCCCGGCCAGGAGCGCGCTTGAAGGGCCGCGATCGCCTCGGCCGAGATCTCGCGCTCGGGCGCTCCGGCCCGGGCAGCTCGCGATAGGAAGTGGCGGCAGAGCTCGGGCAGGTCATCGAGCCTTTCGCGCAGGGCCGGCATGCGGATAGGTACGACCGCGAGGCGGAAGTACAGGTCCTCCCTGAATCGTCCGGCCTCGATCTCGGAGCGTATATCCTTGTTCGTCGCCGCGATGACGCGTACGTCCACCGAGATGCTGCGCTCTCCGCCGAGGCGCTCGAAGCGCATTTCCTGTAGCACCCGGAGCACCTTGGCCTGGGCCGGGATCGAGAGGTCCGCCACTTCGTCGAGGAAGATCGTGCCGCCGTCCGCGGCCTCGAAGCGCCCCGCGCGCCGGGAAACGGCGCCGGTGAAGGCTCCCTTCTCGTGGCCGAAGAGCTCGCTCTCGAGGAGGGTGTCGGGGATCGCGGCGCAGTTGACCTCGATGAAGG
>CAYPHO010000196.1:0-6552 GCA_964410245.1 uncultured Treponemataceae bacterium | reverse complement strand
CCCCTCATGACCCTGTCCTTCATGGCCCTTCCCGTCATACCCAAGCTCAAGATCACCGACCGCGGGCTCATCGACGTCGAGCGCTTCGCTCCCGTCGGGCTCTTCGCGGATCAATAGATAAGCGGAGGCATGCTTCACATCATGAGACGAAACGACAAGACCTCCGAGGGACGCGCGGCCCCCTTCAGCCCCGCCTGGCTCGCCTATCTTCCCCTGCCCCCGGGCCCGCCGCGCGAAGCGTGGAAGCGGCGGCTCGCGACGATCGCCCTTCCCGAGGGAAAGCGCGGCCCCCTGCTCGAATCCGCCGTTTCCGAGCTCGCGCGCGGCATAGCGGCGATGCTCGGCGCCGCGCCGCGCCGCGCCGCCGCGCCGGCCGCGGACGGGGCGGCGCCGGGCCTCGTCCTGAGGCGGGGCGAGGGAAGGCCCGAATCGTTCAGGATCGAGGCCGGCGACGCCGGCGTCGAGCTCTCGGCGCCGGACGACTCGGGCTTCCTTTACGGGGCCTTCCGCCTCCTCCAGCTCGTCGCCCGGGGCCTCGACCCGTCGGGACTCGCCCTCTCCGAGTCGCCCCGCGCCTCTTTGCGCATGATTAACCACTGGGACAATATCGACGGCTCGGTCGAGCGCGGCTACGCCGGAAAATCCCTCTTCTTCCGCGACGGCCGCGTACTTCCGCCCGGGCCCCGGCTCGAAGCCTACGCCCGGCTCATGGCCTCGATAGGGATCAACGCGGTCGCGATCAACAACGTCAACGTCCACGAACTCGAGACCGAGCTCGTCTATCCCCGCTTCCTCAAGGAGATCTCGCGAATAGCGGCCATCCTGCGGGCCTGGGGGCTCAAGCTCTACCTGAGCGCCAACTTCGCCTCGCCGGTCACGATGGGCGAGCTCGATACCGCCGATCCCCTGGATCCGGCCGTCGCCGCCTGGTGGGAGAAGCGCGCGTCCATCGTCTGGAAGGCCATACCGGACTTCGGGGGCTTCGTGGTCAAGGCAGATTCCGAGGGCAGGCCGGGGCCCTTCACCTACGGCCGCGACCAGGCGGACGGTGCCAACCTCATCGCGAGGGCCGTCGCGCCCTACGGAGGCAGGGTGCTGTGGCGCTGCTTCGTCTATAACTGCCAACAGGACTGGCGGGACCGCAAGACCGACCGCGCCCGCGCGGCCTACGACTATTTCCGCCCCCTCGACGGCCGCTTCCTTCCCAACGTCATCTTGCAGGTCAAGAACGGCCCCATGGACTTCCAGGTCCGCGAGCCGGTATCGCCCCTCTTCGGCGCCATGAGCGGGACGGCTAAGGCCCTCGAGCTCCAGGCCGCCCAGGAATACACGGGGCAGCAACGCCACCTCTGCTACCTGCCCGAGCAGTGGCGCGCCTACCTCGATACCGAGATCCGAGACGGCCCCGACGGCCGCCTATCGGACGCCGCCGAGGCCTTCGTCGCCGTGTCCAACCTGGGAGACGATTTCAACTGGTGCGGCCACGACCTCGCGCAGGCGAACTGGTACGGCTTCGGCCGACTCGCCTGGGACCCGGGACTCCCGCCCGACGCGATCGCCCGCGAGTGGGCCGCCCAGAGCTTCGGTCCCGGCCTCGCCGACGAGGTCGCGGGCATCCTGGCCGGAACCTGGCGCGCGTACGAGTCCTACACCGCCCCCCTCGGGATAGGTTGGATGGTCAACCCGAGCCACCACTACGGGCCCAATCCCGACGGCTACGAGTACGACCGCTGGGGCACCTACCACTTCGCCGACCGCGAGGGCGTCGGCGTGGACCGGAGCGTCGCGACCGGTACGGGCTACGCGGGCCAGTACCGGAGCGCCTTGGCCGTCCTCTACGAGGATGAGTCGACCTGCCCCGACGAGCTCGCCCTCTTCTTCCATCACCTGAGCTACGGCCATCGCCTGAAGTCGGGGAAGACCGTCATCCAGCATATCTACGACGAGCACTTCCGGGGAGCCGAGCTCGCGGCCGCCCTGCCGGGCCGCTGGAAGGACTTCGAGGGCCGCGTCCCGGAACCGGCCTACTCGGCCGTCCTCGAGCGCCTGAATCATCAGGCCGAGCACGCGGCCCTGTGGCGGGACGCGGTCAATACTTTCTTCTTCAGGCTGTCGGGCGTCGCCGACGATCAAGGGAGGCGCGTCTACCCATGAAGAGCGCGTACCGGATCACCGGATTCTACGCGCTCTTCTCCGTCCTCTGGATCATCCTTTCGGACCCGATCATGATGGCGATCTTCGGCGAGAAGGCCTTCTTGAAATTCGTCTCCATCGGAAAGGGAATCCTCTTTATCGCGGTGACCGCGAGCCTGCTCTTCGTCATGATCAGGCGGGAGCTGGAGATGAAGAACAAGATCATCGTCCAGCTCGACCGGGAGGTCGATATCCGGGAGCAGCTGATACGCGAGCTGCACCACCGCATCAAGAACAACATCCAGGTCGCCATCGGGCTCATGAACATCGAGACCATGGACCAGGACTTCTCGCGGGAAGTCAAGGAGAGGATCGCCAACAAGCTCATCTCGATGATGTCGGTCTTCAATATCGTCTACGAGATCCGCGACATGCGAGGCATATCCTTCGAGAGCGTCCTGCTCGAGTACCGGAGGATCAGCGTCAGGAACGTCGAGCTGGGGAAGGTCGATCCCGGCATCAATTACACGGTCGAGGTCATCGTCAGCTGCCTCCTCCTCATCGATACGATCATCGAGGTCTTCCTGGACAGCAACAACTCGGTCCCGACGATCGTGCGGTCGGAGAAGGCGGGCGAGATCCTCCTCGAGTTCCGCCTCGAGGGTCAGAAGGCCAACGAGATGAGCGAGAAGGACAGGACCTTCATCGACCTGCAGGCCAAGTCCCTCGACGGGGAGGTCGCCATCGAGGAGGGCGGCGAGCGCGTCCGCATCCGCTTCACGCGGACCGAATGAGCCCCGTTCCTTGACGGAGCATCCCGCTCGGCGTACAGTTAATGATCGAGCGGCGCGGAGAAACGAGGCTAGCATGACGATCCGATTTCTGGCGAACGACGGCCTCGTCGAGGCGGATGCCAAGGGGCTATCGCCCGCTCTCGACTTCATTCGCGGCGAGCTCGGCCTTACCGGGACGAAGGAAGGCTGCCGCGAGGGCGACTGCGGCGCCTGCTCCGTCCTCGTGGGAAGCAGGCGGGCGCCGGCCGGGGGCGGCCTCGCCGTCGACTACCGCGCCCAAGCCTCCTGCGTCATGAGCCTGGCCGAGCTCGACGGCCGCCACCTCGTGACCATCGAGGGACTCGCGGGCGGCGCCTCCAAGGGCGGCGCGGCGCTTACGCCGGTCATGCGCGCCATCCTCGACGAGAACGGCAGCCAGTGCGGCTTCTGCACGCCGGGCTTCGTCGTCGCGCTGACGGCCTTCCTCCTGCAAGGCCCGCCCTTCACCCAGGAGCGCGCCTTGTCGTCCATCGAGAGCAATCTCTGCCGCTGCACGGGCTACGGCGGCCAGAAGCGCGCCGCGCTCAGGCTGGCCCGGGACTTCGCCGATCTTCCTGCCGATCCCCTCGCCCGGATCGAGGCACTCGTCGAGGCCTCGGCCGTGCCCGCTTCCGTCCTCGGCTACGCGACCGGCAAGCTGCTTCCCCCGGAGCGCTCCGCGGCGCCGGCCGGGACGGCCGCGCGCCCGTCGAAGCCGCGCCTCGTCCTCGGCGGGGGCAGCGACTTCCTCGTCCGCCATCCGCATCCGGGCGCCGGGGAGTACGGCGAGGACTTCGCCCTCCTTTCCCGCGACGAGTCGCTTCGCGGCATCCGGCTCGTCGAGGGCGGAAAAGCCGGCGCGGACGGCAAAGCCGGGCCGCGCCTCGAGATCGGCGCCGCCGTCACCTGGCGCGAGTTCTTCGAGGACAAGCTGGTCCGCGAGCTCGTACCCTCCATCGCCTCCTTCGAGGGCCTCCTCGCCAGCCCCTTGATCCGCGAGCGCGCGACGCTCGGCGGCAACGTCGCGAACGCCTCGCCGGTCGCCGACATGAGCTCGATGCTGATAGCCCTGGGCGCCCGCGCGAGGCTGCGCCGCATCGGGGACGGCGGGGAGCGCGAGCTGCCCCTCGAGAGCATCTTCCTCGGCTACAAGAAGCTCGACCTGCGCGAGGGGGAGATCATCTCCTCCTTCGCCGTCCCCGCCGCCCTCCCCTTCTCCCTCTTCAATTTCGAGAAGGCCTCGAAGCGCGAGAGGCTCGATATCGCCGCGGTCAACACGGCCGCCGCCTTCTTCCTCGAAAGGGGAAGCCGGGCGCCGCGCATCGAAAGCGCCCGGATCTCGGCGGGCGGCGTCGCCGCGACGCCCCTCCTCCTTAAGGAGGCCTCGGCCTATCTCGCCGGCAAGGAGCCGAATGCCCAAACCGCCTCGGAGGCCGCGCGCCTCGCGGCCTCCGAGGCCTCGCCGATCGGCGACGTCCGCGGAAGCGCGGAATACCGCTCGCGCATCCTCTTTCGCTCCGTGATCGGCCACTTCATCCGCCTCTTCCCCGAATGCGGGGCCGAGGAGGCCCTGAGATGAGCGCCATCCGCGAGTCCGAGCTCAACGTCTCCGGATCTACCCGCTACATCGACGACCGACCCGAGCCCTCCGGCCTCCTCTTCGGAGCCCTCGTCCCGAGCCCCTGCGCGCGCGGCCTGCTCAAGTCCGTCGACGCCCATGAGGCCGAGGCCCTCGATCCCTCGATCCGCGTGCTGACGGCGGCCGACGTTCCCGGCGAGAACCGCCTCGGCGACGCGGCGGAATACGAGCCCTTCCTCGTATCGGGCGAGTGGAGATACATGGGACAGCCGGTCGCCCTCGTCCTGGCGAGGGACAGGCTCCTCGCCGAGCGCGCGGCCTCCCTCGTCAAGCTCGAGTACGAGAAGCTCAAGCCTACCCTGGACGCCCGCGAGGCCTCGGCGGCCGGATCCTACTTCATCCCGCCGCGCACGATGGCGATGGGCGACGCGAAGCGGGCGATGGCGCGCGCCGCCGTCGTCGCGGAAGGCCGCGTCGATTCCGGCGGCCAGGAACACGTCTATCTCGAGACGCAGGGAGCGATAGCGGAGCCGCTGGAGGGCGGCCGCGTCCGCGTCGTCTCAGGGACCCAGTCCCCCGCCGGCGTCCAGCGCGAGATCGGCCGCATCCTCGGCCTGCCCATGAACGATATCGAAGTCGAGGCGCCCCGGCTCGGAGGGGCCTTCGGCGGCAAGGAGGAGCAGGGCGGGCAGTGGGCCGCCCTCGCCGCGCTGGGAGCCCGCGCGACGGGCAGGCCGGTGAAGGTCTACCTGGGCCGCCGAGAGGACATGCGCCTGAGCGGCAAGCGCCATCCCTACTCCTCCGACTTCCGCATCGGCCTCGACGAGGAGGGCATGATCGTCGCCTTCGAGGCCGACTACTACCAGAATTCAGGCGCGTTATGCGACCTCTCGCCCGCCATCCTCTCGCGCAGCCTCTTCCACGCGGCGGGCGCCTACCGGATCCCGAACATCCGCGTCACGGGCTACGCCTGCAGGACCAACCTCCCGCCCTTCACCGCCTTCCGCGGCTTCGGCGCGCCCCAGGGCTTCTTCGTGATCGAGGCGGCCCTCGACGCGGCGGCCATGAAGGGCGGATGGGACCAGGCCGAGCTCAGGCGCCGCAACCTCCTCGCGGAGGGCGACGCCTTCCACTACGGCCAGCCCGTATCGGATTGCCGGGCCGGGACCTGCTTCGACCGCCTGCTTACGCTCTGCCGCTGGGACGAGCTGCGGGCGGAAATAGCGTCGCACAACGCGTCGAACCGACTGGAGAAGCGCGGCGCGGCCCTGATCCCGATCTGCTTCGGCGTCTCCTTCACCAAGCTGGTCATGAACCAGGGCGGGGCCTTGGTCCACGCCTACCACGACGGATCGGTATCGGTCGCGACCGGGGCCGTCGAGATGGGCCAGCAGGTCGCGCGCAAGATCCAGGTCATCGTCGCGAAGGCCTTCGGCATCCCCGAGGACCTCGTCCGCGTCGAGTCCGTCCGGACCTCGACGGTGGCCAACACATATCCGACGGCGGCCAGCACGGGCTCGGACATCAACGGCATGGCCGCCCTGGCCGCCTGCGAGGAGATACGGGGCCGCCTCCTGTCGCTCGCGGCGCGCATCCTCGGCGCGGAGAAGGGCGACCTCCGGATCGAGGGAGGCCGGGTGGCGCGCGGCTGCGAGGTCGCGGCGCTGGGCTGGGAGGAGCTCGTCGACCGCGCCCACCTCGAGCGCGTCGACCTCTCGGCCCACGGCTTCTACGCGACCCCCGGCCTTTCCTACGACATGAAGGCCGAGCGGGGCAGCCCCTTCGCCTACCACGTCTACGGCTGCGCCGCGGTCAGCGCGCGGCTGGACGTCCTAAGGGGGACCTATCGCTTCGACCGCGCGTGGATCGTCCACGACGGGGGCGAGAGCATCGACCGAGCCGTCGACCTGGGCCAGCGTGTAGGCGACCTGGTCGCCGGCCTGACGGACCTCCAGGCCCTCGCCGACGCAGACGATCGGGGTCATCTGCGCCGCGTGCGCGCGGTGCGCCTTGGCGTTGACGACCTCG
>CAYPHO010000195.1:0-6559 GCA_964410245.1 uncultured Treponemataceae bacterium | reverse complement strand
CTCAAAGGTAGACGGAGGAATTGCCTCGACTGTAGGCACGAACTACTCTACGGATATCACCGGACTCAATAATTGGTTTGAAGCGAACGGCGGCCCCACCATCAGCGACCAGGGCTTCACCTACACGACCGACGCGACGACCCCCGTCTTCCGCGTCTACGGCGGCTTCTCGCTCAGGATACTCGTCGACATCGACCTCCAGGCCATGTACGTGCCGGCGACCAAGTCCCTGGGCGCGTCCGCGACGCTGCGCTTCCAGCTCTAGCCTCCTCTTTGGGCCATAAAAGAGCGCCGGGCCGGCATAAGCCGCCCGGCGCTTTTCCGTCGCCTCTTCTCAAGACGCGCGGCGATGTGTAGAATAAATCATGCCTTCGTCGCGCACTTCCTACGACGTCGTGATCCTCGCGGGGGACATCGGCGGCACCAATACGAACCTCGCCCTCTTCGGCAAGAAGGGCGGCACCTTCACCCTCCTCTTCGACCGCCACTACAAGACGAAGGAAGAGCCCTCACTCATCGAGCCCCTGGGCCGCTTCCTCAAGGAGGCGGGCAAGGAGCGCAAGGGAATGAGGCCCGAGCTCTGCTGCGTCTCGGGCGCTGGCCCCGTCGTCGACCAGCGCATCGAGCTGACGAACGCCCCCTGGGCGATCGAGGCCCGGGCCGTCGAGTCGGCCTTCTCGATCCCCACTACACTCATCAACGACTTCACGGCCGTTTCCTACGGAGTCATCCTCCTCGATCCCGAGCGGCCCGATCAGATCACGCGGCTCCCGCATACCGACGGCTCGCTCCCGGCCCCGCGCCCGGGCGTGCGCGCCATCGTCGGGGCGGGCACGGGACTCGGTGTCGGCTACGTCGTCAAGATACGCGACAAGGTCGAGGCCTTCGCCTCGGAGGGCGGCCACATAACACTCCCCGTCTACGACGAGGAGACGCGCTCCCTCCAGCGCTGGCTCGAGGCGCGCTGCGGCTTCGTCCCGGGCGCCGAGGCCGCGGTCTCGGGCCAGGGCATCTCGAATATCTTCCTCTACCTCTGCGAGCTGGCCGACGCGTCGGGCGCCGCCCTGGGCAAGGACGCCCGCAAGGCCCGCGAGGCCGCCGACGCCGATCGCCCCGCGATCATCGCAGCCTCCTCGGACCCGATCTGCGCCAAGGCGATGGACATCTTCGTGAAGATCTACGCCCGCGTCGCCGCCGACCATACGGCGACCTTCCTGCCCGCCGGGGGCGTCTTCCTGGCCGGCGGCATCGCGTCCAAGAACGAGGCGCGCTTCCTGGAGGGCTCCCGATTCATGGCCATGTATGAAAGAAGCTATGCGAGGCATATACGAGCGATACTCGCCTCGACGCCGGTCATGATAGCGAAGGACTACTCGATCTCGCTCTACGGCGCGGCCAACGCGGCCGTCGCCCTGGCCTAGGGGCGCGCGTTGGCCGACACCTACCGTCCCAGCGATGCCCTGTCCGCCGACATGGCGGCGAAGCGCATCGACGAGAAGCTCACCCTCTCGATACTCGCCGACTACAACGCGGGCCTCTACGACGGCTTCGCGCCGGTCCGGGCGAGGGGCGTGCCGGCCATCGACGGCCGCGGAGTCCTGAACCTGGCCGCGAAGGCAGGACCCGTCCTCAGCGTCGATGCCCGTTCCGCCCGCGACAGGCTCAGCGAGCTCGGCCTTACGCTTCCTGCCGGCGCCGAGGAGACGGCGGGCGGCATGCTCGCCTTCGACCGCGATGCCCTGGCCGAGCTCGGCCTGGGGCTCCTGGGGCGAACGGCCTTCGGCGTGCTGAACGGCGGATCGGCGACGAGCTACGCGGACTCGAAGCGGAACCGCGCCTTCGGCGACGAGGTCTTCGAGGCGCTGAAGCCCGGCTATGAAGAGCTCGCGCCGCTGTGCAGGGATCGCCCCAAGGGCCTAACGCCCGCTTACCTGGAGCCGGACGGCAGTCCCGGCGCGAGCTTCCTCCTCTTGAAGATGCGCGCGCGCCTCGCGGCCGCCCTGGCCGCCCGAAAGCGTGGAGAGCGCGTCGACGACTCCTTCATGCCGCTTTTCCAGATGACCAGCGCGGCCAACGACGCCGAGATCGCGGCGGCCTACGCGGAATACCGCAGCCATCCCCTGATCGCCGGGCTCGCGAGCGCAGCCGGCATCGACGGGACGAGCTGGGCTACCGGCGTCCAGCCGATGATCGCCGCCTTCACGCATTCGAGCGAGGGCAGGCCGAAGCGCATATTCGACAGGGCTCGGGGACTTCCCGACTCGGCGATCGCCCTGCCCGGCGGCCATGGCCAATGCTTCAGGGTCCTCGCCGGGGTCCTGCGGGAGCTACGCGCGGCCGGCGCGCGCTTCGCCTACCTGGGCAACGTGGACAACCTGGGCTACCTGCCCGATCCCGCGGAGATCGCCGCCCTAGCCCTGTCGGGAAAGAGCGCAGCCTTCGACTTCTCGATCCGCACCCCGATCGACGTCAAGGGCGGCGTCCTCGTCGAGGCCGAGGGCCCGGGCGGATCGGCGAGGCGCACGATAGCTGACATAGGCCCGGCGATATCCTTCTCGGAGATCGAGAGGCTCGAGGCCGAGGGCTCCACCATCCTCTTCAACTGCGCGACCGGCCTCTTCGACCTCGACTACCTCGCGCCGCGCATACATGAAATCGCGCGCGACCTGCCCGTGCGATTCACCGACCAGGACAAGGACTCGGGCCGCTATTCCCAGGCCGAGCAGGTGACTTGGGAGGTCGCGGGCATACTGCCCGACTTCCTCGCCTTCGCCGTCGACAAGTACGATCGCTTCATCTCGGCCAAGCTCCTCGCCGAGACCCTCCTGACCAGCGGCGCGGCCGCTAAGGACCCGCGCATCCCCGCGGATCTCGCCGAGACCTCGCGGCGGCTCAGCTCGGGCCTCGCCTCGAAGCTCTCCGGTCCCTGCGCCCTCGAGCTGCGCGGCGGGCGCTGGAGACCGAAGGATCCCGCCTAGTCCTCGCCGATGCGAAGCCCCTACATCTTCGTATCTTTCCCCTACGCCGCTGTAATCAAATAGACCAGAGAATCGTATCCAAGCGAATTGCCCGAGCAGGCGAGACTTAGCTAATTATCATTCCCGCCGCGTATTCCCGTATCGAATCGAGCAGGCTTCTCATCGTCGCAGCGCTTGGCATATTCCATGCACAGAAATACTCGGCCGCGATTCGTGGACGCAGGAGCGGCGCGAGGACGGGTGGATCATGAACGTGAAATTATGCGGCATGACGAGCTACGAGGACTCCGCCGCGGCGCTCGAGCTGGGCGCCGATAGGATCGGCTTCGCCTTCAGCGAGTCGACCCGCGCGCTGGAGGCCGGGGAAATCGGTTGGATCGTCGGCCGGCTTCGGGACGAGGGCAAGCTCGAGGGCCGTAAGGCCGTCGGCGTCTTCGCGAGCGAGGGAGCGAGGGAGATCGAGGCGGCCATGCGAGTGGCGAGGCTCGACGAGGCCCAGATAGACGGCGACCTGGCCCCCGGGGACTGCGCCGCCCTCCCCTTCCCCTGGTACAAGACCATCCGCATATCGTCGGTAGAGGATGCCGAGCGGGAGCTGGGGTCGGGATGGCGATGCGGCCGCATCCTGGTCGACGCGGGCGAGGCACAGGCGGCGGCCTGCCGAGGCAGGACCATCGGCGTATGGGCCACCTTGGCCGCCCGCGCCCTCGCGCGAGAGCTCGGCAAGGAGTTCATCCTCGCGGGCGGCATCGCTCCGCGCAACGTGGCGAGCGTCGTGCACTCCATCATGCCCGACGGCATCGACCTCTGCACGGGCGTCGAGGAGGCGCCTGGCCGCAAGTCGCGGGAGAAGATGGCCCTCCTCTTCTCCGAGCTGGGGCGCGCGCTCAGGGAAGCGGGCGCCCCGGCCGAGGCGGGGCGCGCGATCGCCTGAAGCGGCCCGCTAGCTCAGCAGCGCGCCGTCATCCGCGTAGATCTCGCCGCGGGCCTTCCCGAAGAGGGCGACCAGAGCGTCGACGTCCATGCCGTCCTTCTCCTTGCCCGATAGATCCACGATGATCCTGCCCTCGTGCATCATGACCAGCCGATCGCCCTCCTCGAGGGCGCGGCGCATGTCGTGCGTCACCGACAGGGCGGTCAGGCCGTATTCCGACACGAAGCGGCGGGTCAGGGCAGTCACGATATCCGCGTTGCGAGGGTCCAGGGCGGCCGTATGCTCGTCGAGGAGCAGCACCGCGGGCCGCGAGATCGCCGCCATGAGCAGGGTAAGCGCCTGGCGCTGCCCGCCGGAAAGGCGGTTCACGTTCTCGCGCAGGCGATCCTCCAGCCCCATGCCGAGCTCGGCCACTCGCTCTACCAGCTCGCGCCTAAGCCGCGGGGACACCGCGGGCGCCAGCCGCCTGGGTCCCTTGCGGGAAGCCAGCGCCAGATTGTCGAGCACCGTCATGCCGCCGGCCGTGCCGGCGAGGGGGTCCTGGCGCACGCGCCCGACGTAGCGCGCCCTCATCCACTCGCTCTCGCCCTCCCGGTCGGCCTCGTCGATGATGACGCGCCCGGCGGCCAAGGGGACGGTGCCGGCTATCGCGTTCAAGAGCGTCGTCTTGCCGGCCCCGTTCGAGCCGATAACCGTTACGCGCTGTCCCTTGGGCACCTCGAGGTCGATGCCCCGGAGCACCAGGCGCTCGTCGGGAGTCCCTCGGCCGAAGGCCACCTCTATCTTCTGGAGCTTGATCATCCTCTTGCCGCCTTCGGCTGCCGGTTCTTCCAGCGGCTCAAGGCCAGGGCCGCGACGACGAGGACGGCGGTCAGGAGCTTCAGGTCGTTCGGCGTGATGCCCGCCAGGTAACCCCAGGAGCGGCCCGCGTACATGATGCCGCGGAAGAGCAGCGATCCCAGGAGCACGCGCAGGAGGAGGACGCCGATGCGGTTCGAGCGCAGCACCAGCTCGCCCAGCATCACCGAGGCGAGGCCCGCGGCAATGATGCCCGAGCCGAAATTGACGTCGGCGAAGCCTTGGTAGGAGGCCGCGAGGGCCCCGGAAAGGCCGGCCAGGCCGTTCCCCAAAGCTATGCCCAGGGTCCTCAGCCGTACGGGATTCACGCCGGCCGACACGACCGAGGCCTCGTTGTCGCCCAAGGCGCCCAGGGCGACGCCGATCTCGGTATGGAAGAAGAGGGCGAGGAGGACGAGGAGGACGGCGGTCCCCAAGGCGAAGGCGAGGAGCGAGGCCAGGGTCGGATCGACCTGGGCGCCGAGCCAGGACTCGCTGCCGCGCATGACGGGATTCTTCGCGATGAGGGGCAGGTTGGCCCGCCCTCCCAGGACGCGGAGGTCTATCGAGTACAGGCCCGTCATGGTGACGATGCCCGCGAGAAGGGCCGGGACCTTAAGCCCGTGGTGGATCGCGCTGGTCGCGCAGCCCGCCAGGGCGCCCGCGCCGAAGGCCGCGATGAGGGCGATCGGCCCCGAGGCGCCCGAGGCGATAAGCGCGCCCCCGACCGCGGCGCCGAAGGGAAAGGCGCCCTCGGCCGTCAGGTCGGGGAAATCGAGGACGCGGAAGGCTATGAAGACGCCGAGGGCCATGATCCCGTAGATCAGGCCCTCGAGCAGGATTCCTTCTACCATTTACTTCCGCTTCGCCTTGCCGTCCTCGACGACCACCTGGGCGAGGCCCATGACCGAGGCCGGGATCGAGAGGCCGATCTTGGCGGCCGTGTCCTTGTTGATCACGGTCAGGAAGTCCTTGGGATCGCTGGACAGGCTGGCGGGGATATCGGCGGTCTTCTCGCCCTTCAGGATCCGGATGGCGAGGCGGCCGGTCGCCCTTCCCATGGCGTAGTAGTCGTGGCCCAGGGCGGCGAGGACGGGAACGCCCTCCTCGGCCGAGCTGGGGTCGGCGGTGATCAGGGGGATCTTCCTGTCGATGGCCACCTCGGCGACCGCGTTGATGGCGGAGAATACCGTGTTGTCGTTGCCGAGGTAGATAGCGTCGATGCGGCCGGCGATGGAGAGGGCCGCGGTCTTGACCTCGGCCGAGTTGGTGACCGTCGCCTCGACGAGCTTGATTCCCTTCTCGTCGCAGAAGGCCTTGACGAGCTCGGCCAGCTTGACCGAGTTTGCCTCGCCCGCGTTGTAGACATGGCCGAGCCGCTTCACGTCCTTCAGCTTGAGCATGAACTCGAGGTGGCTGCGGACGGGGACCATGTCGGAGATGCCGGTTACGTTGGCCCCGCCCTTGGTCCAGGAGGCGACGAGGCCGGCGGCCACGGGGTCGGTCACGGCAGAAAAGACGACCGGGACGTCCTTCATGGCGTTGGCCAGGGCCTGGGCGCTCGGGGTGGCGATGCCGACCACGAGGAGGGGCTTCTGGTCCTTGAAGCGGCGCGCGATCTGGGCGGCCGTGCCCATGTCGCCGTTCGAATTCTGCAGGTCGAACTTAAGGTCGGGCATAGCCGCGCTCATCTCCTCTACTATGCCCTTCTCGATGGCGTCGAGGGCCGGGTGCGAGACGAACTTGGAAATACCGATGAGCCCGCCCTTGGCCTGGGCTCCGAGGGAAAGAGGACAGGCTAGAAGGGCGA
>CAYPHO010000194.1:0-6563 GCA_964410245.1 uncultured Treponemataceae bacterium | reverse complement strand
TGTTGGAGAAGAAGGTCCTTCTGTCCGGTAAGGCTGAATACGCGTTAGGCGATTTTAAGTTCTTCGCCTCGGCCCGGCTGGGCTACGCCTGGAACAGGCTGAAGCTGGCGGCCGTCGCCCTCGAGGAGCCCGGCAGTATCGATAACGGCATTCCCCTGTACAAGCCCTCGGACGAGGACGGCCCCATCGCCTCGCTGACCCTGGGCGCGAGCTGGGCCTGGAGCCCGGGGAAGTAGCGGCCCGGCTCCGCGGGTCGGCGGCCTACGGCTAGAGGCTCGCCGAGACGGCGAGCGAGGCGTCCATCCAGGAGCGCCCGTCGCCGGGAGCGAAGCCGTAGTTGGCGGCCCAGGTCGCCGCGACCGAGGCCTCGGCGCGGATCGCGAATCCTCCCAGGCTCCAGCTCGGCGACGAGGCGCCCAGTTCCAGCTTGAAGCGGCGCTCCGCAGCTTCGTCGTTTTTGACGTATACCAGCCCGTCGCGGCCGTACTCTTCCTTGTGCGCGTAGTCGCTGCCGTCGCCGTAGCCGATCAGCGTGATGCTTCCCTGCTCGTGGTAGTTCAGGCCGAGCTTCAATTCCGCGGCGCCGGGCCGGCCCAGCGATACGCGCAGGTCGATATCGGCGCCGTCCGGCCCGAACTCGGGGCCGATGGGATAGTCGACCCAGTCCCGTCCCGAGTTCGGCTCGACGAAGATATAGCGGCTGGCGAATTGCCGGTACGAGTAGGCTTTCCCGTAGACCCAGGGATCGGTGAGGACGAACTCGGCGTCCAACCGTATCCGTGAGCCGGAGAGCTTTCCCGATTCCGCGAACGGGCGAAGGACTGCCGTAGCGCCGGCGAGGTATGCCGAGGCGCCTGCGTTCTCGATGCCGTCCGAGGTCTCGTCCGCCACCGTGGCGTCGTAGAACATGAACTGCCCGTAGAGCCGCAGGCCCGGCATCGGCGTCACGCTCGCCTCGAGCATCGCCGGGACGCCGTAGACTCCCTCCTGGAAAAGGTTGTGCCAGATGAGGAGGGGATTGAAGTCGCTCAGCTGGATCGACCTTCCGGCGACCAGGTCGTGCTGGGTCAGCGCGACCGTAGCCCAGGGGCAGATGCGCCAGGTTAGGCGGCCGACGGCGATGTTCTTCTCGGCCTCGGTCCCGATGAGCTCGTGGTAGGCGCCCGGGTCGGCCCGGAGGCTCGGGTAGGCGCGGACCGCGTCCAGGTAGCGCTCCTCGTCCTCGGTCAGGTAGGGATTCAGGCGGACGAGGTACCAGGAGAAGCCGACAGGGCCAGCGTCGACGCGGGCGGATGCGTAGTCCGCCCAGGGCATTTGGGCATTGAAGCTAAGGCCTGTCTTATAGCTGGGGCCGAAGTGCAGCTTGTCGCGCCCGAAGCGCAGTTCGAAGGGGCCCGACAGATAGGTCGCGATTCCGCGGTAGGGGACGTTGACGTCAACCCTGGCGGGATCGGCGACCAGGCCGTAGTTCAGGTACCAGGGCCCCTCGGTCCGGTAGAAGTTGGACGCCGGCCGTAATTCCGGATTCAGGTCGAGGACGACGGGCCCTGCCCGGAGCTGGAGCCTTAAGTCGAGGAGCGCGGGCGTCGCCAGGACGGCGCTCATCGCGGAGGGCTTGAGGAAGGCGCGGCGGTCGCCTGTGGTGTCCCATGGAGAGAAGATTCGACCAAGGTCGCCGGCGATCGCTGCATTTCGGTCAACGTCATCAACATCATTGTATTTCTCGGCATTGAATACCGACCTCGGCGTAATGAATGTATTCCTGTCCGGGGCGCCCATGACCCCGCCGGCGATCGACGTCGTAAGCGAGAGAGTCGCGGGATCATCGTCCGGCGCCAGGTCGGTTGCCGCCGCGTCCGCGTCCGCGCTATCCGAATCAAGCTCGTGCAGGGCGCTTCGCAGCCTGCCCGCCAGGATGGGCCGCTCTAGGAGAGGCGCTTCCGCGCCGGCCAGGATGAAGGCTTCCTCGGCCGCGCGGGCGCGGTCGTCGCCCCAAAGCAGCGCGGACGCGTCCTCGGCTATCGCGGGCGTCCCGGCCGCCGCCAGGACGGCGATCGCCGCGGCGACCGCGGCTTTCGGCGGCGCCGAGGGCCTTACCGTATGCCGCTCCTGATCGCCAGTACCTTGGCGCGGCGCGCGGCGACTACCCTGTACAGCCTGAGTATCCGCTCGATCATCGCCTCCGGCCCGAAGCGGCGCGCCCACGCGATCGCTTCCTCGGACTTGCGCGAAAGCAGGTCCTCGTCGTCCAGGAGGCGAAGGACGGCGTCCGAAAAGGCCTCGTGGTCGTTCGGGACCATGAAGCCTCCGTGATCGCCCTTCATGACGTCCCTCGTGCCCATCTCGCCTACCGCCACGACGGGCAGTCCCGAGGACATGGCCTCTATCGTGCACAGGCCCAGGGTCTCGGTCTTTGACGGGAAGACGAATATCGCCGATGCCCCGTACAGCAGGGCAAGCTCCGTCGCGGCTATGTAGCCCAGGAAGAAGCAGTGCTGCTCCAGGCCGCGCCTCCTCGCCGAGCTCTCGACATGGGCCCTGGCGGGGCCGTCGCCCGCGAAGACCAGGGCCACGTCGCTCCGCCGCTCGAGGATCCTCGACAGGACCGGCAGGAGGAATCTCGGATCCTTCTCCTCCGCGACCCTGCCGGCGAAGAGGAGTATCCGCTTCCCCGACAGGCCGGGGAAGCGCGAGTCGAGCGCGGCGCGGTAGGCAGTCGTCTCGGCGTCGGCGCGCCTGCCGAACAGCGAGGACACGCCGCTGGGGACGATGACGAAGCGGTTGTGCAGGTGGTAGCCCTTCAAGAGCCTCTTCTGCGACGGCGAGGGCGTGACGAGGACGTCGGCGTGGCGGAAGAAGGACCGCATGAGGAAGCGGACAATCCCGCGCAAGAGCCTCCTGTCGACGTGCGGTATGTAGTTGCAGACATAGTCCTCCCAGTCGGTATGGGAGGTGATCAAGGCCGGGTGCCCGCGAAGCTTGGCGTAGAAGAGGCCCATCCACGCGGCGGTGAACTCGGAATTGATATGGATGACGTCCGGCTTGAAGCGGTCCAGGGCGCGGAACATCGCGGGCAGAGCGGTCGGTTTTACCAGCCGATCTTCCTTCGAGAACGGCGTGGATTGCGCCCGCAGGCGCTTGACGAAGGCCTCCTTGGCCCTTGATCCGTTCATCGAGGGATAGTCCGGGCAGAGTATCAGGACCTCGTGCCCGCGCCTCGCCAGCTCGTCGCGGTAGGTCTGGAGGGCGACGGTCACGCCGTTGACTCTCGGCCAGTAGCAATCGCTGATATAGGCTATTCTCACGCGCTCAACTCCTGGAAGCCATGTCCAGCAGTATATCCCGCCCCCGGCCCGGGGGACAATCGAGGTTCGTATATGGCATCGAACGCGGCGCGCGTCGGCGCGCTAAGGCTTCTCGCCGCGGCATTCCTCGCCGCCTCGGCATGTCCCGGCCTCGCGGCGGCCTCGAAGGCGAAGGCCCTTCCCTTCTGCTATCCCCTGAATACCGTTCGCTTCGACGTGCTTTCTGAGAGAGGCTCCGACAAGAGGACGTGGATCGACATGAGCGCGGAGGTAGACGCGGTATTCCGCTGTCCCGTCCGGCCGATCCTGGAAGTGCTGTGGGACTTCGAGTCCTCGCCGAGGGTATTCAAGCGCATCGAGTCCGTGAAGGTCCGATCGGACGACGGAAGGATAGCCGTCACCGAGCAGAAGTCCGCGATCCGCGCCCTGGGCCTGAGCGTCGAGTCGAGCCTGGTGTTCGAGAACGAGTTGATACGGAACGGCGACGGGTCGGCGGCCTTCATGTTCAGGACGATCGAGGTCGACGAGGCTACGAGGTCGGTGACCGGGTCTTGGTACCTGGAGGAGTTCGCGGACGCCGAGGGCGTCGCGACGAGGGTCCGCTATTCGGTACAGTCGAATGTCGAGAGCACCTTCCCGGGGCAGGAATGGATCATGCGCTCCTTCGGGGAAGGCGACATCGAGGACATGGTTCGCGAGCTGGCCTCGGCGGCGTCGGCCCGCGCCGGCGGTTGACATCGGGCATCGCCCGATCCACTATTGACGCTATGGGATTGTTGCCCCTGGTCGCGGCCATCGTCATCCTGCTGATCGTCGCGCTCGTCCTTAGCGTCGCCTTCTCGTCGAAGAAGGGCGCGCGGCTCGGCGGGACCGAGCGGAAGCTGGCCTCGAGGGACCGCGGCCAGATCCTCAAGGAGGCGAATCGCCGGCTGGCGGCGAACCCCAAGGACCACAAGGCCCTGGCGGCCCTCGGCTCCATGGCCTGGGACGACCAGGACTGGGAGCGCGCATTCAAGTCCTACTCGACGCTCGCGGAGGCCGGGGCGGGCAGCGCGGACGTCGACGAGTTCCAGGCGAACTCGCGCTACGGCATCGCCGCCTTCCGGCTGGGCCGGCTGGACGAGGCCTACAAGGGCCTCATGGTCGCGAGGACCTTCAAGCAGGACGATTTCGACGTCGACTACAACCTCGGCATGATCGAGTTCCAGAAGAAGGCCTACGAGAAGGCCGTCGCCCTGCTCAAGCAGGCTTCGGCCATCAACCCTGACCACGCGCCGGCGCTGCGCTACCTGGGCCATTCCTACTTCAAGGTCAAGGGCTACAAGGACGCCCTGTACGCCCTCCGCAAGGCCATCGACCTCGAGCCGGGCGACAAGGAGTCGCTCTTCACCGCCGCCGAGTGCTACTACGAGCTGGGGAACCTGGAGCAGGCGCTGAAGATCTTCACGCACCTGCGCGCCGACCCGGCCCTGGGCCCCTCGGCCGCCCTCTTCGCCGGCACCATCCACATGAACCAGCGGCAGTACGACAGGGCGGCCGCGGACTTCGAGATCGGGCTCCGGCACCCGGACGCCAAGATCGATACCGTCATGGAGCTTAAGTACCGGCTGGCCGCGGCCTGCCTCCGGTCGCAGGATATCGGGAAGGCCGTCGCCCTCCTCGGCGAGATCCAGTCCGCCTACCCGAACTACAAGGACGTCCCCTCGCTCCTGGCCAAGTACCGGGAGCTCAACTCGAACCGCAACTTGCAGGTCTACCTGATCGGCACCGCCAGCGAGTTCGTGACGCTCTGCCGCAGGATCACGCTCCTGTTCTTCCCCAAGGCGAAGATCAAGATCACCGACATCTCGGTCCAGGGCAGCGACTGGGCCGACATCCTGGCCGAGGTCGAGACCTCGAAGTGGTCGGACATCATCCTATTCAGGTACATCAGGTCGCAGGGCACGGTCGGCGAGCTCGCGGTCCGCGATTTCCACGCCAGGGTCAAGGACCTGAAGGCGGGCAAGGGCTACTGCATAACGGCCGGCGTGTTCAGCGACGAGGCCAAGCGCTTCGTCGAGGCCCGGCTGATCGACCTCATCGAGAAGCAGTCGCTGATGAACGTCCTGCACACTATCGACACCCGGGCGAAGAGCCTCCTGGCCGAGTGAGGGGCGCCCGCGGCGCCGCCCCCGCCGATCCGGGCTAGGCGGTCGGCCGCCTCCCGGCGCCGGGCCGGGCCGAGCGGGCCGGGCTCATGACGACGGCGCAGCGCTCGTCCGGCAGGAAGGGCACCGCGACGCCCTCGATCCTCGCGCTGGAATACAGTCCCTCGATCGAGCCGAGCTCCGCGCGGGCCTTGTCCGCCTTCCCCTTGTACGCGACCACGCGGCCGTCGGGATCGCATAACGCGAACACCCGCTTGAACAGCTTGGGCTCGAAGGGACGGAAGGCCCTGAAGACCAGGATGTCCCAGCTTCCCTTGGCCCGCTCGACCTGCTCCTCGACGACCTCGGCGTTCTCCAGGCCGAGGTAGTCGACCGCCGACTTAAGGAAATCCGTCCGCCTGGTCATGCGGTCGACCAGGGAGAAGTCGGCCTCGGGCATGGCCAGGGCCAGGGGAATGCCGGGCAGCCCGGCGCCCGTGCCCAGGTCCGCGATCCGGATCCTGCGGGCCGGGCGGGCGCTTCCGGGGCCGGGCGCTTCCGGCGGGGCCGCCCGAGCCGCGATCTCCGCGGCGAGGCCCCGTATCAGGGCGATCGGCGCGAGGCTGTCCAGGACGTGCTTGACGATCAGCTCGTCCCCCGATGCCCCGACCAGGCCGAGGCTGGGATTGAGGCGCTCGATCTCGGCGAGGTATCGGCGAAGGCCGTCGGCGAGATCGCCTTCGTCCGCAAGTCCGAGGGCGGATAATCCCCGCCGAAGCAGCCCGTCGTTGATCGGCATGGCGCATTGTAGCGCTTCGCGGTATTGTGCGGCCACGGTCGGGCGGGGTATATTCCCCTCAGTATAAAAACTCGCGATTCGGGGGTACCATCCGTGAAAGGCATAATCCTCGCAGGCGGCACGGCGACTCGCCTCTTTCCGGCAACGCGCGCGGTCTCGAAGCAGATGCTGCCGGTCTACGACAAGCCCATGATCTATTATCCGCTGTCCACCCTCATGCTGGCCGGCATTCGCGAGGTGCTGGTCATCTCCACGCCGCGAGACCTGGGCGGATTCCGCGAACTTCTGGGCGACGGCTCCAATCTCGGCATGAGATTCTCCTACGCGGTCCAG
>CAYPHO010000193.1:0-6573 GCA_964410245.1 uncultured Treponemataceae bacterium | reverse complement strand
CGTGACCATTAAGCACTCAGTATTCCCTATGGATGAGCGGTACCGGGCATACGCGCAGAAAGACTTCGATCCCGAAATGCCGTTCGTCTCGATATGGTGGGACCCCAGCGATCGCCAGCAGAACAACGGTATCCTGGACGTGCGCGGATACTGGGAATTTCCCTACATCGCCGGCCGCAGGGCGCAGTCCTCCGGCGAGGAGTACGGCCGCTCCGAGGCGATGAACGCACTCTACGACGTGAAGATCGGGAACGGGATCGGGAAGTCGACCCTCCTCCTCGCGCAGAAGATCGCGGACCCAACCTACATCGTCCACGAGGACCTCGAGGGCAACGACAATGACCTGAACGTCGCCGGCGGCCGTGTCTACGTTACCGATGACGACCGCCGCGTTGAGCCCGTCCCCCTTGGCGCGAACTATCCCATCACACTCGACTACGCCAAGCACATCGAAGAGATCATCGACGACCATCTTCACCTGCCCTTCTACGCCATGCTCCAGACCATCGAGCCAGGCAAAATGACCGCGACCGAGACCATGGAGCGGCTGGGCGAGCAGGCCGCGGCCCTCGGCTACCTGACCGGCCGCCATCACACCGAATGCCTTCAGCCCGTCCTAAAAAACACGGTCAATATTCTCCTGCGTACCGGACAGCTCCCGACGCCCCCGCAGATCGTCCAAGACGCCATCAAGGCGGGTATCGGGCTCGATATCACATTCCTCGGAAAGCTCTCGCAGATCCAGAGCCGGTACTTCAAGACGGACGGGATCAATGCTTCGATGGGCTTTATCGCGGGCGCCGTGCAGATGTTCGGCGTTGAAGCCCTGGACAACGTGGACCAGGACGAGTTCATGCGCCAGGGCCTCGAGTCTCTCGGCACCCCGCAGAAGCTCATCCGTGAAATGCCCGACGTGGAAGAGCGCCGCCGCCAGCGCGCCGAGGCCATTGCCGCCCAGCAACAGAAGGCCGAGCAGATGCAGACCCAGCAGGCCATCATGCAGAACGCCAACAAGCTCGGGCAGAAACCCCAGGCAGGCAGCCCCTTGGCTGAAATGGAAGGCGCGGTATGAAGCTCGCCGACCTCCTGAAGAATCATCTTGGCTACTTCAAGAAGAAGAGCGAGGCCGAGCAGGCGCAATACCTCCGCGACCTATGCGATAATCTCCTGAAGAATCCCGACTTCCAGGTGTTTCTCACGGTCCTCCTGGAGGATATGTACTTCTACCGCGAGACGAAGAGCCCGGATTCCGTGGCCCTCCGCAATTACGCGACGCGGATGCTCCAGAGCTATTTCGGACTACTCGACGCGACCGTAACAACCCACTTTGGGAAGTCACATAAAGCGACGCAGGCGCTCATAAGCGCCAAGGAGTCAACATGACCATGGACGGACAGCCCGCGGATCAGGCCCAGCCTGGCAATCCCGAGCCATCCAGCGGAGAGGGAGCGGACGCCGCCGAGGGCTTCGCCACCGATCTCGCCCTAGCTTCCCCCGGAAGCGGTCCCGAGCCGGCGTCGCCGGACGGGGCCCAGGATGGACAGCCCGCGAGCGGTAAGGAAACGGCGGAAGCCGGGACCGAGCAGGAGCTTGCCGGATGGACGGCTGGCCTGACCAAGCAGCTCAAGAGCGCCCCCGAGGCCGCGAAGTTCCTCGCCAAATTCAAGACGATGGACGACGCGATCAAGGGCTACATGGAGCTCGAGAGCAAGCAGGGAGGGATGGTTGCCCTACCGACCGATAAGTCCAGCCCCGAGGAGATCGCAGCCTTCTACGCAAAGGTCGGCGTTCCCTCAAAGCCGGAAGAGTACAAGCTCGACCGGACAGACGGACTAGACTACGACGATACCCAGGAAAAGGCTTTCAAGGACGAGCTTCACAAGAACCATGTCCCCCAGGACGTGGCGAACTGGATATACAAGCAGATGGGAGAGCGAACCAAAGCCGCGATCGAGGCGCGTTCGGCTCGCATGGAAGAGGATAAGACCGCCCTCCGCGCCCGGCTTGAGAAAGAGCACGGGCCTCAGTACGGGGCGTTTATCTCGACTATGCAGCAGGGCATCGCCCGCTATGGCTCGAAAGAGCTGATCGCCGCGCTCAAGAAGACGGGCCTCGAGTACAACTACGAGGTCGTCCAGCACTTCCATCGTCTCGGCCAACTCGTGAAGCCCGACAACGCGGCCCAACGCGGCGGACAGCCCGCCGGCCGCAAGAGCACCGCCGATGTCTTCTTCGGAGACACGGCTTCCAAGGGGTAATCGTAGCAGGGAGCCTTTATGGCTCAGGAAACCACGGGCCTCGCGGTAACCTTGCAGGACTTCAAGTCCCGCCTGGACCCGGATAATAAGGTCGCGCGCATCATAGAGATGCTCGCGCAGTCGAACCCGATCCTCGAGGACATGATGTTCGTCGAGGGCAATGAGGCTACCGGCCACGTCTCGACCATCAGGACGGGACTGCCCTCGGCCACCTGGCGCCGCCTTAATTACGGCGTTCAGCCCACGAAGTCGAAGACCGCCCAGGTCAGGGACAAGATCGGCATGCTCGAGGCGTGGTCCGAGGTCGACAAGGACCTCGCTTCGCTGAACGGCGAGTCCGCCGCGTTCCTGCTTTCCGAGGCCGTCGCGCACATCGAGGGCATGAACCAGCAGATGGCGACGACCATGTTCTACGGCGACGAGAACGTGTACATCGACCGCTTCACCGGCCTCGCGCCCAGGTACGCGGTCCCCTCGGCCACCTCCGGGAACATCGGCACCAACGTCCTCGCCTACGCGGACGAGAGCTCGACCTCGGGCTCGGACATATACGACATTTTCCTCGTCGTATGGGGCCTGAACACGGTCCACGGGATCTACCCGAAGGGCTCTGTCGCCGGCCTCCAGATGGAGAACCTCGGCGTTCAGACCGTCCTCGACGACGCCGGCGGCAAGTACCGCGCGCATCAGACGCATTTCCAGTGGAAGTGCGGACTCTGCGTGCGCGACTGGCGCTACGCCGTCCGCGGCGCGAACGTCGATCTTTCCGTCATCGAGGCGGAGGCCACGACCACGGCGCTCCTGGACCTCATGCGGAAAATGTACTTCAGGCTTCCGCGCAACTTCCAGGCCATGGGGAACCCCGCGTTCTACGTGCCCCCGGCCATCGCGCCCAGTCTCATGAAGCAGGCCGAGACCAAGGCGTCCTCGGGGCTCACGCTCCAGGACGTCGCCGGCGGCGGCCCGCTCATGCGCTACATGGGCATCAAGATCAAGGAGTGCGACGCCCTCGTCGCTAGCTCCACCGAAATCACGTTTAGCTAAGGGAGGAGCAGTAACATGATTATAGATAACGAACTGGTCCTCGCCGAAAACTGGTCCTATACCGTATGGGCTGCCGGTGGCACCTACTACGGCACGCAGATCATCGACCTCACGAAGACGAAGACGCAGATGGGCAAGCCCCTCTACCTCGTCGTCAAGATGCCCACGGCCGCGGCCACGGGCACGTCGCTCGATTTCTCCCTTGTCGGCTCGACCGCCCCGTGGACCGCCGCGGACGGCACGGGCGGGACCTTCACCGTCATCGGTTCCTCGGGAGCCATCGCGACCGCGAGCCTCACGCTCAACGCCGTCGTCTGGACCTTCCGGCTCCCGGAGAAAATCAGCCAGCGGTACCTCGGTCTCAAGGTCGTGTCCGTGGAGACTTCGGACTTCACGGCCGGCGCGGTCGACGCGTACCTCACCGACGAGCCCCCGCTCGCGGCGTACTAGGAGTAGCACATGGCTAGAATCAAGTGCGAATGCACGCGGCCCGGCGTTAACCACGCGTCCGGGGAAATCTACGAGGTCGGGAAGTCCTACGTCATCGACGACGACAACCCCCGGAACCTCGCGTTCTTCGACCTGCCTAAGGACGTGAAGAAGAGCATGGAGGACTTCCTCAAGGCCGAGAAGGCCGCGAAGAAGAAGCTCTCTTATGCCGACTTCCTCGCCGAGGGTGGGAAGGAGGGCGACGAACTAGACGCCATGGGCCTCGAGGAGCTCCAGGCCAAGGCGCAGGAGCTCGGCCTCGAGTTCAGCGCGAAGGCGAAGGAGAAGAAGCTCCGCGACCTCATCCGAGCGGCCCTGCCCGACGAGGGCGACGAGTAGCTAATCAGCCCCAGGGCTTCGGCTCTGGGGCTTTCTTGGAGGCTGAATGAAAAGCTCGCAGATTGAGCGCAACCTTAACGCCATCCTCGACGAGATCGAAGGAGCCCGCGATACATGCTCGCGCGGCAAGTCCGGGATCTCAAACACGGTCTCGAGCCTGGCAAACATCCAGACGAAATGGGCCGCGACGATCGAAGCGATCAGTACGCTAGGAGCAGGCGCAAACGACTATGAGCGGGCTCTTATCGCTCGATACAACGCATATGTCGCGAATTTTACGGCCTTACGAAGTGCGGCCCAGGGCGCTCAGGCAAGCCTCGCGAGCGTAACGGAGTTCTGACGTGGAATTGATTGCGGTGGCGAAAGGAGAAGCCTCGACTGCCGCGACGGTCGACACGTCTACGACCCTCAACATTCAAGACGGCGATGTCCTTGTTTTCGCCGTCGGCTACGCAAAGTCGTCCGCCCAGGCCGTAAGCGTTGCGGAGACTGATGGTACATCGAACCCCGCAACGATGCTCGCCGAAACAGCGAACTACGAGCGCGTTCTTTTTGGGTACAACCTCAATGCCGATGCCAACGCAAGCGCGACGTTCCGCGTCACGATCGCGGCATCGAGCTACCGTGTTTCGCTGATTGTCTATCAGTTCCGCCCGGCGGCAGGCGAGACGATCGCGCTTGATGCAGGCCCGAGTGGCGCGACGGGGTCAAGCACTGCGCCGCAGTCTGGCACTTTGACGACCATTGCCGCCGCTACGGTCGTGTTCGGAATGATAAGCGCTGGCGCATCGCCGATCAGCTACTCTGACCCTCTTATCGCTGGCAGCGCGCCTGATAGGTCGGACACAACGGCATACGGCTTGGCCGAGTACACAGCCTTCACAAGCACGCAGACAAACATTCGCGCGAGCGCGACGCTCGCAGAATCGAAAACATGGGCTGCGCAGGCCGTCTCGTTCAGCGTAACGCCTGGCGGTTCTTCGCCTGTCACGAAGATTATGCAGTCCCTTGACCAATTTGGAGGCGGCCTATGCGTCAGATAAAAAAAGGCTCGACCGACAAGTCAGTCGTCATTAGAATTATCGATTCGACAGTTGGGACCCCTGAGGAAGGCGTCACCTACGCCACGAGCGGGATTGACCTCTGGTATCGCCGAGAGGGCGGCGCCGTCGTATCCCTTACCGAGGCCACCCTTGCCGCCATCGACTCCGCTCACTCTGACGGCGGGATCATCCATATCGGCAACGGCTATTATCGCTTGGACCTGCCTGACGCGGCGTGGGCGACCGGCGCCTCAAGCGTTATGGTCGGCGGCACGGTTACGGGCATGATCATAATCGGGACCGAGATCCAACTAATTAACTACGACCCCGAGGACGGCGTTCGGCTCGGCCTGACCGCGCTTCCGAACGCGGCGGCCGACGCGGCCGGTGGCCTGCCAATATCTGACGCGGGCGCGCTCGATCTCGACACGCTCCTCGCGACGCTCACGAATGGGACTTACGGGCTGTCGGCGCTCGAAACGCTGGTTGACGAGCTCGAGAGCCGCCTTACCGCGACACGGGCCGGATACCTCGACAATCTTGTCGAGCTCACTGCCGCGCGCGCCGGTGCGCTGACGGACTGGATCGACGGAGGGCGGCTCGACCTTATTCTGGACGCGATCAACACGGCCGCGGCCCGGCTGACCCTCGCGAGAGGGAACGCTCTCGACCTTATCGGCCCGATGGATGTAGCGCTCGCGGCCCTGCCTTCGGCCACGGACATCGAAGACGCAGTGCTCGACGCCCTCCTCGCTGATCACGCCGGAGCCGGGACGGTCGGCGCCGGCATCGCGGCAGCCGGAGCGGCGGGCGACCCCTGGAGCACCGTTCTCCCTGGCGCCTACGCGGCCGAGACGGCAGGAGCCATCATCGGCGCATTCCTCGCCATTGCCCGTACCCCTCTTATCCCAGGAGCCTACCCGGCCGACGCTCGGGACATCTGTACCCGGGCGCTCCGAGCCATCGGCGACTCTACCATCCTTACTGACGATATGTTTACCGCTCCCGCCGGGAAGCAGGAACAGGCGTGCGCCCTCTTCTACGACGACGCACGCCGCGAGACCTTGCAGTCCTCGGATTGGACCTGCCTCGCCAAGCGAGTACGGCTTGCGAACGCCGAATGGGAAGCCTCCACCGCCTACGACGAGGACGAGTACCTCTACGCAGACGGCAACGTCTACCGCGCAACCACGGCCGGCGCCTCGGGCGCCGCGGCGCCGACCTGGCCGGATGCCGGGACCGTCGCGGACGGCACGGTGGTATGGACCTTCCAGTACGCGGTCCTCGCGAATCTGCCTACGGACAACTTCACCGAGTACGAGTACGCGTTCCCAGTCCCCGAGGACTACATCCGCCAGATCAACGTGACCGATGAGGCCGGCGAGAACGTGCCGTTCTGC
>CAYPHO010000192.1:0-6629 GCA_964410245.1 uncultured Treponemataceae bacterium | reverse complement strand
CCGGGGGTATGGGCGAGGGGTCGCGGATGATGGGCTTGCCCTTGCGTCCCAGGTCCCCGGTGAAGGCGATCGCGACCTCGCGGCCCGAGCGGTCGCGGGCGTGGACGTAGGCGATGGCCGAGCCCAGGATGTGCCCGGCGTCGTATAGCTCGACCTTCATGCCGTCGCCGATGGGCAGGGGCCGGTTATACGACACCGTAACGAACTGCCCCGTGGCCGCGATGACGTCGTCCTCGTCGTAGAGGGGCTTCCAGTCGAAGGACTCTCCCTTCTTGGCCGCCTGCCTGGCCAGGTAGTCGGCGTCGCGGGCCTGGATGGCCGCCGAGTCCATCATGACCACGCCCGCCAGGTCGCGGGTCGCGGGGGTCGCGTAGATATTGCCGCGATAGCCTCGCTTCGACAGGAGGGGCAGGAGCCCGCAGTGGTCGTAGTGGGCGTGCGTCAGTATGACCGAGGCGATCGACTCGGGATCGGAGACCAAGGCGCGGTTCTTCTTCTCGGCGGCCTCGCGCTTGCCCTGGAAGGCGCCGCAATCGATCAGGCAGCGGGCGCCGTCGACGCTCAGGACGTGCTTCGAGCCGGTGACTTCCCCGGCGGCTCCCTCGGAATGCAGGCGTATGCTCATGCCTCGATAGTAGCGCGGCCGCCATCGCGCCGCCAGGGCCGGCTCGCGGCCATTGCGGGGCCGCCGCCATTGCGCCGCCGGGGCCGCCCGGCGCATAGTAGGCTCATGGGCGAGCGGAGAACCCTTATCGGGACCTGCGGCTACTCCTACGACGAGTGGCGCGGCCCCTTCTACCCCGACGGCCTCGCGAAGGAGGATTTCCTCTCCTACTACTCCGGCGCCTTCCCCTTCGTCGAGCTCGACTTCAGCTACTACGGCATGCCGAAGGCCGCGGCCCTCTCGCGACTCGCCGCCAAGGTCCCGAAGGGCTTCCTCTTCGCGCTCAAGGCGCACAAGAGCCTCACGCACGAGCGGGGAAGCGATTGGCGCGAGAGGGCCGCCGAGTTCGCGGCGGCGGCCGCCGCCCTGGCCGAGGCCGACGCCCTGGCGGCCGTCCTCGTCCAGCTGCCCTATTCCTTCAAGCGGACCGAGGAGAGCCGCCGCTACCTGGGCGGCCTCTGCGACGCGTTGGCCGCCTTGCCCTTGGCCGTGGAGTTCCGCAACGACGAGTGGCACGAGGATCGCGTCCTGGCCGAGCTGGACCGGCGCGAGGCCGCGCTGGTCCTCGTGGACCGCCCCGACCTCCCAGGCCTGCCGCCGTCGACGGCGGCGGTGACCGGGGGTTGGTCGTACTTCCGCTTCCACGGCCGCAACGCCGAGGCATGGTGGACGGGCGGAGCGACGGGGAGGTACGACTACCTGTATTCGGAGGAAGAGTTAGCCGGAACAATTCCCCTGCTAAGGTCGGTCGAGGAGAAGGCCGAGCTCCTCCTCGTGGCCTTCAACAACCATTCCCGGGGACGCGCCGTCGTCAACGCCAATATGCTGAAAGGACTGCTCTCCTGATAGGAGGGCAGTCCTTTCATCGCGGGCCGGCTCGGCTGCGGCCGGCGGCTCGGGGCCGCACGCGCCGCTCGGGGCCGCACGCGCCGCTCGGGGCCGCATGCGCCGCGTGGGGCCGCACGCGCCGCTCGGGGCCGCACGCGCCGCGCGAGGCCGTCACCGCACCTCGATCTTCCTCGGCTTCGCCGCTTCCTTGACCTCGAGCTTCACGGTCAGGATGCCGTTCGCAAGGCTCGCGTCGACCTTCTCGCGCGAGATCGTCTCGTCCAGGGTGAAGAGCTTCCGGTAGGCCCCCGAGCGGCGCTCGCGCAGGAGATAGCGTCCCCGCGCCTCCGCGTCGCGCCTCTCGCCGACGATCGACAGCTCGTTGCCCTCGATCCTGACTTCGAAGCCTTCCTTCGGGACCCCGGGCATCTCCAGCGACAGCGTCACGACGCCGGAGTCCTCGCTGATCGAGCAGGCCGGGACTATGGTCCGCGGGGCCGCGATGTCCTTCCTCTTGTCCATGGCGTCCTCCCTCGTCAATTCGCCTTTACGGCGATCATCCGCGCCCGGGCTTCCTCGCGCTTCGCCACGCGGACCGCGAGGACGCCGTCCTTCAGCTCGGCCGAGACTTTCTCGGGATCGGCCTGGGCGGGCAGGTCGATGGTCCTGCTGAAGGCTCCCTTCCAGGTTTCCTTCCGGAATACTTTGCGCTTCTCGCTCTCGCGCTCGGCCTTCTTCTCGCCCTTGATCGAGACCAAGGATCCCGTCACGCTGAGCTCCAAGTCGCCCTTATCGACGCCCGGCAGGTCGGCGTAGACGATATACTCGTCCTCGGTCTCGACTACGTCGACGGCCGGGGCGGTCGTCCGGTCGAAGAGGCCCGCGGCGTCAGGCACCCTGAACAGGTCGAGAGCGCGGTCCATGTCGCCGCGCAGGCCGTCTAAGGCCTCCCAGAGGTCCATCGGGGCGGGGCGTTCCCACTTCATAAGGTCCATAGCATCCTCCTTCGGCTTGGATTTCGAGCTTTCCCGCTCAAGAAATGGATATCAAGAATTGTGCCAGGCCGAGTTCGGGATCGACTCGACGACGAGGCGCCGCTCTCCGGCAATGCTCGTTCGTATCGAGAGTTAGCCCGAGTCCCGGCTTCGCGCGCCGAAGTCGCGGGCTCGGCGGAGGCCACGGGGCCGAAGGCTGTTTCCTCGGGAAACAGGGGCTTTTTCGCGGCCGATCAGGCTGTGTGCTTTCGAAACGGGGCAGCGCGCCGAGCCGGGGCGAGTCGGGCGCTACAGGATGCGGCCCAAGGCCGCGTCGAGGGCCGCCGCGTCCGCGGCGTCGGGGGGCTCGAGCATCGCGTAGCCCTCCTCGTCCATGGACATGACCAGGGCCTTCTTCCATGTAGGCGCGTTGCGCGACAGCAATTCGAGGACCGCCGCCTTGATGTCGGCCGACCGGCGGTCGGGAACCATGAGCTCAAGGTAGCCGCCGTCGAAGAGGGAAACGGAGATCCACCGCTTGCGCAGGACGAGCTCGCAGACGTTGCGCGCTCCCTCGGCCAGCTCCTCGTGCCGGCGCAGCCACTCCTCGTGGAAGCCGGGCACCGGGTAGACCTCGCCCTCGGGCGTCAGCCAGCTGGCGCCGCGAAGGAGGGCGAAGCGCTCCGCCACGGGCGCGCTCACCGCGGGTCCCGCCCGGCCGGGGCCGCGCGAGGCCCGGCCGCTCCCTCGCCGGCTCGGGCCGGCGAGCCCGGGGCCTCGGCCTCGGGCGAGGGAGCATCGGGGAAGCGCGAGAGGAAATCGCGGAAGTGCTCGGGGACCGAGGCGCGAATGAGCCGGCCGCCGGGCAGGATGAGGGACCAGGCGACCAGCATGAGCCGCTTGAGGCCGGCTTCCTTGCGCAGGCGCTTGTTCAGCGCGAAGTCGCCGTGGCGATCGTCCCCGAGTATCGGCAGGCCGTGCGAGGCGAGATGGAGCCGTATCTGGTGCGTCCTGCCGGTGCCCAGGACGAGCTCGAGGTAGGAATACTCCCCGAACGAGCCGACGAGGGCCCATTCGGTCGAGGCGGCCTTCTCGATCCCGCGCGCCCTGATCGCCTCGTCGAAGCGGCCCGCCTTCCCCCGGGGCCGGCCCGAGACCACGGCGCGATAGGTCTTGCGAAGCTCGCGGGACTCGACGAGGGCCGACCAGGACGAGGCCGCGCGGGAGCTGCGCGCGACCACGAGGCAGCCCGCCGTCTCCTTGTCCAGGCGGTGTACGAGATAGGGCCTGAAGCCGAAGTCCCGCTCGATCGCCTCGACCGCTGAGACGCGCACGCCCTCGCCCGGCTGGCTCGCCAGCCCCGCGGGCTTGTCGATCACGAGTATCTCGTCGTCCTGATACAGCGCCTGGATCATCGGGGCAGAATATAGGTGACCGCGGGGGGCTTTGCAAGCGCGATCTCGCGGCGATCGGGAGCTTCCGCGGCGGCGCCGCGGCTCCAGCGCATGCGGCGCGGCGAGCGCCGCCCAGCGCTCAGCGCTTATGCGTGGCGCTCTCGAGCACGTCCTCGATGACGACGGTGCCGACCAGGCGCTTCTCGGCGTCCACGACAGGGGCCGAGTGGAGCTTGTACTTGATCATCAGCTCGGGCAGCTCCGAGTCGTCGTCCGTGTCCCTCAGGGGCTCGATCACCGAGTTCATGAGCTGCCCCAGCCGCGTCTCGGGCTCGGCCACGACGATGTCCCTGAGCGACACGGTCCCGACGTAGCGCCCGCGCATATCGAGGACGTAGAGGCTGTACGCGACCTCGGCCTCGGGCTTCTCGGCCCTGAGCTCGGCGATCGCGTCGCCGGCCTTCATCGACTGGTTGAAGAAGACGTAGTCCGTGGACATGAGGGCGCCGACCGTGTGGTCCGGGTAGGCCATGAGGCTGCGGACCTCGCTGGAGCTCGAGTCCTCCATCTCGGCCAGGATGCTCTCGGCCTTCTCGGGGCCCAGCTCGTCGAGGACGTCGGCGGCCTCGTCGGCGGGCATCTTCTCCAGGACGTCGGCGGCCTTCCCCTCGGGTATGTTCTCGATGATGGCCGCCTGCGCGTCGGGCTCGAGCTCCTCGAGGACGTCGGCGGCCCTCTCCTCGTCCAGCGAGCTGAAGAGGGCGACGCGGGACGCGTGGTCGAGCTCCTCGAGGATGTCGGCCAGGTCGGAGGGATGTATGCCGTCGAGCTTCGAGTAGGCCTTGGACAGCTTGATCTGGGTCGTCGAGAAGTCGACGGCCTCCACCTCGTTCCACAGCACCAGCTTGCTCGGCAGCTTCTTGCGGAAGAGCGCGGCCGCGGCGCGCGCCGGCCCGGCGAGCCCGAGGGCGCGCAGGCGCCCCTCGGTCCCGACGTCGACCGCTACCAGGTAGCAGGCCTGGGATGAGCAGTCGAGCACGAGGTCGTTCACGCGGACCAGCTTGCGGCCGTCGACGTCGACGATCTGCTTGCCCAGGAGGTGGCGCTTCAGGTAGAGGAGGTTCTCGGCCGGGAGGAAGGCCTCGCGGACCGACTTCGCGGCGACGGCGTACGAGCGGCCTCGGCGGACGGGCCTGCATGGCGCGAAGTCGACGAGCCGCTCGCCGCCCGGGGCTGATACCAGGGCGGCCACGACCCTCGGCCGCTGCCCCGCCACGTCGACCACGAGGTCGCGGAGCCTGCCCGGGGAGGGGCGGCCCTGCTCGAGGAGCCGCGCGCCGAGGAGCCTCGTGAAGTAGATCGTCGCTTCGGTAGTCATGGAGAGCTCCTAGAATCAGGTATAGCGCCGCATATGGCGGCAGTCAATGAGAGGCGGCTCGCGCGGGCGAGGCCCATGCGCCGCGCGCCCGGCGCGAGGGGCGCGGCGTCGCGCCTGCGCCGCGCGAGAATGTTAAGGTACGCTAATTCGCCCGGCCGCGAGCCTTGCCCAGCGCGAGCCATCCGTACTAGCCTTGTCCGATGGACGAACGATCGAAACTCCTCCGCAAAGCCTCCCTCATCGCCCTCGCCGGGAACGCGGCCCTCGCGCTCGCGAAGCTGGCCGTAGGATTCATCGCCGACTCCCTCGCGGTGCTCGGCGACGGCATCGATTCCTCGACCGACGTCGTCATCGCGATCGTCGCGCTCGCGACGGCTCGCATCATCGACAAGCCGGGCGACCGCGAGCATCCCTACGGCCACTCGCGCGCCGAGACCCTCGCGACCACGGCCATATCCTTCGTCATCTTCTTCGCGGGGACGCAGCTCTTCATGGGCGCGATCAGGGCCCTCGCCTCCGCCGAGGACGCGGCCCTTCCCTCGCCGATCGCCCTCGTCGTCAGCGCGGTCTCCATCGTCGGCAAGATCCTCCTCGCGTGGAGCCAGTTCAGCCTCGGCAAGAAGGCCGGGAGCTCGATGCTCATCGCGAACGGCAAGAACATGCGCTCCGACGTGGTGATCTCCGCCTCGGTCCTCGTCGGCCTCGGCCTCGCCTACGCGCTCGACCTGCCTATCCTCGACGGCGTCCTCGGCCTCCTGGTTTCCCTGTGGATAGTCAAGGTCGCCTTCGGCATCTTCCGCGAGACCAGCGCCGAGCTCATGGAAGGGTCCGAGGACGAGGGCCGCTACGGCGAGGTCTTCGCCGCGGTGGCCTCGGTTCCCGGCGCGGGCAACCCGCATCGCACGCGAGTCCGCAAGCTCGGCTCGCTCATCGTCGTGGACCTCGATATCGAGGTCGATCCCTCCATCACCGTCGCCCGAGCCCACGATATCGCCGTAGGCATCGAGGACGCGATCAAGTCGCGCCTCCCCGAGGTCTACGACGTCATCGTGCACGTCGATCCCGAGGGCATCAACGAGGAAGGCGAGAAGTTCGGCAACGCTCCCGGGAGCCCGCCCGCGCTCCCGCCCAAGGGCGGCGACGAAACGGCATCATAGGCGCCTCCCGGAGACCGGGAAGGGCCCCGGCGCGAAGGAGGCGGCATGAGCGCCCCCGAACCTCGATCCCCGCCTGCCTCCCGCCCACATCCGGCGATCCGAGAGCTTGCCGGTCGCGCGCAGGAGGGCGGCGGTGACCAGGGCCATGCCCAGGAGCCCCGCGCCCAGGGCCGCGTAGGACAGCCACCAGGGGACGGCGCTCGTGAATGAGGTGAACTCCGACATGCCGCCGAC
>CAYPHO010000191.1:0-6673 GCA_964410245.1 uncultured Treponemataceae bacterium | reverse complement strand
ATCCTTATCGCGGGCATCCTGGGCATCAATCCCGAGCTCTTCGAGAGCGCCGAGATCGACGGCGCCGGCCCCGCCCAGACATTCTTCAAGATAACAATCCCCTGCGTCAGGACCATCCTCCTCTATACCCTGGTCACCAGCCTCATCGGCGGCATGCAGATGTTCGACATCCCCAGGCTCTACTTGCAGGGCGGCCCCGATCAAGCGACGGCGACGACGCAGGTATTCATCTACAACCAAGCCTTCAGCGGCAGCTACCTCTACAATCGCGCGGCCGCGGCGAGCCTCATCCTCTTCGCGATCATCTCGGTCTTCTCGGTAGGCTTGTTCTTCCTGCTCCGGGACAAGGACGCGATCAAGCTGGAGAAGGAGCGGAAGGCCTTGATCAAGAACGCGAGACTGCAGGCTAGACTGGCAGCAAGAGAGGGCAAGGCGATATGAGCAAATCAGTCATTCGCTACAGTAGCGTGACGAAGATCGTCATCTACGTCGTATGCATTTTTCTCGCCGCGCTGAGCATCATGCCCTTCTTCATCATGTTCATAAACGCGACGCGCAGCACCTTCGAGATCCAGCAGCAAGGCGTGTCGCTGATTCCCTCGACCTTCCTCGGGAACAATATCAAGATCCTGCTCGGCAAGACTTTCAATCCGTGGACGGGCTTCATCAATTCGCTCATCATCTCCTGCGGGTCGACGCTGCTCGTGATCTACTTCTCGTCGCTGACGGCCTACGGCCTCGTCGCCTACGACTGGAAGCTCCGGCAGCCCTTCTTCTCCTTCATCATGGCGGTCCTCATGCTGCCCGGCCAGGTATTGATCATCGGCTTCTACCAGTTCATGTACAAGCTGGGCTGGACCAATACCTTCTGGCCACTAATCCTGCCCGCGATAGCCTCGCCGGCCGTCGTGTTCTTCATGCGGCAGTATCTCTTGGGGGCCCTGTCGCTGGACATCGTCAATTCGGCGCGCATCGACGGAGCGGGCGAGTTCTACACCTTCAACAGGATCGTCCTGCCCATTATGGAGCCCGCCCTGGCGACCCAGGCCATCTTCTCCTTCGTCTTCAGCTGGAACAACCTCTTCGTGCCCCTGGTCCTCCTGACGAACAACGACAAGTACACCTTGCCGATCATGGTCAGCCTCCTGCGGGGCGACATCTACAGGACCGAGTACGGCGCGGTGTATCTCGGCGTAGCGCTGACGATACTGCCCCTCTTCATCGTGTACCTGCTCCTGTCGCGCTACATCATCTCGGGCGTCGCCCTCGGAGCCCTGAAGGAATAGCAAGCCCGAGCGGCCTCGTCACAGTAGGAATTAAGCCGGCTGCCCTAGGGCGGCCGGCTTTTTATTTCCGCGACTCGCGAGCTCGCGTCCATGATCGAGGGCAGGCGCGGTATGGACGCGGGAGCCCCGCTCCGATATCCTGGTCCAGGAGGGCCTCGGGTCGATGATCAAGACGAAGGGAAGGCCGGTCTTCGGCTTCCTCGCCGCGCGCTTCGACGAGGCCTACCAGAATTCCGTCTGGCTGGGCGCGAGGCGCGAGGCCGAGAGGCTGGGCGCGGCCATCGTCTTCTACGGCGGCCAGAGGATCGGCAGCCCCATCGGCTTCGAGGCCCTGGACAACATCGCCTTCGCCCTGGCGGAGCGCAGCCTGCCCGCCGCCCTCATCGTCATGTCCAACGTCATCGGTACCTACATCTCGAACGAGGAGATGCAGGCCTTCCTCGGCCGCTTCGAGAACTCGGCCGTCGTCTCGATCGGCATCGAGCTGCCCGGCCTGGGCTCGGTCTGCGTCGAGTGCTCGGGTGGCATGAAGTCCATAGCCGAGCACCTCTACCGATCCCACGGCCGCAGGAACTTCCTCTTCCTCGCCGGCCCCCGAGGCCATCCCGAGTCCGAGGCCCGCAAGGAGGAATTCCTGCGGAGCGTCTCCGCCCTCGCCCCGACCGCCGGCCTGGTCCACGTGGCGCACGGCGTCTTTCAGGAAGAGGACGCCTACGACAAGGTCGCGCGCTTCCTGGACTCTGGCATCGCGATCGACGCGATAGTGGCGGCGAACGACCTCATGGCCGTCGGCGCCATGCGCGCCCTGGCCGAGCGGGGCATCGACGTGCCGCGCGACGTGTCGGTAACGGGCTTCGACGACACCGAGGACAGCCGCTTCACGCTACCGCCGCTTACGACCGTCAGGCAGCCGGCGGCCGAGCTGGGCAGGCTCGCCGTCAAGATCGTCGCGCCGCGCCTCGGCCTGGCTCCCGACGAGCAGATCATCGCCAAGCCCGGCGTCGCCATCGTGGTGCGCGAGTCCTGCGGCTGCCCCTACGCGCCCGATCCCGACGACGCCGAGGGCGAGGACTCAGGGGACGCCGCCGCGCTCGATCCCCTCGTGTCGCTCTCGGAGGACGTGAACCGAGAGATCCGGGCGGGCCGGAACCCGGCAGGGCTCCGTCGCCGCATCTTCGAGACCGAGCTCCGCGAGAGCGCCCTGCTCGCGATCGCCGAGGGCGAGAGCCGCTTCATGGCGACCCAGCGGCGCGCGGCCGAGCAGCGCGAGGCGGCCCTCCGCGTCATCGAGGCCTCGCTGATCGCCTCCTTCGGCATCGAGGACATCCTTCGCGAGATCGCCCGCGGCGCCCGCGAGCTGGGCATCTCGGGCTGCTGGCTCTCGCTCTTCGAGTCGAAGGGCGCGGCGCACGAGTGGTCCCAGCTCGTCCTGGCCTCGGACGGGGACTCGACACGCATCCTCGCGCCCTACGGCCTTCGGTTCAGGACCGCCGAGCTCATCCCCGGAGGCCTCCCGGAGCGATGGAGCGCCTACGTCTGCGAGCCCCTGCGCTTCGGCGACGACAGCCTGGGCTTCCTCATCTGCACCGCCGACTCCAAGGACCGCAGGCTCTACGAGGCCTTCCGCGACCAGGTCTCCAGCGCCCTCAAGGGGGCGATGCTCATGGCGGCCGAGCGCGACCACGAGAAGGAGCTCGAGCGCATGGTGCGGGCCAGGACGCTCGAGCTCTCCTACGCGAACTCGCGGCTCAAGGAAGAGATGGCGGGAAGGCGCCAGCTGGAGCGCGAGCTCTTGTCGGTGTCGAACAGCATCATGAGCAAGATCGGGCAGGACATCCACGACCACCTGTGCCAGGACATCGCCGGCATCGGGCTGATGGCGGCCATACTGGAAGGCAGGCTGCGGCGCTCGGGCGTCGGGGAGGACGCGGACTCCGCGGCGGCCATCGCGAAGGCCGCGGGCGAGGCGGCGGCCCTGGCCAAGGGCATCGCCCGAGGGCTGTATCCCGTCGAGCTCGAGGACCGGGGAATCGTATCGGCCGTCGAGGGCCTGGTACGCTCCTCGCGCGAGAGGTGCTCGGCCGTCCTGCGCCTGGAGGCCACCAGGGACTTCCACGTCAGCGATTCCGAGAAGGCCCTGCACATCTTCAGGATCGTCCAGGAGGCCCTGGGCAACGCGGTCAAGCACTCGCTCGCGAAGGAGATCGTCGTAGGCATGTACATGGATAGGCAGAGTATAATCGTCGAGGTAAGCGACGACGGAATAGGCATTCCCGCCGAGGCGGGAAGCGACGGGGGCATGGGCCTCCAGATCTTGAAATACCGAGCCAGCGTCATCGGCGGGGAGCTCCGCATCCGTTCCAGGGAGCGGGGAACCGTGGTGAGCTGCAGGGTCCCGAGGTAGCCTCATGGCGATACGCCCAAACTTCATCGTAGTCGACGACCATCCCCTGTACAGGCAGGGCGTCGCGACGCTGATCGCGCAGGAGCTGCGCCTGGAGCTGGCCGGCGAGGCGGGCAGCATTCCCGAGGCCCTGGCCCTGCTCGAGCGGGCGAGCCCCCGCATCGCGATCGTCGACATCTCGCTCCAGGGGCAGAGCGGCCTCGAGCTGGTGAGGACGATCAAGAACGAGCACCCGGAGACCGCCGTCCTCGTCGTCTCGATGCACGAGGAGAACCTCTACGGCGAGCGGGCGCTGAAGGCGGGAGCGCGCGGCTACGTCATGAAGCACGAGAACCCCAGCACCCTGCTCGACGCGGTGAGGGAAGTGCTCGAGGGCAGGATAGCCGTCAGCGAGCAGCTGCGCGAGCGCATGCTCGAGGGCATCGTCGGGGGCAAGGCCGACGCCGATCCCGTGGACCGGCTCTCGGACCGCGAGCTCGAGGTCTTCACGCTGATAGGCCGAGGCTGCGGCGCCGCCGAGATCGCCGAGCGCCTGTCGCTCTCCGTGAAGACCGTCAATGCCTACCGCGACCATATAAAGGAAAAGCTGGGGCTGCCGAGCGCCGCCGACCTGCGCAAGTACGCGGTCGAGTGGAACACGCGATCCTAGGCGCGCCGATTCGCGATCGCCGCCATGCCGATTCCCTCGGTCCGGCGGGCGCTAGTTCCGCGAACTGCATCGCCGCCCATCTCGCATAAGCAATATTGCTTATGCGAGAGGCAGGGCGTTCTCTCGGCTTGCCAAGGCGGGCGACTTTGCGCTTATACTCCACCGCATGCGTAATCCTATTCACTACAGCAATCCCATCCTGCCCGGATATTCGCCGGATCCTTCGATCTGCAGGGCCGGAGAGGACTTCTACTTAGTCACCTCGACCTTCGCCTACTTCCCGGGCCTGCCCGTCTACCACAGCCGCGACCTCGTCAATTGGAAGATCGTCGGCCACGCGCTCGACAGGCCCTCGCAGCTACCGCTCGAGGGCGCCCAGGTCTCGCAGGGGCTCTTCGCCCCGACGATCCGCTGCCATAAAGGCGTATTCTACGTTATCTGCACGAACGTCTCGGGCGGAGGTAACTTCATCGTAACCGCGAAGGATCCGGCCGGCCCCTGGTCGGAGCCGCATTGGCTCGCCGACGCGCCCGGCATCGATCCCTCGCTCTTCTTCGACGACGACGGCCGCGCCTGGTATTGCGGCACGCGGCCCGCCCCCGAAGGCGAGCGGTACCAGGGCAACTGGGAAGTCTGGCTTCGCGAGCTCGATCTTACGACCATGAGCCTGAAGGGCGAGGCGCGAGGCCTCTGGAGGGGGGCGCTCCGCGAGTGCATCTGGCCCGAGGGCCCGCACATCTACAAGAAGGACGGCTGGTACTACCTCATGGCCGCCGAGGGCGGCACCTGCCTGGATCACGCGATCTCGATCGCGCGAAGCCGCAGCCTCGAGGGCCCCTTCGTCGGCAAGAGCGCCAACCCCATCGTGACGCATCGGCACCTGGGGAAGAACTGCCCGGTCATCAATGTCGGCCACGGGGATCTCGTGGACGATCCCACGGGCAAGTGGTGGATGGTCCTCCTGGCTTCCCGGCCCAACGACGGCGCCTGCAACCTCGGGCGCGAGACCTTCCTCGTTCCGGTCGAGTGGGAGGACGAGTGGCCCCTGCCCTGCCCGGGCTCCGGTCGGATCGACGGACCTTTCAGGGCGCCCGACCTCAAGAGCTTCGACGCGGGCGTCCTGCTCGGTAGAGACGATTTCGAAAGAGCGAGCCTCGATCCCGAATGGATGTCCCTTCGCCGGCCGGCATCGGCCTTCGCTAGCCTCGCCGAGCGGCCCGGCTGGCTGCGCCTCCGGGCATCGGCCTCGACATTGCGGGAAAAGGGAGAAGTCTCCTATATCGGTCGGCGCCAACGGCATATGTCCTTCTCTATACGGACGGTTATGGAATTCTCCCCGACCGATGCCGGAGACGCCGCCGGCCTCGTCCTCTTCCAGAGCGAGGATTTCCAGTACCGGCTCGAGCTGGGCCATTCAGATCAGGGGACAGAACTGCGCCTGGTCGCCGCCGAGGGGGGCCCCGACCGGATACTCGCCCGGCGCCCCTACTCCGGCTCTTCCGTCATCCTCGAGGCCCGCGCGGAGGGGCAAAACATCTCGTTCAGCGCCGGGAAAGACCCCGAAAAGCTAGAAATGCTCGCCTCGGGCATCGATGGCAGAATTCTGAGCACCGAGCGGGCGGGGGGCTTCGTAGGCACGACCCTCGGTATATTCGCGACTTCCGGAGCGAAATCGGGAAGCGAGAGAGGGGAATTAGCCGCCGATTTCGATTTGTTTGAGTATAGGGAAATTCTCCTATAGGGCCGAGCCCCGGAAGTCCTATATACCGATAAGAAAAGGCCTCATATCATACCCGGAACCGGCGACTCGGCCGGCGAACGGTCTTCAAGGAGGCTAAAGTGAGAAGAATTACAATTGCGTGCGCATTGCTAGCGGCGGTGGCGGCATCGTCCCTAGTCGCGCAGCCGGTGGACAAGCTCCCGACGACGAAGCTTCCGCCCATCGAAATCTCGGTCTTCACCGTCAACACGAACTTCCCCATCCCGCCCGCTGACAATCGCGCCTACAAGCTGATCAAGGAGAAGCTGGGCGTCACGTTCAAGTGGGATATCGTCGTCGGCGAGGCCGATCAGAAGATCGGCGTCATGATCGCGGGCGAGGACTACCCGGACCTCCTCCACATCAACTCGCCCAAGTTCATCGACGCGGGCGCCTGCATCCCGCTCGAGGACCTGATCGAGAAGTACGCCCCCAACCTCAAGCGCCACTATCAGTCCGACCCGGTAACCTGGGCCAAGATGCACGAGGCCGACGGGCACGTATACACCCTGATCGACTATGGCGTTCCCGAGAACGGCGAAATCGCCACCGACTACTACGGCCCCGCCATGTTC
>CAYPHO010000190.1:0-6674 GCA_964410245.1 uncultured Treponemataceae bacterium | reverse complement strand
TTCATTGTTACCTATTGATTCCTTACCTTAGGCAACCATCAGATACTGTTATACCATTTCAAAAGAGCTCACGCATCATGGAGAATAAAGTACTCAGGCTTGTAGAAGCTTACAGTTTTCACGTATGAACGGAAGCAGCCAGACAGCCGGCGACTCGACGAGGTCGCGGCGCCCCACACGATTGTGCCACGATCCTCCCCAGGGCCATTTCCATGAATCATAAACTTTGCAGGCCTTTATTGGGTTGTTGTCGATATAGATGAAGGCCATAATGAACTCACGAAGATTTTCGAGTATCCGCGAGAAGAAACGACAACCCCACACATGTCCCGTAAGGCCAAGTAATTTATTGAAAGCCATTGCAAACACACTAAGGATCCACTGCATGACCGACGAGAGGCTCGTACCTCGGCTTGGCTGGATGATGAAGTGGAAATGATTGCCCATTACGCAGAAATTCTCGAGTCGAAATGAATATCTCGCTTTCGCTCGCTTTACCACCGAAAGGAATAGCTCCTTCATCGCGGAAGATTCAAGGATCATTTCTCTGCGATTCGCCCGCGCGGTAACGTGATATCGCGCGCCTTCAATAAGCTGTCTAGGCTTTCTCATACGATACGAACGTCTGAAATACAAGCTGCTGATTGAGAGAGCACTGATTGCGCGAGCACTGTCCCCAAAAAACAAACAAGAAGAGCTTCCAGCATTACTGCCGGAAGCTCTTTTCAACGATCTCTTCGAAGCTCTGTCTCCGCCTAGAACAGGCTATACGCCACCGTGACGCCGGACATGACGATCGAGACCATGCTCATTAGCTTGATGAGGATATTAAGGCTGGGGCCCGAAGTGTCCTTGAAGGGATCGCCGACCGTGTCGCCGGTGACCGCCGCCTTGTGCGCGTCTGATCCCTTGCCGCCGAACTGCCCGCTCTCGATGAACTTCTTCGCGTTGTCCCACGAGCCCCCGGAGTTGGCCATGAAGACCGCCAGGACGAATCCCGCGGCCAGTCCGCCGACCAGGAGGCCGAGCGTTCCCGGAACGCCGAGTATCAGGCCGACGGCGATGGGCACCGCGATCGCCAGCATCGAGGGGACGATCATCTCCTTCTGCGCGCCCTTCGTGGAGATGGCGACGCAATTCGCGTAGTCGGGAGTCGCCTTCCCTTCCAGGATGCCGGGGATCTCCTTGAACTGCCGCCTGACCTCATCGACCATCTTCTGCGCCGCGCGGCCGACCGCGTTCATCGTCAGGCCGCAGAAGAGGAAGGCCATCATGGCGCCGATGAAGACGCCCACCAGGACGAAGGGATTCATTAGGTTGACGCCGTAGCTCACCATGAAGTCGCTAAAGGAGGCGAAGGCGGTCTCCACCGTGCGGCCGTCGCCGAGATCCAAGATCGTCTTGCCGATGCGGACGAGGCCGATCTTGATCTCCTCGATGTACGAAGCCAGCAGGGCCAAAGCCGTAAGAGCCGCGCTGCCGATAGCGAAGCCCTTGCCGGTCGCCGCGGTGGTGTTACCCAGCGAGTCGAGGGCGTCGGTCCGGGCGCGCACTTCCTTGCCGAGGCCCGACATTTCCGCGTTGCCGCCCGCGTTGTCGGCGATGGGGCCGTAGGCGTCGGTAGCGAGGGTAATGCCGAGGGTAGAGAGCATGCCGACCGCCGCGATACCGATGCCGTACAGGCCCATGCCGACATTGGCGATATCGCCGCCGGCAGCGGCGATGTAAGCCGCGATGATCCCGACGACTACAGAGACGACCGGCACGATGGTCGACACCATGCCGACGCCGAGCCCGGCAATGATGACCGTCGCCGATCCGGTCTTTGCGGCTGCCGCGACCCTCTGCGTCGGCTTATACTCGGCGGAGGTGAAGTACTCGGTCGCCTTTCCGATGACGATGCCGACCGCGAGGCCGATGACGATAGCGCCCCAGATTCCCAGGGCGTTGTCGATGCCGAGCAGCCTGAGTATGCCGTACGAGGCCGCGACGATGAGGATCGAGCTGAGATTGACGCCCCGGGAGAGCGCGGCCATCAGCTGCTTCTGCGAGGCACCCTCCTTCGTCCTGACGACGAAGATGCCGATGATCGAGAGGACGATGCCGCAGGCCGCGATCAGCATGGGCGCGAGGACGGCCTTGAGCTGCATCGCGGGATTCGTAAGGAAGGCCGCGGCGCCGAGGGCCGCGGTCGCGAGGATGGACCCGCAGTAGGACTCGTAGAGGTCCGCGCCCATTCCCGCGACGTCGCCGACGTTGTCGCCGACATTGTCCGCGATGGTAGCCGGGTTGCGCGGATCGTCCTCGGGGATGCCGGCCTCGACCTTGCCTACGAGGTCGGCGCCGACGTCGGCCGCCTTGGTGAAGATACCGCCGCCGACGCGCGCGAAGAGCGCCTGGGTGGAGGCGCCCATGCCGAAGGTCAGCATGGTCGTGGTGATAACGATGAGCTTGTGCCCGCCCTCGTCACTGATGAACTGATTAAGGACGATAAACCAAATCGAGATGTCGAGCAGAGCGAGCCCTACGACCACGAGGCCCATCACCGCGCCGCTTCGGAAAGCGACGCGAAGGCCGCTGTCGAGCGACTTCTTCGCGGCGAAGGCCGTCCTCGAGGACGCGTAGGTCGCCGTCTTCATGCCGAAGAAGCCCGCGAGGCCCGAGAAGAAGCCGCCGGTGATGAAGGCGAAGGGAACCCAAGGGTTCTGGACCTTCAGCACGTAGGCCAATATCGCGAACAAGGCGGTCATCGCGAGGAAGAACATACCGACGACCTTGTATTGCTGCTTCAGGTAGGCCATGGCGCCGACGCGAACGTGTTCGGCGATTTTAGCCATGGTCTCGGTTCCCTCGTTCTCCTTCTTCATGGACCTGAAGAAGAACCAGGCGAAAAGTAGCGCCAATACCGAACCCAGAGGTATCAGCCAGAAGATGCTGGTCATAGCCTTACTCCTTTCCTAAAAACTACTTATTGGATTTTTCAGGATCACTAATGCCACGTACGGTTTGAATTCCTACGTCGAGAGCGGGATGCGGCCAAAGATCCGGCAAATAAAACGACTGCGCGAAACCGCCCCGATACTCGTTTATTCTAGGATAAACACCGAGAGAATGCATATAGATCGCGTGTAGCGCAATAGGTATGCTCAAGGACAGACTGCGGCGGAGCGATGGATACGCCTTTCCCGGCAACGAGGGCGATGGACGTCCTATCGCGATAATCCGTAACCCAAGCCGAAAGCACCAGTCGCGAATCCTAAGACGGCCGCGACACGCCAGGCCCAGAGCTCAGTCTCCCGCCCGCGCTCCAGCTTCCTCGCCTCCTCCAGCGACTACTCGGAGAGCTCCAGCGACCTCTCGCACAGCTCGAGCGAGTCGGACAACTCTCTCGCTCGAGTCTCGGATTCTTCCAGACTCCTCGATAGCTCGCTCAATTCCGAGCGCGCAGTCTCGAGCGATTCCCTGAGCCGTTCCGAGTCCCTGCTCGAGTCGGTCGCCGCGTCCTCGAGCATCCTCAAGAGCTCGTCGAGCCTCTCCCAGGTCGGCAGCCGCGCGCTCGAGCCTTCCTCCGAGGCTTCCCGCGGGGACTCGGTCGATGATAAAGACCAGGCCCGACCCGAGAAGGGCCCCAGCGAGAACGAGAGCGCCAGCGCGAAGCATGCGAGCCATCTCACGATCCTCCTCCTGCGCGGCCGGGCCGCGCGCGGCGGCTGTCCGCGCGGGCCGCGGCCGCGTCATAGGAGTATAGCACGAGGCGGGGGCGCCGAGCCTCCGAGCTGCCGGCCCGCGTTAAGCCTTCTTGCGATACCAATATCGGTAGGAATCGCAGAAGCCTAGCTTCGCGTATAGGGCACGAGCGGGCACGTTGGCCGCTACGACTTGGAGGTAGGCGCGTTTCGCCCCGAGTCCGACGGCCCGATCGAGGATCGCGGCGACTATCGCCTCGCCGTAGCCTCGACGCCTCATATCCTCGGCCACCGCGATGTCGAATAGCCCAACCCATCCCGAGTCGATGGCGCCGTAGCCGCATCCGACTATCTCGCCCGCCTCGGTCGCCGATGCGACGATTGTCGGTACGATTACGTTGTCTAGGATGCTCTCGATGACGCCTCGCTCGGCCTGGTGTCTACCGCAGGCGCAGAAGGCATCGATCCAGGTATCGTCGAAGGTCTCGGACAGGGACAGAGCTGAAGGAGTCGTGGCGGAGCTGGCGGCGCCGAAGTGAGCCACGGCTCTAGGACCCGCGCCTGGCTCGCCCGGGGACAGAGCTACTGATGGAACCGCCGAGATCACGCCCGGGACAGTGAGATCCGCCGTCATGAGGACCGTCTCATCGATCCGCTCGTAGCCGGACCGCGCCAGGGCCGCGTCGATGTGCCTCTGCGACTCGGCCTCGGTTATCTTGAAGATCGTCGGCAGGCCCATCGAGCGGAAGCGCGCCTCACAGGACTCGATCTTCTTGTCCAAAGGCAAGGTCGAGGGATAGAGGGGATTCACCGAGTTCGATCGCTTGGTGTAGCCCTCGGCGAAGCGAAGCAGCCATCCGTCGTAAGCGACGGTCTGCAGGGCCGGCCAGGCGGTCAGGCTCAGCTCCTCGAGCTCGAAGATCATAGCTCTCCTCCCTTTTGTAGCCACACAAGCGTTAAGCCGGCTTCGGGAGTTATGAATGTCCTCCCCAGCTCTGTCCCCATCACGGCAAGGCCAGTCTCGAGCTCGGCATCGGCTAGCAGCCTAAACATGGAATAGTTCCTCTCGCCAACCATGCGTAGGAAGTCCTCGTCGATGGCCCGCGGACCCGGATAATCGACAAGCTCTGTCCCCGCGCGTCCCAGCCCGGCCATCCCCGCGCGTCGCTCGATCTCGCCAATGTCCGGATAGCGGGCCTTCTCAATTCCCGCGAGCGAGGGAAAGTAGGCGTTGTACCACCTCGCCTCGATCTGGGCCCAGGACTCGGTTACGACGCAAGCGAGTCCGCCCCGTATCATAATCCTGGCCAGGCTCTCGAATAGCAGATCGAGGTCGGGAACGTGATGGATCACGTCGGTCATGTAGATGAAATCGAATGACGAGTCCTCGAATGGTATGCTCGAATGGTCGCCCTTCTCGATCTTGAGGCCGGAATTCTTCGCAACCGCCCTAGCCCTCATCTCGACGGAAGGCTCGAGGCCGAAAAGCTCGCATCTAAAGCGAGAGCGGATCGCGCGGAGGTAGTTGCCGGTCCCGCAGCCGAAATCCAGTACACGCGGTCCGGCAGGTCGAGGATGATGCGGCGCTGGTTCGTCCTCAGATATCTCCGGCGCCGCCGCGGTGTCCGAAAGGGCCGCCCCGAGCGCGCCCCTCCTCGCCATCAGGTCGATGACGGCGCCGTCGACGCCCCGCGTATTATCGTAAGTGGAAGATGCTTCGTCGTAATCGATCATATTCGCTCCAAAAAAAGCCGCCCCTCCGGGCGGCCTAGCCGACCGCCACGCGGCCGACGCGGATGGAGCGCGGCGCTCGCGGCCGCCCTCGTCCTATCCCAGGGTCTTCCTCTTCGACGAGACGAAGCTACGGAGGCGCTCGATCTCGGCCTTCGCGCGGGCGGGCGCGGGACCGCCGGTAAGGTCGCGCCGGGCCACGCAGGAATCGAGCGAGAGATAGTCCGAGAGCTCGCGCGGGTCGGCGAGCTTCCACGCGTCATGCAGGGCGGCGAGCCCCGCGGCGCCCAGATCGGCGATGAGGGACAGAGCCGAGGGAGAGGCGCCTAGCCTGCCCGATTCCACGGCGGCCGTCCGGGCCTCGACGAGCTTGCGGCCCGCCGCGTATGCCGTGCGGAAGGGCACGCCCTTCAGGACGAGGAACTCGGCCGCGTCCGCGGCCCAGAGACAGCCGTCCTCCGCCGCCTCGCGCATGCGCTTCTCGTTCGGTACGAGGGCCCGTACGAGGCGGGCGAAGGCCCGCGCGCAGCCGATCGCGGTGTCGGCAGCGTCGAAGACGAGCTCCTTGTCCTCCTGGAGGTCCATACCGTAGGAGAGGGGCAGCCCCTTCTGGATCACGAGCAGGGCGACGAGGTCGCCGTAGGCCCTGCCCGCCTTGCCGCGGATCAGCTCGGCGGGGTCGGGGTTCCGCTTCTGCGGCATGACCGAGGAGCCCGTGGAGCAGCTTGGGTCGACGGATACGAAGCCGAACTCCGAGCTTGCCCATAAGATGATCTCCTCGCAGAAGCGGGAGAGGTGCATCTGCATCGTCGCGGCCGCCGAGGCGAACTCGACCAACGCGTCCCTGTCGGCCACCGAATCCATGGAGTTGCGCGTCGGGCGGGCGAAGCCGAGGGCTTTGGCGGTGGCTTCGCGGTCCACCGGCAGGCCCGTCCCCGCGAGGGCACAGGCGCCCAGGGGGCATTCGTCGGCGCGCCTGTCCGCGTCCTCGAGCCGGCCGTAGTCGCGCTCGAGGGCGGCGCACCAAGCCGTCAAGTGATGGGCGAAGGTCACGGCTTGCGCGCGCTGCAGGTGCGTGTAGCCCGGCATCAGCGCCGACTCTCGGCCGGATGCGAGATCGCATATCGCGCCTATCGCGTCCAGGACCGCGCTCCGCACTTCCCTGGAGCGCTTCCGGAGCCAAAGTCGGATGTCGAGGGCGATCTGATCGTTGCGGCTGCGGCCCGCGTGCAGGGCCCTGCCGACATCGCCCAACTG
>CAYPHO010000189.1:0-6707 GCA_964410245.1 uncultured Treponemataceae bacterium | reverse complement strand
TCGAATCCGACGCCCCCGATAGCCTCCGCGCCGGAGCTCGCGTAGACGGCCTTCCAGAGGAAGCTGGCTATGACGAGGTAGACGGCCGTTCCCGCCAGGCTGAAGAGGAAGTGGCCCCGATAGGCGAGGGCCGCTTGGACCTCGTTGCGGACGATGGCGCGATAGGAGCGGAGCCTCACCGCAGGGCCCCCTCGTAGACCCGCCTGATGACCTCCTCCATGGCGATCTCCTCGACCTTGATGTCCTTGACCTCGAAGGCCGCGAGGATCGGATTGAGGAGCTCGAGCAGGGCTATCCTGTCCTGGTCGAAGCTCAAGTCCAGCCAGCCGCCCGAGGCTTCGCCGAAGGCGATTCCCTTGTCCGCTCCCGCGCGCTCGGCCGTCTTTTCCTTAAGGCGCGCGACGCCCTCCTCGGAGAGGCCGTGCACGTCCAGCCGCAGCGTCCGGTACCTGCCGAAGATGCCGTTGAATTTCTCGGTCGGCCCGTCGTAGAGTATCTTCCCCTTGTCGATCAGGATGATCTTCCGCGCGAGGCTCTCGATATCGCCGACGTCGTGGCTCGAGAGCAGTACGGTCGCGCCTTTGACGCGGTTGAGCTCCTTGATGATGGCGCGCACCTTCGAGCGGATCTCGACGTCGAGGCCGATGGTCGGCTCGTCGAGGAATATCGTGCTCGGATCGTGGATGAAGCTCGCGGCGATGTCGCAGAGCATGCGCTGCCCGAGGGAAAGGTTCCGCACGGGTATCCCGTACAGTTCCTTAAGCCCGACGATCTCGTCGAATATCCCGAGGTTGCGCTCGTAGGCCGCGTCGTCGATCCCGTAGACTTCCTTCAGGAGCTTGAAGCTCTCGATGACGGCGAGGTCCCACCAGAGCTGGGTGCGCTGGCCGAAGACGATGCCGATGCGCTGGACGTAGCGCCGCCTTTGGCGATAGGGCACGAAGCCGTCGACCTCGATCGTCCCGGACGTGGGCTCGAGGACGCCCGAGAGCATCTTGATGGTCGTGGACTTGCCGGCGCCGTTAGGCCCGATGAAGCCGACGAGCTCGCCCTGCTCGATCGAGAGGCTGATGCCGTCGACGGCCTTCACGGTCTTGTAGTCGCGGGAGACGAGGTCGCGGATCGAGCCCCCCAGGCCCTCCCGCCTTTTCAAGACGCGGTAATGCTTGGTCACGTCCCTTAATCGTATGCCGCTCATCGCGCCTCCCTATGGCGGCCGCGCCGGGCGCGCGGACGGGACCGCCGGGCCTTACTTTATGATCCTCTTCTCCAAGCGTCGAGTCGCCAGGGCCATGACCAGCGCCGCGACGCCGATCGTATAGGCCAGGTCCAGGAGGAGGGACGCGTTCCAGCCCGAGGCCATGGCCGCCACGCGGCCCAGCCTGACCGGGTGCGTCAGCGGCAAGAACTCGGCGACGACGCGCAAGGCGGGCGGCAGGTTCTCGATCGGGAAGATGGTGCCGCAGAACATGAACATCGGCGACAAGAGGCCCGTGAAGAAGAAGTTGAAGTGGTTCATGTTCTTCACGAATGAGGTAATGAGCAGCCCGATCGCCGCGAAGAGGAAGCCCGTCAGGAAGCCCACGAAGGGCGTCAGCAGGGCCGCCGCGAAATTTACCAGCCCGAAGGCCGAGATGATGACGAGCACCGCCAGGGAGAAGAAGGCGCCCTTGGTGCCCGCCCAGAGGGCCTCGCCTATCATGACGTCGCTCACCTTCAGCGGCGCGGCCAGCATGCCGTCGTAGGTCTTGTCGAACTCGAGGCGGATGTAGGTGCCGTAGGTGCACTCGAAGGCGGCCGTGAACATCGCGCTGGTCATCACGAGGCCCGTGGCCAGGAACTGCAGGTAGCTCATGCCCGCCAGGCCCGGGACGTAGCGGGCCATGCCGATGCCCATGCCCGCCAGGAAGATGAGCGGCTCCATGAAAGGCGGGAAGCCGTTCGAGGCTAGGTCCTTGGTGTAGGTGCGGAAGTGCCGGTACCAGACCGAGAAGAGCCTGGAGGCCAGCGGGGGATAGGCCCTATTGCTCGTCATTCAGCTGCCTCCCGGTGGAGCGGAGGAAGAGATCCTCCAGGTTAGTCGGCCGCAAGTGGGTAGCGCCCGAGGGCAGGCGCGCGGCTATCTCCCGCAGGGACTCCGGGTGCTCGGCGAAGAACTGCGAGCGGGACTCGCCGTCCTCGCGCCGCACGCCCGGCGACAAGGGGCCTTCCCCGAAGGCGCCCATCGCGTCCTCGTCCAGGACCTCCAGGACCCAGCCCTCGATTCCCTCGGCCAGGAGCTTCCGCGGATTGCCCTCGATGACGCGCGCCCCCTTGTCCATGATCACGATGGAATCCGCGATCTGATAGGCCTCTTCCATATAGTGCGTCGTCAGGAGGACCGTCGTGCCCTCGCGCTTCAGGCTGCGGACCTTGTCCCAGATCAGCTGCCGTACTTGAGGGTCGAGGCCCGTTGTCGGCTCGTCCAGTATGAGGAGCCTGGGCTTGTTCATGAGCGCCCGCGCGATTACCAGCCGCCGCTTCATGCCGCCCGACAGGTCGCCTACCTTGGCCTTGGCCTTCTCCTTGAGCTCCATGAAGTCCAGGAGCTCGGCTATCCGGACCCGCGCCTCCCTTGAGGGAATGCCGTAGAACTTCGAGTAGATGTACAGGTTGGCGCCGACGTCCACCTCGTTGTCGAGGTTGTTGTCCTGGGGCACGACGCCGCACAGGTGCTTGATCGCCAGCTCGTCGCGGGCCGGGTCGAAGCCCAGGACGTCGACCCGGGTCCCTTCGCGCCGGTCGCGCTTGACCATGCCGTAGAGCATCTTCATGAGCGTGGTCTTGCCGGCCCCGTTCGGTCCCAGGAAGCCGAAGCAGCTCGCCTCGGGCACGTCGAATGACACGTCCTTTACCGCCGGGGTGCCGTCGGCGTAAGTCTTGAAGATATTCCGGACTTGGATGGCGTTCGCGGGCATGGCGAGTAAAGTAATGTTTCCGCGGCTCGGAGATCAAGGGCCGGGAAAGCGTATAGCCGATCGCGCTCGCCGCGCCTCGCTAGGGAGCCCGCCGCATCGCTAAGGCGCCCGCCGAGCGCCGCCCGCCGTCCCGGCTCCGGCAGCGGCCGCTGCCGCGATCTCGGCCTCCAGCATGGCCCGGTAATCGAATTTCATCCTGGCGACGGCCCGATCGTAGGCCTCGACCAGTTCCTTGGCCCTCGGGGAGATTCTATTGAAGACGAAGTAATGGTCCTGGGGCGGGGTCGGCAGGCTCAGTATCTTGATCCTGCCCGTAGCGCCGGCTATCGCCGCGTTCCACGCGATCGAGTAGGGGTTCAGCTCGAATACCGCGTCGATCCGGCCTTCCAGCAGCTTCTGGATGTTCCGGAGCGTCCAGTCGTCCCCGCCGAGCTCCTCGAGGACGAGGCGACCGCGATTGTCGGCGATTATAGGCGGATAGACCGGGGACTGGGTCCTGACGAAGCCGATCCGATACCCCTCGATGTCGCCGATCGACGAGATGGCCGAAAGGGGATTGTCGGAACGCAGGCCCAGGCAGGCCACGGCCGAGAAATAGGGCCGGGCGGGATAATAAAGGAAGTTGACCGAAATATCCGTCTTAACGGTCAGGAACCCGCCGTCCAGCCCGAGCTCGCCGGTCTCCCGCTCGCTGTCCAGGCGGCTTAAGGGGAAGGGGCCGACCCACTCGACATCGTATCCCATTTCCGCCGCGATGGCCTCGAAGAGCTCGATGGTCGGGCCGGTCGGGTTCCCGCGGGCTCCGGCCTCCGTGCCTGATTCCGGGGGAAAGACGTGGGGAGGCAGGGCGAACCAAGACATGCGGATAGCCTGCCCCGAGGCCGAGAGGGGAAGGAGCAGGGCCAGGGCGAGGGCAAGGGCCGAAACCGGCTTCCGGAAGGGGCGGCGACAGCCGCTGAACGGCATCTCCCTCAGCTTTTCTCTACGCGTCATATAGATTACTATCGACAGAAGGCCAGGAGGCAGTAAGCCGTTAGTCGATTCCGCTTCGCGCCCGGCCGGACGAAGGAGGGGGCTCTATGGCTCCTAGGGGCCGTTCGCCGAGGGACACCGTGGGCCGCCAGGCCTTCAGGTTCATATTCGCGGTATCGATGGCATTCGTGATCCTCTCGTCGACGATCGCCTTCGCCATCGAATATCGGAACAAGACTATTGTCGTCCGCGGCGAGGTCGAGGCCTTCCGGACCTCCCAGGTCGCCAGCGTCGCCGAGGGCCTGTGGAATTTCGACGACGGCATACTCAAGGCCATAGCCGACGGCATAGTCAACTATCCGTATATCAGCCGCGCGGCCATAGATGACGGCCGGGGAATCTCGGTCGCGAGCGGCGAGGGCTCGGGGGGCGCCGAGGAGATCGTGATCCCCATCCGCAAGGCGATGCCCGCGGGAGGCGAGCTTGAGGTAGGCACGCTGACGCTCGAGATCGATACCCGCAGGCTGCTCGCCGACGTAGCCGCGCAGGCCCTGCCCCTGGTCATCCTCCAGGTCCTCCTCCTCGCGGTACAGTCGCTCGTCGTCCTGACCTTCTTCTCGAGGAGGGTCGCGCGCTACCTCTCCAGGATCGCCGCCTATATCATCAGGAACGACGTCCGGCCCGAGGCGCCGCCGCTGGACCTCGGCAAGAAGTACAGGGGCGACGAGCTGGACTTCCTCGTGAAGGCCTACAACCGCATGAGGAACGACGTCGCCCGCTCGCGACAGTCCGAGACTCGGGCCATGGAGTACCTCGTGCTGAGCGAGGAGCGCAGCCGCATCCTCGTCGAGGAGGCTCCCGACGCCATCATGATGCTCGACGCGGACGCCGGCGTCTTCGTCGACTGCAATCGCAGGGCCGAGGAACTCTTCGGCCGCGGCCGCATCGAGCTGATAGGCATGGATCCGGTCAAGCTTCACCTTCGCGCGGGAGAAGATCCCCTACCGGCCCGCGAGAGCCTCGCGAGGGCCCAGGCGGCGGCCTTGGCCGGCGAGAGCGCCGTAGTCATGCTGCGCGTGGCCAGGCCCGACGGCGAGGCGCTGGATTGCGAGCTGCGCATGAATCTCCTGCCCTCTGAAGGCCGGAAGATCATCCGTTCGAGCTATCTGGACGTTACCGAGCGCATCAGGGCCGAGGAGGCGGTGGCGCGATCGCTGCGCGAGAAGGAAGTCCTGATCCAGGAAGTCTACCACCGCACCAAGAACAACATGCAGCTCATATCGGCCTTCTTGAGCCTCGAGGCGGAGGCGAGCGGGGACGAGCGCGTGGCCGCCGCCCTCCGCGACATGATCGGGCGCATCTCCTCGATGGCCCTCGTCCATCAGAAGCTGTACATGTCGAAGGACCTGTCGCGGATCGACCTCGGCGACTACGTCAGGGACCTCGCGTCGACGGTCGCCGGCGCGTACCTCGAGGGGCGGCGCGGCGTATCGGTATCCGTCGAGGCCGAGGAGGGCATCGTCGCCGTCATCGACGTCGCCGTTCCCCTCGGCCTCGTCCTGAACGAGCTCATGGTCAATAGCGCCAAATACGCCTTCGCCGGCCGCGAGTCGGGGACCATCAGGGTGAGGCTGAGCCGCGCGTCGCCCTCGACGCTCGAGCTGATCGTATCGGACGACGGCGTCGGCCTGCCGGAGGGCTTCGACTACCGCCGCGACGGCCACGTCGGCCTGCAGACGGTCGTATCGATCGTGGAGCTGCAGATGCGCGGCGAGCTGTCGCTGGGCCCGGGCCCGGGAACGGCGTTCGCCGCCCTGGTCAGGGACGACCTCTTCGGCCCGCGGCTATGACTCGTCCGCGACCAGGCCGTCGATCATCGCGTAAAATTCGCCCGGGGCGACCGGCTTACTCAGGAAGCCCGAGAAGATGCCCTCCTCCTCGAGCCGGCGCACCGAGCCCTCGTCGATGCGGCCCGAGACCATGATGGCCTTGATGCCCGGGTGCCGCTCGTGGACGGCTCGCAGGAAGGCGTCGCCGTTCATCCCCGGCATGAGCCAGTCGGATATTATCAGGATGACCCGGATGCCCGACGCGATCAGGCCTTCCATGGCCGAGAGCGCGCGCTCCGCGTCCGCCGCGCACTCGTAGCGGAAGCGCTGGCCGTAGCGCTTCTTCAAGAGGAGCTTCAGGTTCATCAGGATGACGGCCTCGTCGTCGACGCAGAGTATGGCGCGGTCCGGGCTTTCCATCGGTCGAGTATACACCGGATCGGCGCCGGGCGCATCCTCGGCCCGCCCCTCGAGCGGCGGTTCCCCGCGGCCTAGATCGGGAAGACGACCCGCGCGGTCATGCCGCCGCCCGAGCTCGTCTCGATCACGCCCTCGAGCTGCTTGACGAGGGTGCGCACCAGGTTCATCCCGATCGTCGCGGCCGGGCCCGGCCCCGGCTCCGGCGCGCCCGTCCCGTCGTCCTTGACGACGAGCGAGGCGAGGCCGCCCGGCGCCGCGGACATCGAGACCTCGATCGAGCCGGTCCGGCCCTCCGGGAAGGCGTGCTTGATCGCGTTGACGACGAGCTCGTTTACGATGAGCCCGCAGGGTATCGCCTTCTCCAAGGGCAGGCGAAGGCCGTCGACCGCGAGCCTCAGGCGGACCTTGTCCCTGTCGGCCGAGTACGCGTCGAGAAGGTAGTCGCAGAGCCTGCCGATATAGGGCGCCAGCTCTACCGAGGAGAAGTCGTCGGATCGGTAGAGCGTCTCGTGCACGAGCGACATGGCCC
>CAYPHO010000188.1:0-6780 GCA_964410245.1 uncultured Treponemataceae bacterium | reverse complement strand
CAGGTGCTCGGCGTTGTCGATCTTGATCTGGGTGCCGGCGTACTTGTCGTACATGATCTTCTGGCCCTCGGCCACGGGAAGGGGCTCGAGGACTCCCTTGTCGTTCTTCGAGCCGGCGCCGACGGCTACGACGACGCCGGTCTGGGTCTTCTCCTGGGCGGTCTGGGGGATGATGATGCCACCCGCCGTCTTGGTCTCGCTCTCCTGGATCTTGACGAGAACGCGATCGCCGATGGGCTTTACTTTCATAGCGGAATCCTCCTGAGCTACTAGGTCCATGATGTGTTGGGTCGAGGGAAATATACGGAATCCCCGAGGCCCGAGTCAAGGCTGAGGCCGCGGGGGCTCGCCCGCCGGGCTCGGAATAGCCGGGCGGGGAGGGATTTCGTACATTAGAGTGTACGTATGGCGAGGCATCGGAGGGCATATGGCGAGCGGTAACGGCAGATGGACGGGCAAGAAGCCGCCCTCGAAGGGCAAGCCCGGGGACAGTAATCGCGCCGGCCCGCCGGGCTTCAACGGCTTCCAGTTCAAATTCTCGCTCGGCTACGTCGTCGCCATGGTAGCCGCCGTAGCCCTGTTCAACGTCTTAATCGCGAGGAGCGGCAACGAGGTCATTCCTTATAGCCAATTCAAGGAAAAGATCCGATCCGGCGAGATAACCCGGATCGAGATGGACCAGCACTACTACACCGGCTACGCCCTCGCCGAGGAGGGCGCGAGCGCCTCGGGCTCCTCCTCCCCGGCCTTCCCGTCCAGGAGCGTCGCGGCGGCGAGGCCCAAGGCCGTCTACAAGACCGTGCCCATATACGACGAGGAGCTTACGAAGCTGCTCGACGAGAAGGGCGTCGTCTACGAGGCCGTCTCGCAGGAGGGAGGGGCCGTCCTCTCGTTCCTCCTCAGCTGGATCCTGCCCATCGGCTTCATGATCGTCCTGTGGCGGGTGCTGTTCAAGCGCCTCGGCAATCCCGGCGGCAACGTGCTCGCCTTCGGGCAGAACAAGGCCACGATCGTCGCCGAGGGCGACGTGAAGACCCGCTTTTCCGACGTGGCCGGGGTCGACGAGGCCAAGGACGAGCTCGTCGAGGTGGTCGACTTCCTCAAGAATCCCAAGAAGTACACTGACATCGGAGGCAAGATCCCCAAGGGCGTCCTCCTCGTGGGGCCGCCCGGCACGGGCAAGACCCTCCTCGCGCGCGCGGTCGCCGGCGAGGCGGAAGTCCCCTTCTTCAGGATGAGCGGCGCGGACTTCGTCGAGATGTTCGTCGGCGTCGGGGCGGCCCGCGTCCGCGACCTCTTCAAGCAGGCCAGGGAGAAGGCTCCCTGCATCGTCTTCATCGACGAGCTGGACGCGATCGGCAAGAGCCGGGTCACCGGAGTCATGGGCGGCAACGACGAGCGGGAGCAGACCCTGAACCAGCTCCTCGTCGAGATGGACGGCTTCGACGCGACCTCGGGACTCATCATCCTCGCGGCGACCAACCGGCCCGACGTACTGGATCCCGCGCTGCTCCGGCCCGGGCGCTTCGATCGTCAGGTCCTGGTGGACCGGCCCGACCTCTCGGGCCGCGAGGCGGTGCTGCGCATCCACGTCAAGGCCGTGAAGCTCGATCCCTCGGTCGACCTGGCCAAGGTGGCGCGCGGCACCGCCGGCTTCGCGGGGGCGGACCTGGCCAACCTCGTCAACGAGGCGGCCCTCCTCGCCGTGCGCGCGGGGCGCAAGAAGGTGCTGCAAGGCGACTTCGACGCCGCGATCGAGAAGCTCGTCGCGGGCCTCGAGAAGAAGAGCCGCGTCATGAACCCCAAGGAGCGCCGCATCGTCGCCTTCCACGAGATAGGGCACGCGCTGACCGCGGCCTTCACCGAGGGATCCGACCCCGTGCGCAAGGTATCGATCGTGCCGCGCGGCCTGGGCGCCCTGGGCTACACGCTCCAGCTGCCCACCGAGGACCGCTTCGTCCTTACGCGCGAGGAGCTATTGGGGCAGATCGACGTCCTCCTGGGAGGGCGGGCGGCCGAGGACCTCGTCTTCGGCCGAATATCGACGGGCGCGGCCAACGACCTGACGCGCGCGACCGATATCGCGCGGCGCATGATCACCGATTACGGCATGTCGGAGCGCTTCCGGAACGTCGCGCTTACGCGGCGCGGCTCGGCCCTGCCGATGCTCCAGCAAGAGGGCGTCATGACGCGAGAGTACAGCGAGGAGACGCAGAAATACGTCGACGAGGAGATATCAAGGATAATCGCCGAGCGCTACGAGTTCGTGCTCTCGCTCCTGGAGGCGCGCAAGGAGCTCCTGGCCCGCGCCGCCGAGCTCCTCTTGGAGAAGGAGACGCTGGAGGAGGCCGAATTCAAGGAACTGGTCGGAGGCGCCGTCGCATGAGCGCGGCCCTCACGACGGCAGCGCCTCGATAGCGGCGCGCGATGTCGGTTTCCCCATGAGGGGCGAGACCGCTCGGGCGCGGCTCTTCGATCCGATGACTATGGCGCCCGCTAGCTTCCCGCCCTCGAGGAGGTAGCGCTGGTACCTACCCTCCCCGTTCTCCGAGACGATTTCTTCCATGCCCTCGCGGCGCTCGACCGCGCCGGCGGAGAAGAGGTCGATGCCGGCGACCTTGAGGGTGGTCGAGGGAAGCGTGCCCGCGTAGGGCCTCGACTCGTCGCCGAGCATGGCCGCCGCGCAGCAGGGCGCCTCCTCGAGGGCCGCGGGCACGATGCAGGGGATGGCGCCGCCGAACTCGGCGCAATCGCCTAACGCGTATATGGACGGGTCCGAGGTCCTTAGGAAGCGGTCGACGACGATGCCCCGCGCCGTCGCGAGCCCCGCGGCCTTGGCCATGCCGATCCTGGGCCGCACGCCCATCGACAGGACCGCGAGTCCCGCCTCGAGTTCCCGCTCCTCCCCGCCCGCCTCGAAGCGGACGCGCTCGAGCCGGTCCGGCCCATCGAAGCCCTCGAGCCGGACGCCGGCGATCGCCGCGACGCCCATCGCCTCGAGCGCGCGGCGCAGGACCGCCGAGCCTCCCTCGTCCAGCTGCCTCGGCAGGAGGCGCCCGGCCGCCTCGAGCACCGTCACGGAAGAGGCGCCCTCGAGCTGGAGGTTGCGCGCGGCCTCGAGGCCCAGGAGGCCCCCGCCGACGACCAGGGCGGGACCGGGCCTGGACAGGGACGCGGCCCTTATCCTCGCGGCGTCGTCGTAATCGCGCAGCGTGAAGACGCCGGGCAGGCGGGAGCCGGGAAGCGCGGGCCGCGCGGGCTCGGCGCCGACCGCGAGCGCGAGGACATCGTAGCCGAGCTCGTCGCCGGAGGCGAGGATTATCCGGCGAGCCGCGCGATCGAGGGCGCTGACCTCGCTTCCGAGGAGGACCTCGATCCCGCGCGAGGCGTACCAGCTCGGCTTGTAGATGGCGAGGAGCTCGGCGCTCAGGCTCGCGCCGCCGAAAACCTCGGGAAGGCGGATGCGGGCGTAGTAATCGTAGCTCTCGCGGCCGAGGACCGTGATGGACAGCCGGTCCGGGGAACTCTCGCGGCCGCGGAGCTCGCGGGCCAGCGAGATGCCGGCTATTCCGTTGCCGATGATCAGGACTCTCAAAAAGCGCTCCTCGCGAATGAAATATAAAAGGAACTAGATCCGCGGCCGCCAACTGCGAAATCCGCAAGAGATCGCCTGAATTTCTACGCAAATGTAAGTTTTTAGATAATTCTTGATGATTTTCCGCAACATATTGCAATGTTTACAAAAGTACCCTAGGATGTAAAACACACAGATGATGCTACCATTCTACGTCGCGGCGACACCGATAGTATTCGGTCTCATTACCGCGTGCATCAAGACCTTCAAGATCAGGCGCGGCTTCGTCGTGGCCGGATCGATCGTCCAAGGCATGCTCGCCCTCTGGCTGGTGCTCTCCTGCGCGGGCATGGATTTGCCGCTGCGGATATCGGCGACGATGCCGCACCTCGATACGGCGGTGCTCGCGCTCGAGCTGGCGATGGCCGCCTACGTCGCCGTCGTCTCGGCGATACGCAGGCGCGCGCTCACCCTGATCCTCGGCATCGCGCAGGCGGTCCTCGCCATCGTCGGGGAAAGGCTGATCGGCCACGTCGAGGTCGACGCGCATATCGTGATCGACCAGGCGACGCTGCTCATGATCGTCATCATCGGCGTCGTGGGCGGCCTGATCATCTTCTACGCCGCCGGTTACATGCGCACCTACCACGAGGAGCATCCCGAGTACCGGGACCGCCGAAGGCTCTTCTGCTTCACGATCCTCGCCTTCCTGGGCGCGATGTACGGCCTCGTGCTCTCGAACGACCTCCGCCTCATGCTCCTCTTCTGGGAGATGACGACCCTCGCCTCCTTCCTCCTCATCGGCTACAACGACGACGAGCAGTCGGCGAAGAGCGCCTTCCGCGCCCTCAACCTGAACATCCTCGGGGGCATCGCCTTCTCGATCGGCATCATCCTCCTCGCCATGAAGACTGGCTCGGTCGAGCTCGACGCCCTGATCGACTCGGGGAGGTCGGGCAAGGCGGGCCTCATCGCCGCGCCCATGGCCTTCCTCGCCATCGCGGGCCTCGTGAAGTCGGCCCAGCTGCCCTTCACGCCCTGGCTCCTCTCGGCAATGGTCGCGCCAACGCCGGTCTCGGCCCTCCTGCATTCCAGCACCATGGTAAAGGCGGGCGTCTTCCTCCTCATCCGGCTGGCGCCGGCCATGGAAGGGACGACGGTCGGCTATCTCGTGTCCTTCATCGGCATCCTCACCTTCATCGTAGGCGCCTTCGCCGCGGTCTCGCGCCGCAACGCGAAGCGGGTCCTCGCGCTGTCGACGGTGTCCAACCTCGGCCTCATCGCGGCCTGCGCCGGCATCGGGACCTACCAGCTCGCCTGGGTAGCGCTCTTCCTGGTGCTCTTCCACGCAGTGGCCAAGGCCCTGCTCTTCCTCTCGGTCGGGACCGCGAGCATAGGCACGGGCAGCCTCGACATCGAGGACATGGGCGCGCTGGTGATCGGCATGCCCAGGGTCACGCTCTGCCTGATCGTCGGCATCTTCGCGATGTTCGTCGCCCCCTTCGGCATGCTGATCTCGAAGTGGGCGGCGATGGAGGCCTTCATAAGCCTCGACTCCATCGTCAGCCCCTTCATGATCCTGTTCCTGGCCTTCGGATCCGCTACCACCGCCCTCTTCTGGACCAAGTGGCTCGGCGTCCTCATTCGGCAGCCCGATCCCAACGCGCCGGCGGGCCTCCTCGAGGGCAAGGTCTCGGCCTTCGAGCTCATAGCCGAGTACGTGCTGGCCGGCCTGGCGATCGCGGCCTGCGTGCTCTTCGCCCTCGTCTCGCGCTTCGCCTTCGAGCCCTTCCTGCTGTCCGTCTACGGCAAGTCCTTCGGGCTCGCGCGCGGCAACTTCTTCATCGCCGCCCTCATGGTGGTGATGACCGTCTTCGTCCCGGGATTCCTCCTCTTCATCTCACGCAGGCGGAAGCAAAGCCTCTCGACCGCGTATATGTCCGGCCGCGTATCGGGCCCCGGGCTCTCCTTCAAGGGAGCGAAGGGCGCCCAGGAACGCGTCGAGATCCGCTCCTACTACTTGAACGAGATATTCGGCGAGGAGAAGATCATGAGGATCGGCATCGCGCTCGGCATCCTCCTGGTGCTCATCGCGATCGGGACGGTACTGCTATGAAAGGCATCGAGATCTACGTCGCGGCCGCCTACGTGCTCCTGGCGCCCCTGGCCGGCGGCCTCATCGCGGGCATGGACAGGATCGTATCGGCGAGGCTCCAGGGCCGGGTCGGCCCGCCGCTCCTCCAGCCCTTCTACGACCTGCGCAAGCTCTTCTCCAGGCGCATCGCCCCCGTCAATCGCGCGCAGCTGCCGCTCATCGCGAGCCACCTCGTATTCGCGGTCCTGACCGGCGTCCTCTTCTTCTACGGCTCGGACATCCTCCTCATCATCTTCGTGCTGACCCTGGCCAGCATCTTCCTGATCCTCGCGGCCTACTCGACGGGCTCGCCCTACGGCTCGGCCGGGGCGGAGCGGGAGCTCCTCGTCATGACGGCCTACGAGCCGATGATCATCATCGCCCTGGTCGCGCTCTACGGCCTCGAGAAGAGCTTCAACTTCTACGAGATCCTGGCCTCGGACATGCCCGCCTACCTCTACCTGCCGGGCATCTACGTCGGGCTCATCTACGTGCTCGCGATGAAGCTGCGCAAGTCGCCCTTCGACCTCTCGACATCGCACCACGCGCACCAGGAGCTCGTGATGGGGCTCACGGCCGATATGGGCGGACCGGCCCTGGGCATGGTCGAGCTGGCGCACTGGTACGAGTCGGTCTACCTCTACGCCCTCGTGCTCCTCCTCTTCGGGTCGAGCTGGATCGCGGCCGTCCTGGGCCTCCTCGTCACATTCTTCCTGGTGACCCTCCTGGACAACATCACCGCGCGCGTGAAATGGAAGCTGACGCTCAGCATCGGATGGATGATCACCCTCGTCGCCGGCGCGGGTAACCTTATACCCTTCTACCTGATTTCCAGGGGCGCGCCGTGAGCGATATCGAGAGATCTCCTTGGCTGATCCACTACGACGCCTCGAGCTGCAACGGCTGCGACATAGAGGTCCTCGCCTGCCTGACACCGATCTACGACGCCGAGCGCTTCGGCTGCATCCTGACCGGAGACCCGAAGCAAGCCGACGTTCTGCTGGTAACGGGCAGCGTCAACAGCCTGAACGCGCCCATCCTCAAGAACATATACGAGCAGATGCCCGAGCCC
>CAYPHO010000187.1:0-6834 GCA_964410245.1 uncultured Treponemataceae bacterium | reverse complement strand
AAATGATTAACGTGCCCGCTAACGCGGGCGACGACTATCGGGCCTACGGCCCGGAATCGAGCGGAATGGATTGTAGTGCCCGCTAACGCGGGCGACGACTATCGGGCCTACGGCCCGGAATCGAGCGGAATGGATTGTAGTGCCCGCTGGCGCGGGCGACGACTATCGCGCGCCGCGGGTTACGCTCTTGATCCTGCGAGGCCCTCCGGTCTTCTACGCTCCCCCCACTCCGCGATGTCCCGCTCTCTCCCGGACCGATCCGCCAGGGCGCGATTCGGCGCCCCTGCGGGGTCGCCCTGGTCCAGTCCAAGGGCGGCGGCCATATAGCCGCGGGCGGACGCCCCGTCACGCCCCGGCGGCGTTGCCTCCTTCGAAGTAGTCGTCCGCGGCGAAGCCGCCGATAGCGCCGCCTCCGCAATTGAGCGCGAGGACGCTCTTCGCGCCGGCCTCTTCGATCAGCTCGATGGCGCTGATCTTGGGATTGTCCGCGAGGCCCTTGGCGAAGCGGAGGAAGATCCTGCCGTCCTGATCGGCGACGGCGCCGATCTCCTTGACGATCGCCTTGTAGGGCCCGCCCGCCTCGGCGGCGATGTCGAAGTCCCTAAGCACGGGCGATCCCCCCGCGTAGACGTCGAAGCGGCGCTTCCCCGGCCCCTGGTGGTATACCTCGCAGAAATGCAGGCGCAGGCGATAGGCGGCGCCGCTCTTCAGGCCGGGGATGGCGTAGGAGAATTCGCCCCAGCGCTCTGAGCCGTAGGCATCCCTCGGCGCCGGCCGCTCGGCTTTCGCGAGATCGATGAGGTCGTTGGTCTCGATGCGCTCGAGCTTGAAGATGACGGGACGGAAGCCGTCGGTGCAGCAGGCCACCGCGGTCTTCCCGTCCTTCATCCATTTCTCGAAAAGGCCCTTATCGAAGCTCGCGCCCGCCATGAGCGAGACGACCATCTTGGAGATGTCGGTCCAGGCCCAGGCGCAGAAGCCTTCGGGCATGGTAAAGCCGCCGATGAACTCCTGGCCCTCGCGGAATACGTCGCAGGTCTTTACGGATACGCCGCCGAGCATCTCGACCAGGTCGGATTGCAGGGTGCGCTTCACTACCGTGATCTTGACCGCCGTCATGCCGGAACACCTCCCGGGCCGCCCGAAGGCGCCTCGCATGAATGCTAGGGCCTAGGGCCCGCGAGGTCAAGCCGAGGGGGCGGGTGCGCGCGGGCAGCTATCGACCGGGAGGTAAATCGAGTATCTCGTGCCGGGATCGCGCCGTACCTCGACTCTCGCGTGCAATTGCCTCGACAGTATATCGACCAGGAAGGCCCCGAACCCAGCGGCGCTCGCAGCCCCCCCGGCGGGCGCCGCGCGGACGATCCCGTCATCCGTCACCGACAAGACGCATTCGCGATCCGACTCGACGCGGAATCCGAATTCGATCGCTCCCGATCCGCGATCGGGGAACGCGTCCTTCATGGCGCTCGATATCAGCTCGCCCGCGATGATCCCTATCGGGAAGACGCAGTCCGCGGGAATCAGCACGTCGTCGATCTCCGACAGGAGCGACACGGGACAGGGCGGCGTCAGCGCCTGGAACATGTCCGGGAGTATCTCGTCGAAATACTCCCGGACGGGGACGCAGGGCTTCTTCTCGCGGACATCCAGCTTGTTGTAGAGCACCTCCATGCACTGGACCCTCCGCCGCGCGGACAAGAGCGCGTCGGAGGCCTCGCTCCCGGCGACCGATTCGGCCTGGAGCGCGAGCAGGCTTATCAAGCAGGTCATGTCGTCCTTGACGCGACAGCGAAGCTCCTTCAGCAGGGCGTCTCGCTCCTCGAGAAGGAGGCTTAAAGCCGCCTCGCTCCTCTCGAGCTCCGACACTTCGCGGCGAAGGCGATCGTTCTCCTGGAGGATATCAAAGCCGATCGCCCCGCCGCGCCCGCCCACGAACGCAGCCTCCCTCGCGTTCATGCTATTTTCATTTCTTCCAGCTCGCGGATCGAGAACATTCCCTCGGGTTCGACGACTACGATCATCCGGCCGCCGACCCTGATCACGCCGCGAACGTATTCCTCCCACAGGGAGACTTCCTCCGATCTCGCGGTCTCGATGGCACGTTCGTCTACGGACAGGACTTCGGACACCTCGTCCACGAGGGCGCCGATCCTCCTGGGCCCGGCCGCCCCCGACTCCACGCAGAAGACGACGACTATGCCCCCGGCGGCGCCCGACGATCCTTCCGCGATCTTGAATTTCCTCGACAGGTCGATGACCGGTATGACGCTTCCCCGGAGGTCCATCGCTCCCCGGAGGTAGTCCAAGGGCGTCGGGACATGCATGATCTCGCCGCGCTCGACGACCGTCTCAACTATGCAGACGTCCACGGCGTACTCGACGCCGCTCATTCTGAATGTGAGATACTGCATTAAAATTCCTCGAACTCGCCGTCATCATCCGCCTTGGCGGCCGATCGCGCCTGATCGACGGGCGCGATCGCTAGGCTCCGCGACCCGCGGGCCGGCCGCTTCACGGCGATCCCGCCGGCGGGAGCGCGAGCCGCGGCGCGCGGGGCGGCGTCCGCTGGACCCGCCGCCGCCCGGCGCGTCGCGGCGGCCTCTACCTTGAAGAACTCGATCGCCGCCGCAAGCTGCTCGGACTGCCCCGACAGCTCCTCCGACATGCTCGCGAGCTCCTCGCTGGCGCTGGCGTTCTGCTGGACCACCTGATCCAGCTGCATCATCGCCTTGTTGATCTGCTCGATGCCCCCGCCCTGCTCCCTGGACGAGGCCGCGATCTCTTGCACTAGGCCCGCGGTCTTCTTTACGTCGGGGACGATTACCTCGATGACCTCGCCCGCGCGGCGCACGGTCTCGACGGTCTCCCTCGACAGTTCCGAAATCTCCCCCGATGCCGCCTGGGAGCGCTCGGCGAGCTTCCGGACCTCGCTGGCGACCACGGCGAAGCCCTTCCCGGCCTCCCCGGCCCGGGCGGCCTCTATCGCCGCGTTAAGGGCCAAGAGGTTCGTCTGCCGGGCGATCTCGTCGATTATCCCGATCTTCTCGGCGATCAGGTTGATGGCCTCGACTGATTTCGCGACGGCCTTCCCGCCCTCCTCGGCGTCGGCCGCCGTCTTCAGGGCGATCTCCTCCGTGGCGACGGCGTTATCGGTATTCTGCTTGATCGAGGCGGCGGATTCCTCGATAGAGCTGGAGATCTCCTCGGTGCTCGCCGCCTGCTCGGTCGCGCCCTGGCTCATCTGCTGGGCGGTCGAGCTTATCTCGACGCTCCCGGCGGAAACCTGCCTGGAGGCTTCCTGGATGCCGACGACGATCTCCTTCAGGCTATCTTGCATCTCCTTGAAGGCGACGGAGAGCTCTCCCATCTCGTCCCTGCGCCTTAGCATGTCGTCATGGACGATCTTGGTCAGGTCTCCCCTGGCCATGGCCTTCGTGAAGGCGACCACCCTGCCGATGGGGTTCGATATCGACCGGGACATGAGGAGTCCCAGCGCGATCGCGGTAATGGCGGCGAGGGCCATGACGACAAGCATCAGCGCATTGGCGCTCGCCCCGGCCGCGGCGTTCGATCCCGCCGCCTGCCTCGACAGATCTACCTTGGTGACGACGATGCCGTCGACGGCCGCCTGCAATCTCGCGGCCGCATCGGCCCCCCTCCCGGCCATCAGGGCGAGCGCCTCGTCGCGCCTCCCTTCCTTGGTCAGGCGTATGATATCGTTCGCGACGGCCTGGTACTCGGCGCGCTGGGCCTTGAAATTCGCGAATAGCTCCTTTCCTTTTTCGGAGACCATCGTCGTCTCGAAGCTATCCGCCGCGGCATCGATCTCTGCCCTCAGCCCGGCTATCTCGGCCTCTGCCGAGGCGATGCCCTTCTCGTCGGTTGTAGTCACGACCGTACGAACGCTGATCCTGACTTTCTGGAAATCCTGGGCTATCGAGATTAACTCGGAGAGGGGGAGCGTCATCCTCTCGAAGAGGTAAGTGTCGGCCTCTACGATCTTGCCTATCTGGATCATGCCGATCGCCCCTACGGCGACGCACAGGACGACGACCGCGATGAACGCGGCAATAAGTTTCTTCCCGATCGTGACTCTCATCGACTCTCCTTGTCGCGCGGCGAAGGCGCGCTCCTGAAGTCTTCGCTACGATCCGGGCGCGCGCAAATAGCGACTTGGTCTAGCCGGCCATTCGGAAGTACTAGTGGCTCAGGCGATCCATATCCTGTCCTCGATCAGCTTATGGATGAAATCGACGCGGGACGTCGCCCCGATCTTCCTGAACATGGCCGCGAGGTGGTTCTTTACCGTCGATTCGGAAATCCCGAGCTTGCCGCCGATCTCCTTCGAGGGGCAGCCTTCGAATACCAGCTTCGCGATCTCCACCTGCCTCGGGGAGAATCCCTGCGCCGACAAGAGCCTTCCTCCTTGCCTCGAGCCGACCCGTACCGCCAAGGAGGACAGGTCGCCCGATAAGCGTTCCGCTCTCTCGGCTAATTCCGTAAGGAGCAGCTTCCTTTTCTCCTCCTCCGATCTGTCGAAAAGGACGAGTATCGTATAGCCGACGTACCCCGAATCCATGATGAATGGAATGCTGAAGCAGTCGCAGGGAATTACCCCCCCCTTCCTGACGAAATCGACGCGACTATGGAAATAGCCAGTGCCGGCGTACGCGTCGTTGACGAGCTCGGCCTTGGCATCCGTCCCGCCGCCTTTATCGCCGAAATCCATGAAATCGAGCATGTTCCTTCCGATCAGCTCGGAGCGCGGCCGGCCCGAAAGGGCGACCGCGCACTGGTTGCAATCGCTGATGACGCGAGCGGGGAAGGAAATGACGAATAGCGGCTCGCCGATGCTATTGAGAATCCTCTTCCGAATTCCCTTGGTCGCGGATCGGGCTTCGAATCCTTCCGGAATCGCTTTGGGCCTGCAGACGAAAAGGATGCCCGCGAAGCCCTCTTTCGTCTCGGGCACCCGACTAGCGCTATATTCGACGCGGACCGATGCGCTTCCCTTCGAGACCATCGTCGTCTCTCCGCCGCATCGGCCGGAATTCGCGCTCAAGATCCGTCTCAGCTTCCGCCGCTCGCCCGACTCGACGAGCTCGAGCAGGCTCTTCTCGGCCAGCTCGCGATTCGAAAAGCCTGATAGAAGGCTCGTCGCGCGGTTCGCCCTGACGATCCGCAGCTCGTCGTCCGTCAGGATAATGAAACCATCGATGCTGTCGATAAGCTCGACGAAGTACTCGGCGGGGAGATCCCGGGGAAGGGCCGGCGCCGCGCGCCGATCTCCATTGGTCGCCTCGCTTCCGACTGGTCGCTTCATTCGCAATACCAGCTCCATTCCCGGTTCGCCGACAAGCTGAGGTCGTATCGAAAGGGATTTCGGCTCGGGCGAGAGTATCGGAGACCTAGTCCCGGGGTCCCTCGCATCCGTTCCAGCAGTAAGTGCAGAGCTTCTCGCGGGGCAGGCCGATGGCCGAGATCATGTCGCCCAGGCGCTGGAAGCCGAGGCTGGTGATGCCCATCTTCGAGCCGATTATCTTCACCATGGCCTCGTAGCGGGAGGATGATTCGTCGCAGTAGGCGCCGACGTCGCTCGGGACCTTGCCGCCCTCGAGCTCGACGATGGCGCGGCGGGCGGCGAGGTCCATCTCCGAGGCCGAGCGAGAGAAGTTGAGGTACTTGCAGCCGTACAGCAGGGGCGGGCAGGCGGGCCGGAGGTGTATCTCCCGGGCCCCGTACTCGTAGACGCGGCGGAAGGTGCCGCGGAGCTGGGTGCCCCGGACTATGGAATCGTCGCAGAAGAGTATGCTCTTGCCCGCGATGATCTCGCGGACCGGGATGAGCTTCATGCGGGCGACCTGGTCGCGTATGTTCTGGGCTTGGGGCATGAAGCTGCGCGACCAGGTCGGCGTGTACTTCACGAAGGGCCGCTTGTAGGGGATGCCGGCGGCAGCGGCGTAGCCCAGGGCGTGAGCGATGCCGGAATCGGGGATGCCCGCGGCGAAATCGATCCGGGCGGAATCGCGCGCGGCGAGGGCGGCCCCGCAGCGGTAGCGCGAATCCTCGACGTTGACGCCCTCGTAGGTCGAGGCGGGGAAGCCGTAGTAGACCCAGAGGAAGGCGCAGGCCTGCATGGCCTTCCTCGGCGGCTTCTTCGTCTCGATGCCGTCCTCGGTGATAAGGACGATCTCCCCGGGCCCGAGCTCCCGCTCTACCTCGAAGCCGAGGTTGGGGAATGCGCAGGTCTCGAGGGCGGCGCAGTAGGCGCCTTCCTTGCGGCCGATGACGACCGGAGTGCGGCCTAAAAGATCGCGCGCGGCGTAGATGCCCTCGTCGGTCAGGACCAGCATGGAACAGGAGCCCTCGATCGATTCCTGAGCGTTCTGGATGCCGTCGGCGAAGCTCGCCTCCTGGTCGATGAGGGTCGCGACGATCTCGGTCGGGTTGTACTCGTCGCCGCTCATCTCCGAGAAGTGGGCGCTCCGGGCGCTGAAGGCCTTCTTCGCGAGCTCGGCGGCGTTCCGCACGACGCCGACGGTGACGATCGCGTAGGTCCCCAGGTGGGAGCCGATGACGAGGGGCTGGTCCTCGTAGTCCGAGATGACCCCGATGCCGCGGTTGCCGCGGAAGCGGTGCAGGTCGTTGTCGAACTTGCTGCGGAACTGCGTGTTGCTGATGTCGTGGATGACGCGCGCGATCTTGCCGCGGTCGGCGACGGCCATGCCGCCGCGCCTGGTGCCCAGGTGGCTGTGGTAATCGGTGCCGAAGAAGAGGTCCTGGATGCACTCGCCCTTGGATGCTACGCCGAAATACCCGCCCATGAGCCTA